>NZ_BBPH01000144.1 GCF_000787695.1 Paracoccus sp. PAMC 22219 | reverse complement strand
ATAATCTCTCTGTAACGATGAAAAAAACCCGATCAGGACAATCTTGGCGCGGGGTAGAGCAGCCCGGTAGCTCGTCAGGCTCATAACCTGAAGGTCACAGGTTCAAATCCTGTCCCCGCAACCACCGTCAAGGACCAACCACCAGCCCCGGCCAAACGCCGGGGCTTTTGCATGTCCGGCCGTTCAGGACAGGTTTGGCCTTCCGCAAGGCCAAGGATCCCCGCCAGTTCACTGACCAGTTCCATCCGGCGCCCATCCGGTGCCTTCAGATCCGGCGTCATCCGGATCTCACGGATCAGGCCCCGCAGGATCCCCGTCGCCTCGTGACGCGTGGACGGCTGTTGTTGCGCTTCCGCTTCGTCATGGTCAGCTCCTCGCTTGCAGCATCATGCTGCTGGTGTGCGGAAAATCCGCCTATCCCGGGTGTTCAGACAAACGAGCCAAATTTACCGGACACGGCCCAGCATTCTGCTGCGGGGCGCGCCTTTGCGTAAGACGCTTCCGACGGACGAGAGAATGAACGTAGGGTAGGCAACGCATGATTCTGAGGGAGGCGCAGCGGTGCATTCTGACAGTGGAACGTTCACCTTCGATACCACGGCTGGATTGCTGGTCGAATGGGGCGGCGCGCGGCGGCTTGGGGTGGTGCTGGCCGAGTGGTTTGCGCAGCGCAAGCTGCTGATCGTCACCGACCGCTTTTTGCATCAGTCCGGCCTGCTGGACCCGGCCATGGCATCGCTGCAATCGGCCGGGTTTGAGATAACCGTCTTCGATGACGTCGTCGCCGACCCGCCAGAAGATGTCATGATCGCATGCGCCAGGATGGGCCGGGATGCCAGCGTCGACATCGTCATGGGGTTTGGCGGCGGATCGTCGATGGACGTCGCAAAGCTTGCCGCCGTGATGATCAATTCGGACCAGTCACTGGCCGACATGTACGGAATTGGAAAGGTGACTGGCGCACGGGTACCGCTGGTTCAGGTGCCGACGACTGCGGGGACCGGCTCCGAGGTCACGAACATCACGATCCTGACCACCGGGGCGACCACCAAGATGGGGATCGTGGCGCGACAGCTGTACGCGGACCGCGTTCTTCTGGACGCCCAGCTGACAACCGCCCTGCCGCCCCTGCAAACCGCAGCCACCGGAATCGACGCGATGGTGCATGCGATCGAGGCATTTACCGGAAAGCTCAGGAAAAACCCTCTGTCGGACCTCCTCGCAAAAGAAGCCCTGCGGCTTATGGCGGCGAACCTGGTCACCGCGTGCACGGATGGTCAGAACAGACCTGCGCGCGAGGCGATGCTGTTAGGCGCCACACTGGCCGGTCAGGCGTTCGCGAACAGCCCGGTTGGCGCCGTTCATGCCCTTGCCTACCCGCTTGGGGGACATTTTCATTTGCCGCATGGGCTGACGAATGCACTGATGCTTGGTCCGGTGCTGCGCCATAACATGCAAGCCGCTGCCCCGCTCTATGCCGAACTGGCCGATGTCGTCCTTGGTGCTTCGCGGCAGAGTGTATCGGCAAAGGCGACGTCGTTCGTCACGTTCATGGATGATCTGATGAATCGATCGGGCGCACCGCGACGACTGCGCGACTGCAACGTTCCGGCAGACAGCCTGCCGATGTTGGCCCAAGATGCCATGCTGCAGACGCGATTGCTGATGAACAACCCGGTCGAAGTGACCGAAGCCGACGCGCTGGCGTTGTATCGACAGGCATACTGAGGGCTACGTCCATCCCTAGTAAGATCTCTGTGCTTGCTAGGTAATCCTTAGTTGCCAATAGTCACAGGCCATAATCGGCATACGGACATATCGATCTCCGACGGTCCGCAGTTTTCAGACTGCATAAGCTCTTACCGATAGCCTAGGCCGCCCGATCTGCTGCTCAATCTTCGGTTGGTTCCGTGAGTGGTCACACCAGCGCGGCGGCCTCGCTGGACCAGTCGGCTCAAAGCGGGTCGGATGCGGGCGACGTGAGGGTGTAATTGCGATCGGTAGGAAGGCTTTCACAGAGGGAAGGCTAAAATACTGAACCCCATGTGAAATTTTGCGCAGGCTGCCGGCGTGGTATGATGGCTGGGCGGAACACATGGTGCGGCCATGTCAAGATCACGTCCGGCCCCTTGGGCGTTTGGGGCGCGTCACGACCTGCTGTCACCGATGCCCGGGAACGTTCCGCTTAGGGCCCATGCGCGCTGCAACGACCTGGCAACGGCATTCAACATAGATACCTTGGAACCCTTTAGGATGCGGCCGATTGCGGCCTGTTGGAGGCCAGGCCTTTCAGCAGGCAGTGCGTGCTGAAGGCAATGAAGCGAGGTGCAACCGCAGAACCGTTCCGGGACTTTCCTGAACCATTTCGTACTTGAACCATGTGCGGTTGACAGCCCGGAAAGGTCGGATGCACCATCGCAATGGGTTCTTTTCAGAACCACCCACGATGCCGATCAGGGAGGTGATTTGCGTCGCGGGCCACGCGCGTTGAGGGAGGAAATCGGACATGTTGAACAAGGACAGAAGCGCCCATTGGAGGCTGGCGATTGCGGCGGCGGTGGCCGCGGTAGTTCCGATGGTGACGCTTGCGCAAGAAAGCGGGCCGTCGTTGACCCACACCACTGTTCTGACCGGTCTTGAAGAGCCGTGGGACATGGCTTTCCTGCCCGACGGAACGATGTTCTTCACCGAGAAATGCCGCGGGTTGTCCGTGCGCCTGGCGTCGGGTGAGGTACAGCCCCTGCTGGGTGTCGGCGAGACCGAAGGCTATCCGCTCCAGGGGGATGATCTGTTCTGCGAGGGACAGGCCGGGATGAACGGCGTCGCGGTCGATCCGGAGTTTGAACAGAATCGGCATGTCTACGTCTATTCAGCGTCCAACATGACGGCGCCGGGGACCAACCGTGTCATGCGGCTGACCGTCAGCGACGATTTGACCGCGGTGTCGGACCGCACCGATATCATCGATGACATCCCCTACAAGCCCGAGGCGTCCGATCAACCTTTCGGCGGGCCCGGCGCACATAACGGCGGGCGCATCCGGTTTTCGCCGGACGGGCATCTGTTCGTAACCACCGGCGATACGCACAACCCCGAGGTGCCTCAGAGCCCGACCATGATGGGCGGCAAGGTGCTGCGCGTGGACCGTGACGGCCAGGCCGTCGCCGACAATGGCGCACCCGAGGGCTTTGATCCGCGCATCTTCACCTATGGCCATCGCAACGTTCAGGGCATCGCGTTCCACCCCGCAACCGGACAGCCTGTCGTGTCCGAACATGGCCCCTGGCATTCCGACGAGATCACCGCGCTGGTCGCGGGCGGCAACGGGGGGTGGGACCCGCGTCCCAACATCGCCGGGCGCAGCGACTGCCCCGACGGGTATTGCGGCTATGAACCCAACCAGATGGAGGCCATGGATCCGGCAGAGCGCGCCGAATACATGCCGATGACCAACCTGGACGAATATCCCGATGCGATGAAGCCTGCGTGGAACAACAATGGTCTGTCGCAGGGAACGTCGTCCGCGGCATTTCTTGAGGGAGAGAAGTGGGGTGACTGGGACGGCCGGCTTGTCGTCGGCGTGATGGGCATCGGCTTTGGCGGCACGGACCCGGGCCAGCGCATCGACGTGATCGACCTGGCCGATGACGGCATGTCGGTCGGCGATGTGACGCCGATGTCGTTGCCGATGGAGCCGGGACGTTTCCGCGCCGTGGTCGTTGGGCCTGACGGCGACCTGTACGCCGCCATCGACGAAGGCGACATCTATCGCCTGACTCCGCAGTAAGCACGCTGGTCGTATCGCAGGGGCGAATGCTCCTGCGATACTGCCTGTTGCACAGACCAAGCTCGCCTGTTGGCTGCTGCATTCACGTCGAACATCGCCTTTTTTCCAGCAGGCACTGCTCCCTGATCGCCGATGACGGGCGGTCGGCGGCTCCAAATCAAGGATCTGACATGAAGACCAATCTTTCCTGCCTCGCCCTCGGGGTCACCCTGATGCTCTCCGTGCCGGCGGTGGCGCAGGATGCGGCCACGTCCGCGACAATCCCGGCCGAACTGGCCGCGCTTAGCGCCAATATCGACGATGGCCAATCGCTGTATCGCACGGCCTGCGCGCAGTGCCACGGGCGCAGTGCAGGTGGAACGGCCGTCTTTCCCGCGCTGGAGGCGCAGACAGCCGACTACCTTGTCGAACGCTTGCTTGCGTATCGCGCCGGAGAGGCGGAGGGGCCGAATGCCGCACTGATGATGCCGGTCGCAAAAGACATGACAGACCAGCAGATTGTGGATGTGGCAGCGTTTCTTGCCGAAACATATCCTTAGATAGGCGCCGTTTCAGGCCGCACGGCTTCTACCTCAGGGGCGCCATTTAGGTAGTGTAACGCAGGCCATACCGGTCCGAGTGCACGTGGCGGAGAGATTAATTGGCCTCCGGGCTCATCACGTTTCACACCCGGAACGGGAAAGTCGCAGCCGAAGCGGTGGCGGAACAGTGTGACTTTGAGCATCGGTCGTGATCCGGGTTGCGACGCGCCGCCAGTGTTGTGGCGGCCGAACATGCTCTCGATACGATTACGCCGTCTGTAGCGGCGCTTGTCGTGTTTTACGATCTTCTGGTGAGACTTCCGGCCAAGGATCACGGCTTATCCCCTAGTCTTCAAAAGCTTCTCGCAGCCAGTGAGCGTCATGTCCCCGGTCCGCCAGTAGCCATTCGACAGATCACCCGGCTGCGCCGCCGCCGGTTTGGTCGCTGAATTGTGCCTCCGACAGATAGAACCTCATCCGGCGGCCCTCCGCATCAGTGACGGCGTGTAATTTCCCGCCCAAGCCACCTTTCGTCCGACCGATCCGTCGACCGCGCGCCCCTTTTTTGAACGCAGGTTGCAACCCGTGCGCTGTGCATTCAGAGAACTCGCATCAATGATGATCGTGTTCGGATCGGCCCCCCGGCGGCAAGGCTGACCATGATCCGGGCGAAGCCCCGTTTTCGCTCCAACGCAAGCGACTTACCTATGAACGAAGTCGAACAACCGCGCGCGTTGGGCTGGGCTTCTATCTAAATTGGAGTGGTTTTGCCAATGATCTTCAAGCGTGCGTTGCCTTTACTCAGGGTGAACCCTTTGCCCGCATAGAGCTGGTAAATGCCTCGCAGGTTTCACGCGCGCCGTAGTAGTACGGGCAGCCGCCTGCGGTAGAGCCGCCCCATCGGGTTTGAATCAAAAGCACCTCAATGGACGACTGTTCATTGGTAAGATCCCGTGACCATCCGCGCAGTAGCATTTCAGGCGCATGGATCGCACCACTTGTCGGTCCGCCCCGGCAATATGGTATGTCCGCCACTCCAGCAGCCCGAACTATGTCCTTCAGGTGCGCGCTTGTTTCGCGCTTTATGATCGGCCAATCGCAAGTGAAATATTGCGTAGGACTCTAGGACTATTATCCGGCCCGGCAGATACCTGTTTTTTCGCAGCCCTTTAATCATTGCGGCCATGTTGAACATCCGCTCGGGCATCAGCCACTTTAGCATCTTAGTCTCAGGTGCCTTCAGCTGTCTGGCCTTGGGCGACCGTCATCCCAAATCAGGATTCTTTAAGGCATCGATACGTGCCTTCCGGCCTTCCGTGCTTTCGGAACGGGTCAGAGCACCGAGTTTCAAATTCTGACGGATTCTTTTAGGCTCGGACGACGGTTGCCTGACCGGGGTCGGCCGAGGCGCTGCGCCCGCAGCGGGCGCAGCGGAGCTTTACTCGTCGGTGATGTCCATCTGGCCACGGCGGGATATCTGGATCGCGATCACCGTGCAGATCACGCCCGAGCCGAGGTAGATGCCGGCAGCCCAGAGGCCGAGGAAGCTGGACATCGACAGGGCGGTCAGCGGCGCGAAGCCGGCGCCGAACATCCAGGACAGCGACGACACAAGCGCCGAGGCGGTGTAGCGGTTCTTCTTGCCGAAGAGCGCCGCGATCACGCCGGAGCTTTGACCGAAGCTGAGTCCCAGAAGGACGAAGCCCAGGACGATGTAGGTCGTGGCCCCCTCGCGTCCGCCGGCCAGCAGCAGCGGGCCAAGGACAGCAAAGGCTCCGATCGCCAAGGCGCCCAGCATCAGCAGGCGGCGGCGCCCGATCGCATCGGCGATGTAGCCGGAGGCGACGATCGACGCGATGCCCGCAACGGACCCCAGGATCAGCGAATAGAGCACCGCCTCGGGGGGATCGTTCGAATAGAGGAAGACCCAGGACAGCGGAAAGATCGTGACCATGTGGAACATCGCGAAGCTGGCCAAGGGCATGAAGATGCCCAGGATCATGCTTTTGCCGTCCTGCTTGAGGGTGGGGCGGATGCGCGACGGGCGAAGCTCGCTCGAGTTCAGCATGTCGTCGAATTCGGGGGATGCCACGATCCGAAGCCGCGCGAACAGTGCCACCACGTTGATGGCAAAGGCCACGAAGAACGGATAGCGCCAGCCCCAGTCCACGAACTCCTCGGCCGAGACGTTGATCAGCAGATAGGCATAGAGCAGGGCGGCCACGGCCAGACCGATGGGCGCGCCCAGCTGCGGGATCATCGCGTAGAAGCCCCGCTTTTCGCGGCTGACCGACAGGGCCAGCAGCGATGGCAGGCCGTCCCAGGTTCCGCCAAGCGCCAAGCCCTGGCCGATGCGCAGGATGGCCATGATCCCGATCGCCCACCATCCAAGCGTGTCATAGCTGGGCACCAGGCCCATCGCGACCGTCGAGGTTCCAAGCAGCAGCAGCGCGGCCGTCAGCTTGCCCTTGCGCCCGACGGCGCGGTCGACGGCCATGAAGATCACCGTGCCGACAGGCCGCGCCACGAAGGCCAGCGCCAGCAGCACGAACGACGCGAGCGTCCCCTGGACCGGGTCCAGGAACCCGAACAGGCGTGCCGGAAAGACCAGCACGCAGGCGATGGAGAACACGAAGAAGTCGAAGAATTCGGACGTGCGACCGATGATCACGCCCACCGCGATATCAGAGGGAGAGACGTGGTGATCGTCCGCGTCCTGGCCGGTGGTCTGCGGGGAACCGGTATGGGTTGACGTCGCCATGGCAAGACGCCTCCTGATAGATGCTGCATTGACGCGGGGTGCGCCGCCGGAACGGTCCGGGCACCGTGATGCCTTGCCCGTGTCGCGAGGGAATTAAAATTGGACAAGTTGTCATAGGTCAACTTGTCCAATGTCACGTCCCTCCCCGAAGGAATACCGCCTTCTGTCGTAACCACGTCTGGACTTTCCAAGGCGAATCACCCGGCGCGCAGATGGCCGTGCCAATGACCCGGATTGACGAAGCTATGATGCGGATAATCAAGCGAGCCCCGTGGCTGATACCCCTGATGGTGCTGTCTGCCTGCAAGGCCGAGGTTCTGGCCCCCACCGGCGACATCGCCGCCCAGCAGCGCGACCTGCTTGTCTGGGCGACGGGGATCATGCTGATCATCATCGTGCCCGTGCTGGTGCTGGTCGTGCTGTTTGCCTGGCGCTATCGCGCGCAGAACCGCGATGCCAGCTATGCCCCGGACTGGAGCCATTCGACCAAGCTGGAACTGGTGATCTGGGCGATCCCCGCGCTGATCATCATCGCGCTTGGGGCGATGACCTGGGTGGGCACGCACCACCTGGACCCCTATCGCCCGATCCAGCGCGTCTCGGCCGACCGTCCGCTGGAGGGTCAGACCCCCCTGGTGATCGAGACCGTGTCGCTGGATTGGAAATGGCTGTTCATCTATCCCGAACAGGGCCTTGCCACGGTCAACGAACTGGTCGTGCCGGTGGACCGCCCGATCGAATTCCGCCTGACCTCGTCCTCGGTCATGAACGCGTTCTACATCCCGTCGATGGCGGGGATGATCTATTCGATGCCGGGGATGGAGACGACGCTGCACGGCATCTTCAATGCCGAGGGCTCGTTCCAGGGGATGTCGTCGCACTATTCCGGTGCGGGCTTCTCAGGCATGCGGTTCAAGGCCCATGCCGTGCCCGACGGCGATTTCGACCAGTGGGCGGCCGAAACGCGCGAGGCTGGCGGTCAGCTGGACCGCGCCGAATACCTGGAGCTGGCACGCCCGTCCGAAAACGTCGCGCCGCACAGCTATGGCACCGTGGACGCGCAGCTGTTCCCGCGCGTGGTCAACATGTGCGTCGAGGACGGCAAGATCTGCATGGCAGAGATGATGGACCTTGACCGTCAGGGCGGCACGGGCCTGGCAGGCACCATGAACATGCAGTCGCTGGTCGCCGACCGCGACGCGCAGCGCGGAGAGCGCGCGCCCACCCTGGGCTGGGAGCCCTTCTATGTCAGCGGGTTCTGTTCGCCCGCCGAAGAGGACCTGATGCTGACGCTGCGTGCGGATCTGCCGCCACCGCCCGTCGATGCCGCGCCCCTGCGCGGGCACGGGCTGAACCATCCCGGCACGGGGCTGGTGGACATGCTGCGCCGGCCCGCCCCGGTGCTGACCGGACTGTCGCGCGACCCCGCCGCCGACGAGCTCTGAGCCGAGAGACAGGATTAGAACCATGGCCACGATCGATCACAGCACGACCTTTCTTCTTGGCCGTCTGAACCTCAGCGCAATTCCCCAGGACCCCATCGTGTGGGCGACCTTCGTCGTCGTCGTGATCGGCGGCGCGGGCCTCATGGCGGTGCTGACCAAGTACCGCCTGTGGGGCTATCTGTGGCACGAATGGTTCACGACCGTGGACCACAAGAAGATCGGCATCATGTACATGGTGCTGGCGCTGATCATGCTGCTGCGCGGCTTTGCCGACGCGGTGATGATGCGCCTGCAGTCCATCCTGGCCTTCAACGGGTCCGAGGGTTATCTGAACTCCCACCACTACGACCAGATCTTCACCGCGCATGGCGTGATCATGATCTTCTTCGTGGCGATGCCGTTCATCACCGGCCTGATGAACTATCTGGTGCCCCTGCAGATCGGTGCGCGCGACGTGTCGTTCCCGTTCCTGAACAACCTGTCCTTCTGGATGACGGTGGGCGGCGCGGTGATCATCATGGCGTCGCTGTTCGTGGGCGAATTCGCGCAGACCGGCTGGCTGGCCTTTCCGCCGCTGTCGGGCATCGGCTTCAGCCCGTGGGTCGGGGTCGACTATTACATCTGGGGTCTGCAGGTGGCGGGCGTGGGCACCACGCTGTCGGGCATCAACCTGCTGGTCACCATCATCAAGATGCGCGCGCCGGGCATGGACTACATGCGCATGCCGATCTTCACCTGGACGGCGCTGTGCACGAACATCCTGATCGTCGCGTCCTTCCCGGTGCTGACGGTCACGCTGGTCCTGCTGACGCTGGACCGCTATGTCGGCACAAACTTCTTTACCAGCGACCTTGGCGGCAACGCCATGCTGTACGTGAACCTGATCTGGATCTGGGGACACCCCGAGGTCTATATCCTGATCCTGCCGCTGTTCGGCGTCTTTTCCGAGGTCACGGCGACCTTCTCGGGCAAGCGCCTGTTCGGCTATACCTCGATGGTCTATGCGACCGTCTGCATCACCGTCCTCAGCTATATCGTCTGGCTGCACCACTTCTTCACGATGGGGTCGGGCGCGTCGGTGAACGCCTTCTTCGGCATCACGACGATGATCATCTCGGTTCCCACGGGGGCCAAGCTGTTCAACTGGATCTTCACCATGTACCGCGGCCGCATCCGGTTCGATCTGCCGATGATGTGGACGGTGGCCTTCATGCTGACCTTTACCGTGGGTGGCATGACGGGGGTCCTGCTGGCCGTGCCGCCCGCCGACTTCGTGCTGCACAATTCGCTGTTCCTGGTCGCGCATTTCCACAACGTGATCATCGGCGGCGTCCTGTTCGGCCTGTTCGCGGCCATCAACTTCTGGTGGCCCAAGGCCTCGGGTTCCAGCTGGACGTCTTCTGGGGCAAGATCAGCTTCTGGCTGTGGGTCGTGGGCTTCTGGTTCGCGTTCATGCCGCTGTACATCCTGGGCCTGATGGGCGTGACGCGGCGGATGCGGGTCTTTGACGACCCGGACCTGTGGATCTGGTTCGCGATCTCGGGCCTGGGCGTGGCGATGGTCGCGGGCGGCATCGGGGCGATGCTGGTGCAGTTCGCCGTCTCGATCTGGCGCCGCAAGGAGCTGGTGGACGAAAGCGGCGATCCCTGGGACGGGCGCACGCTGGAATGGGCGACCTCGTCGCCGCCGCCGGCCTACAACTTCGCCTTCACGCCGGTCGTGCACGGTCTGGACGCCTGGAACGACATGAAGCAGGTCGGCCAGACCCGCCCGCAGGGGACCTATCTGCCGATCCACATGCCCCGCAACACCGGCGCCGGGGTGATCCTGGCCGGTGCCGCGACGGTCTGCGGGTTCGCGCTGGTCTGGTACATCTGGTGGCTGGCGGCGGCGGCCTTCATCGGCATGGTCGCCGTGGCGATCGCCCATACCTTCAACTATGACCGCGACTTCCACATTCCGGCCGACGAAGTTGAACGGACCGAGGCCGCGCGCGACCGCCAGCTGGCGTCGCTTGGCGCCTGATCGGAGCACATGATGACACCCACCATCGCAGACGACGCCCAGTACTGGGACACCAGCCCCCACCACCACGAGGAGGGGGCCTCCACCACCATCGGGTTCTGGATCTACCTGATGAGCGACTGCCTGATGTTCGCGGTCCTGTTCGCCGTGTTCGGCGTGCTGGGGCAAAGCTATGCCGCCGGTCCCGGCCCACAGGCCCTGTTCGAGCTGCATCTGGTCGCGATCAACACCGCCTTCCTGCTGCTGTCGTCGCTGACCTTCGGGTTCGCGATGCTGTCCACGGTCGCCGGGCGACAGGACCGCGCGATGCTGTGGCTGGGCGCGACCCTGGTCCTGGGCCTGGCCTTCCTGGCGGTCGAGATCTACGAATTCCAGCACCTGATCCACCTGGGTGCAGGCCCGCAGCGGTCGGCGTTCCTGTCGTCCTTTTTTGCACTGGTCGGCACGCACGGCCTGCACGTGGCCTTCGGCTGCCTGTGGCTGGGCACGCTGATGATCCAGATCAGAAAGCACGGGCTGACCGGCGCGAACATCCGGCGGATGACCTGCCTGTCGATGTTCTGGCACTTCCTGGACGTGATCTGGATCGGCGTCTTTACCTTCGTCTATCTGCTGGGGATGATCTGATGGCCGACACCGCACATGCCAAGACCGCAGCCCATGTCCACCACCCCGACGGCCATGACCACGGCACCTATCGCTCCTATGCCATCGGGTTCATCCTGTCGGTCATCCTGACCGCGATTCCCTTCGGCCTGGTGATGATGGGGGGCCTGGAAAGCCGCCTGCTGACGGCGGGCATCGTGATCGGGTCCGCCGCGATCCAGGTGCTGGTGCACATGGTCTACTTCCTGCACATGAACGGCCGCTCGGACGAGGGCTGGACGATGATGGCGCTGATCTTCACCGTCGTCGTGGTGGTGATCATCCTGGCCGGATCGCTGTGGGTCATGCACAACATGAACGCCAACATGATGCCCCAGATGAACCATGACGGCATGCCGCAGCTGTCCGGCTTCGGGACCTGAGATGGCGGCGCGGCGCGGGCCGGTGCGGTGGGGGATCGTGATCCCCGGCACCGTCCTGTGCCTGGTCTTCCTGGCCCTTGGCGCATGGCAGCTGCAGCGGCTGGACTGGAAGCGTGACCTGATCGCGCGGACCGAGGCCGCGGTGACCGCCGCCCCCGTCGCGGCGCCGGCCCCGGATATGCTGACCGACGACGACGCGGTCGAATATCGGCGCGTCGTGGTGTCCGGCCGCTATCTGCGGGCTGACGATACGCTGGTCCGCGCCGTCACGGGTTTTGGCGCCGGCTATTGGGTCATGACGCCGTTCCAGACCGATCAGGGCTGGCGGCTGCTGGTCAACCGCGGCTTCGTCGCGGTCGATCAGGTCTCGGACTATGATCCGGCGCGACGGGGGCCGATCAATCCCTGACCGGGTTGATGCGGTGGACCCAAGAGGACGGCGCCTTCCTGCGCGCGAACGATCCCGCTGGTGACCGCTGGTTTTCCCGCGACACGCAGGCCATCGCGGGCGCCACGGGCCTTGACCCGGTCGCGCCGTGGTTTCTGGACCTCGACCGCGGGCCGGGGCAGGGCGCGCCCATCGGCGGGCTGACCGTCGTGTCGTTTCCCAACAGCCATCTCAGCTATGCGCTGACATGGTTCGCGATGGCTGCGGGACTGGCGTTCCTGCTGTTCTTCATCCACCGTCCCACCGACCACTAAGGCACGCTGCCGGGCAGTCCGCGGCATCGACGGTTCGATCCGCCCGCCCTGCCGCCGACCTCAGCCGATGTGTTTCTTGGCCAGCTTGCGCGCCAAGGTCCGTCTGTGCATGCCCATCCGTCGCGCGGCCTCGGATATGTTGAAATCGCAGTCGCGCAGCGTCGCCTGGATCGTTTCCCATTCCTGCGTGCGCAGCTGGTGCGGCGCGCGGCGACAGCGACCGACGGATCGCCACTGTCACGGGCAAAGGCGGCCTCGATCTCGGATGTGGTGGCGGGCTTGGCCAGGTAATGAGCCGCGCCCAGCTTGATCGCCTCGACCGCGGTGGCGATGCTGGCAAAGCCGGTCAGCACGACGATGCGCGGCGCGGGGTCCAGTGCCGCCAACGCCTGCACGCATTCCAGCCCGCTGCGTCCCGGCAGCTTCAGGTCGACCAGCGCCAGGTCGAAGGGCTGGCCCTGCGCCAGATCAATGCCCTCCTCGGTCGATCCCGCGTGGCTGACCTGATAGCCGCGCCGCGCAAAGCTCTCCATCAAAGTCGTGGCCAGGGCGGCATCGTCCTCGACGATCAGCAGGTGGCGGCTCATGCGGCGGTCTCCAGCGTTGGCAGCATCATCGTCACCTGCGCGCCATGCGCCAGATTGGCCAGCCGCATCTCGCCGTCCAGGCGGCGCATGACATTGCCCGTCAGGAACAGGCCAAGGCCCCGACCCGCCCCGTCCTTGTAGTTCAGATAGGGCTGTCCGGGATCGGCCAGGATGCCTTCGGGAAAGCCGGGGCCGTCATCCTCGATGACCAGCGCCAGCTGATCGGGGCCTGCCTGCGACAGCGAAATCCGGATGTTCCGGCTTCCCGCCTCGGCGGCATTGTCCAGCAGCTGCCGCACCGCCTGCTCCAGCATGGGATCGGCCATGATCAGCGGGTCGTACCGGACGTCAAAGCGGATCCGCAAGGGCAGCTCCAGCCCCTGGATCGCCGCCTCCAGAAACGCGCGCGCCCGCATCGCCTGCGCCTCTTCCAGGCGTTCCTGACCCGACGACAGCAACATCTCCGACACGATCTGGCGACAGCGCGACAGCTCCCGCTGCATGACGGCGATCTTGTCCGTCAGCTCTGCCCCCGTCGGCGGGCCAAGCGTCTGCCAATCGTCCAGCGTGACCGCCAGCGTGGTCAGGGGCGTCCCCAGCTCGTGCGCCGCGCCGCTTGACAGAAGGCCAAGCCGGACCAGGTGATCCTCCTCCAGCATCTGCTGACGCAGGGCCTGGATCTGGGCGTCGCGGTCGCGCAGGTTGGCCGTGATGCGGGTGACGAACCAGGTCAGCAGGCTGGCCGCCAGCAGAAAGGACAGGAACATCCCTTGCAGGTGCAGGTCCAGAAAGCTGGGTCCGGCCCCGTGCCACCGATGGGGCAGGGGCAGGGGAACGCCATTGCCCGTCAGCCAGTAATGCGCCGCGATCGTCGCCAGCAGGATCACGGCCGCATGCCCGTGCGGCAGAAGCACGATCGCCAGGATGACCTGCAGGATGAACAGCGACACGAAGGGGTTGGACGCGCCGCCCGACAGGTACAGCAGGATCGTCAGGCAGGCGACGTCCATCAGCAGCTCGACCGTCACGGTCAGTTCGGTGATGGGATGCCCCCGGCGCAGCCGCCACGCCGAAAAGAGGTTCAGAAAGATCAGGAACGCCACCACGGGCAGCATCTGCCGCCACGGCAGCGTGGTGACGTTCAGCAGGGCGACCGTCCCCCATATCGCCAACAACTGCCCCGCGACCGCGATCCAGCGCATGCGGTTCAGCTGTGACAGATTGCGCCGGGCGGCATCCTGCGCGATGTTGGTGGGGGATTGCGTTTTCATCAGTCCTTCCAGGCGACTCAAGGCAGTGGCCCGACCACTGGCACTGTTCCCTCAAGCGTCAGACAGGCGGTCCATGGCCGGATACATCCCTTAATCCAGAAATGGACCCTCGGAAAGCGCACCGGAGTGCTTTGCCATCTGCAAGACTGCGGCACCATGGGGCAGGCGCGCTGAACAGTCGGATGCCGGGTGACCAGCCGAACCTTTGCATGGGACATAATCTCACGCCTTTCAGCGTAGCAGAGCTGATACCTGTTCGCCGCGGCAGCGTGAGTGAAGGATCAGGTCGTTTCCCTGATCCTGGAGCCAGCAAAAAGCGCACAGACCCGTGTCCGCAAAGCCTGAACACGCAGACGGTCCACCAGGCGCTTTGCGCAGGGAAGCGGCGCTTGTCTCGGGGCGGACGAGACAATATTCGGATGGTCTTTACCCCGGAGCATCGCCCAGATGACACTGCTGAAGACCCGCTTTTCGCTCCGGCTGCTGACCGCGTTCTTTCTGTTGGGGCTGCTGATCCTCGCGCAGGGCGGGGTCAACGCGCATATCGCCGCCGAAGCGGAACGGCAAGTGATGCGCGGCCGCGTGACTGGGGATCTGCAAAGCGGGTTCCTGGAGCTGTCGGCCACCAAGCAGCGTCTTCGCGCCTGGTCCCTGCGCGCCCTGATGGGTGCCCCCCATGACCAGGCCGACGGAGAGATGCTGCGCGAGCGGATGACCGCGACGATCGCCCGGTTGCAGGATCTGAGCCGCCAGTCGCGGTCATTCGACCCCCTGTCCGGCCCCGACCACGATCTGCGCGACGAGGCCTTGGGCCTGCTGGCCGACAGCGTCGTGGCGCTGCAGCCCGCCTTGCGCGACATCACCCGACAGCCCGACATCGTCGATGCCCGTGCCGCCTGGGCGCGGATCGAGACGGTGTTCGATCGCGGCACCGGTCGCGACCTGCGAGAGGTCCTGGACCGCAGCATCCTGGCCGAGGCGGACGTGCTGGAACGCCACCGCGACGATGCCGACGCCGCGCTGGCCCGATTGCGCCTGTTGTCGCTGGGCATGGCGGGCATGACGACGCTGCTGGCCCTGCTGCTGGCTGCATGGGCGGCCTGCGCCCTGCACCGCCCGATCCGCGAGATGGTGCGCGGCGCGCGGGCCTATGAGGAGGGCGCCCTGGATCACCGCATCCCGGTGCGGGGGCAGGACGAATTCGCGCGCTTTGCCGCCAGCATCAACCGCATGGCCGCAGAACTGGCGCGCCGCCGCGACCAGGAGGCCGACCAGCGCAACCAGCTGGAGGATCAGGTCCGCCTGCGCACGGCAGAGCTGTCATCCGCGATGGCGCGCCTGCACCGCGCCGAGGCGAACCGCCGCCGTCTGCTGAACGACATCAGCCACGAGTTGCGCACCCCCCTGACCGCGATCCGCGGCGAGGCGGAGGTGTCGCTGCGCGGGCCGCAGGACGCATCGGCCCTGGCCGCGGCCCTCGACCGCATCGCGCAGGTCGCCCGCCAGATGGGCGGGCTGATCGACGACCTGCTGTCGGTCACCCGCGACGGGGCCCAGGCGATGGAGACCCCGCGCCGCGATCTGGACGTCGCCGGCCCGCTGGAGGATGCGTTGCTGCATGCCATGTCGCTGGCCGCGCGGCATGATGTGCGCCTGACGACCGATCTGCACGACGCCGAGACGCGGGTCACCGGCGACCCCAAGCGGCTGCGCCAGCTGATGACGGCGCTGCTGGACAATGCCGTCTGCTATGCCCGGCCGGGCGGGCATGTCCATGTCGCCTCGACCCGCGCCGACGCCTGGTGGTGTCTGACCGTCCGCGACGACGGCATCGGTGTTCCCCCGGGCGACCTGCCGCATGTGTTCGGGCGCAACTTTCGGGCAGACAATGCCCGCAGCCACCGGCCCGACGGGACCGGGCTGGGCTTGGCCATCGCGCGCGACATCGCGGTCACCCATGGCGGCGACATCGCGCTGGACAGTCCGCCGGGTGGCGGCACCATCGCGACCCTGCGCCTGCCCGTGGTGACGGCATCGCTGTCGGAGGCGCCTCAATGAACATCCTGGTGATCGAGGACGATCCGCGCGTGTCGGGCTTTCTGCAGCGCGGTCTGCGCGCCGAGGGCTACGGGGTGCAGATCGCCGTCGACGGTCCCGCCGGGATCGAGGCCGCGCTGCGGATGTGGGCCGCGCACCGCGCCGATCCGCAACCCTGCCTGATCCTGCTGGACCTGATGCTGCCGGTCATCAACGGGTCCGACATCTGCCAGACTTTGCGGGCCGGGGGCGTGGCGCTGCCGATCCTGATGCTGTCGGCGCTGGGTTCGATCGAGGATCGCATCCTGGGGCTGCGGATGGGGGCCGACGATTACATGGTCAAGCCCTTTGCCTTCGAGGAGCTGCTGGCCCGGATCGAGGCGCTGCTGCGTCGCGGTCCCGACCTGCGCCCGGTCGGGGGGCGCATGCTGGTGGTGGGCGACGTGTGCCTGGACCGCGACCGCATGCGCGTGACCGTGGCGGACGAGGAGATCACCCTGACCGCCAAGGAGCTGGCCTTGCTGGAGCTGCTGCTGACCACGGCGGGGCGGGTTCTCAGCCGCGAGCGTATCCTGGCCAATGTCTGGGGCGCCAGCGAGGACCCGCTGACCAATGTCGTCGACGTCTATGTCAGCCGCCTGCGCGCCAAGCTGGGACGCGCAGGCGAGGGTGGGGTGCGCATCACCACGGTCCGGGGGCTGGGATACCGCCTGGACGTGTGAGGCGCGCCCTCAGCCCTGGAACTGCAGCGAGGAATGGTGCTGGATGATCCGCAGCACCCCTGCATCGTCCTTGCGGAAGGTCCAGGATTTGTCGACCGTGGTCACGTTGCCGTCCCTGTCCGTGAACTGGACGGTGCCAAGGCTGGTCGCCAGATCGCCGTTCAGCATCACGGCGGCATTGTCGACCTCGACATCGGTCCATTCCTTGAGGGCAAAGCCCGTATCCTGCGGATAGTCGGGGTTGCCGCCGACGAAATAGGACAGGGCCCCTTCGCGGTCGGTGCGAAAGATCTGGGGGTCGGTCGTCAGCGTCGGTTTGAACAGCACCGGGCCCTGCGCATAATCATAGGCCGAATCCAGGGCCTGTTCGGCCGCGGCCCTGGCCGCTTCCTGCCCGCCCTTGGCATGGGCGTCCGAGATGCGGATCAGCGCGTCGCCCCATGCCTGCTGCGCGGCCAGGACGTCGGCCTCGGTGATGGTGGTGTCGCGGACGGCCTCGGCCAGGGCGGCGCCGGACAGGCCGCAGGCCAGGCCGATCGACAGGACGGCGGTTTGCATCGGTTTCATCGGGTCGTTCCTTCTGCTGTCGCGCGATGGATCATCGCCACGCAGGTCAGATGGGCAGCCTTGCTGAACACCGCCTGTCGCCAGGATGAACGGCAGATGAACACCGACTGAACCCGACATGACCGGAGCCGACGTTGCACCACCCGTCATGCCGCGATCCTGAAACCCTCGTCCTGCCAGCCCTTGCCGGGGCGATGGCGTGCGACGACGCGGCCCCCCTCCAGCGCCAGCAGATGCAGCCAGCCTTTGTCGAACAGGCGCGCCACGTCCGGATGACGGCCAAGGATCGCGTCGATGGCCGCCGTCGGGGCGTCCAGCATCACCGTCAGCCGAAGCGGGTCGTGGACGGTGCAGGTGCCGTCATGGACCGCCTGCCACGGCAGGCCGGGGCGCAGCCGGCCGCCATTGCCCTCGACCACGCCGATGCCGCCGGTGACGTTGTGGATCAGCTTGGTGCCGCCCCCGAACAGGGGCGGGGCCACGGTCGAGCCATAGTATTGCAGGCTGATCCAGCTGGCGACGACCACCGGGGCTGTCAGGATCAGCTCCAGCACCGTGAAATCGGGGTCCAGCGCGCGGTCATAGCTGTGCAGGAAGGCGCGCCCGCCCAGGTCGATCCCGCGCGTGACGGCGCGTGGCGCGGCGATGAAGGCGGCGCATCCGGCCAGCCCCCATTCCGGCCGCGTCTCGGCCCAGTTCGACGCGCGCGCCGCCACCGTGGCGGGGCTTGCCCCCGACAGGCGTGCCGCGCGGACCGTGCGGTTGCGCGCCCCGGCGTGGTCCAGCCAGTCGGCGGCGCGGGTCAGATCGCCCGCGTGGCTTGCCGGCGCATCGGCGGCGTGCAGCGTCACCTGATCCGTCGTGGTGTCATGCAGCGCCCCGACGAACAGCGTATCATCGGGCAGCGTGATGCCGTGACCGGGCAGGGCCGCCCGTGTCTGGGGGTCGTTCAGCAGGTCCGCCAGCACGCGGGCCGAAATCTCTCCGGTCTGGCCGCCGCAGGCGCCGCAGTGATAGGCGCTGTGATGCGGGTTGTTCGTCATGCTGGCGCCGTGGCCGACCAGCAGGACCAGCCTTGCATGCCCCGCGACCAGGCCCATGGCGCGCAGGATGGTGGCGGCCAGCCGTCCCTTGTCCGCCGCCGACATCGGGACGGACAGGCGGGGCGCGCCCGCAGGGGCACGGGCGGCGTCGCGGCCCATCGCGCCCTTCAGCAGCTTCATCCCGTAGAGCGGCCCGACCGCCTCGACAAAGGCAAAGGACGA
>NZ_BBPH01000145.1 GCF_000787695.1 Paracoccus sp. PAMC 22219 | reverse complement strand
GGGTCAGGCTTTCGCGGATGGCGGTGGCGAAGGCCGTGTCATCCGCGTCGAAGGGCACGGGGCCAAGCGCCTCGAACTGGGCCTGCATGGCGCGGGACAGGGGGGCGTTCTCGGTCAGGTTGGACACGGCCGAGAACACGCGTGAGGTCACGGTGGTGCCCGACATCAGCGCCGCACCGTCGGCGATCTTGCGCACGCGGTCGACCAGCGACGACAGGCCCGCAAGGTCGGGGCTGCGGATCAGCTGGCGCACGGTCGCCTTGGCCTGGACCACGTTGGGGGCGATGCCGCCCGCGTCCAGATAGGCGTAATGCACCCGCGCCGCGTCGGGCATGTGTTCGCGCATGTAGTTGATGCCGATGTTCATCAGCTCGACCGCATCCAGCGCCGAGCGGCCCAGTTCGGGCGCGCCCGCCGCGTGCGCCGCCTTGCCGTGGAAGGTGAAGTCGATGCGGGTGTTGGCCAAGGACCGCATGTCGTCGACCGCGTTGAAGCTGGCCGGGTGCCAGGTGATGGCGATGTCGACATCGGCGAACAGCCCGTCGCGGACCATGTAGGTCTTGGCGGCGCCGCCTTCCTCGGCCGGGCAGCCGTAGTAGCGGACGCGGCCGGGCAGCCCTTCGGCCTCCAGCCAGTCCTTGACGGCGGTGGCGGCCGACAGCGCGGCCGATCCCAGCAGGTTGTGGCCGCAGCCGTGGCCGAAGCCGTGATCGGCGATCTGGCGTGGCTGGGCCAGGCCGGGTTCCTGGGACAGGCCGGGCAGGGCGTCGTATTCGCCCAGGATGGCGATGACCGGGCCGCCCGTGCCCGCCTCTCCCATGACCGCGGTCGGGATGCCGGCCAGGTTCTGGGTCACGCGGAAGCCTTGGTCGCGCAGCATCTGGGTGTGGGCGGCACAGGATTTGACCTCGCCATAGGCCAGTTCGGGCGTGTCGAACACGGCGTCGGCCAGGCCGGTGAACTGGGCGGCGCGGGCATCGACCAGCGGCCAGAGGGGGTTGTCGTTTCGCATCGGGATGTCCTTTGGTCAGGCTTGGTCGTTCAGGTGGCAGGCGGACAGGCGGCCGGGGGCGACCGCGCGCAGGGCGGGGACCTCAATGCGGCAGCGGTCATGGGCATGGGGGCAGCGGGGGTGGAAATGGCACCCCGGCGGCGGGTTCAGGGGCGAGGGGATCTCTCCCTTGATGGCGTGATAGGTCTTCTTGCCGGTCTCGAAGGTCGGGATCTCGCTGACGAGCGCCTGCGTATAGGGGTGGTTGGGACGCGCGATCAGGTCCTCGGCCTCGCCCAGTTCGACAAGGCGACCCAGATACATGACCGCGATCCGGTCCGAGATATGTTCGACCACGCCCAGATCGTGGCTGACGAACAGATAGGTCAGGTCGAAATCCTGCCGCAGCTGAACGAACAGGTTCAGCACCTGCGCCTGGATTGACACGTCCAGCGCCGCCACGGATTCATCGCAAACCAGGATGTCGGGGCGCACCGCCAGCGCGCGGGCGATGCCCACGCGCGCCCGCTGTCCGCCCGAGAACTGGTGCGGATAGCGCTTGCCCATGCTGGGGTCGAGGCCTACCTGTTCCAGCATCCGTTCGACATAGGCGGGGATGTCGCGGCGGGGCACGATGCCGTGGACGCGCGGCGCCTCTCCGACGATGTCGCGGACCTGCAGGCGGGGGTTCAGGGACGACATGGGGTCCTGGAACACCATCTGGATCTTCAGCGCCGCGTCGCGGGCGGCGGTGCCCTTGAGCGTCGCCACGTCCTGGCCGTTGTACAGGATGCGCCCCTGGCTGGGGCGGGTCAGCCCCGCCACCATGCGGCCAAGCGTGGACTTGCCGCAGCCGGATTCGCCGACCAGCCCAAGGACCTCGCCGCGGCGGATGTCCAGATGGATCGTGTCGACCGCATGCACCGTGACGGGCGCGACCTTGGCGCCCAAGCGGCGGGCGGTGCGTTCGGCGATGTCCAGGTCCTTGGTGAACCGCTTGGACAGGCCGTCGATCTGCAGGCTGGGCTGTGGTGTCACGGGGTGGCCTTTGCGTCGGCATGGGGGTGGTGGCAGCGCACCTGGCGGCCGGGGCCGGCGGGGGGTCAGGGCGGGTTCAACCTGGCAGGCGGCATCGGCGCGCGGACAGCGGGGCGCGAACTTGCACCCCTTTGGCAGGTTCAGAAGCGACGGCGTCATGCCCTTGATCTGCGTCAGCATCGCGCCGTGGCGCTTGCCGTGGGGGACGCTGTCGATCAGGCCGCGGGTATAGGGGTGGCGGGGGTTCGCGATGATGTCGGCGGTGGGTCCGTCCTCGATGATGCGGCCCGCGTACATGACCGCCAGGCGGTCGGCCAGGCCCGACACGACGGCCAGGTCGTGGGTGATCCAGATCAGCGCGGTGCCCGATTGGGCGCAGAGTTTCTGCACCTCGGACAGGATCTGGGCCTGGATGGTCACGTCCAGCGCGGTGGTGGGTTCGTCCGCGATGATCAGGTCGGGCTTGTGCAACAGCGCGATGGCGATCGCCAAGCGCTGGCGCATGCCGCCCGAGAACTGGTGCGGATAGCTTTTCAACCGCTCGTCCGGGGACGAGATGCCGACCTGGACCAGCGCCTCGCGGCAGCGGCGCAGGGCCTCGGCCCGTGAGACGGTTTCGTGGGCGCGGACGGTCTCGACCATCTGGGTGTCGATGCGCAGGACCGGGTTCAGCGTCATCATCGGGTCCTGAAAGATCATCGCGATGCGCTTGCCGCGCAGGGCGCGCATGGCCTTTTCGCCGCCCGCGATCAGGTCCGCGCCGTCAAAGACGACCTGGCCCCCGGCCACCCGGCCCGGCGGATCGACCAGCCCCAGGATCGAGAACCCGGTGACCGACTTGCCGGACCCGGATTCGCCGACCAGGCCCAGGATCTGGCCCCGTTCCAGCGTGAAGCTGACCCCGTCCACGGCGCGGGCGGTGCCGTCGCGGGTCATGAAATGCGTCTGCAGGTCGCGGACGTCCAGAAGGGCGGTCATGTCTGCAACCTCGGGTTCAGGACATCGCGCAGGCGGTCGCCCACGACATTGATGGCGATGATGGTGACGACCAGGGCCACGCCGGGAAAGACGCTGACCCAGTAGCGGCCGGACAGCAGGTAGTCGTAGCCGTTGGCGATCAGCAGGCCCAGAGAGGGTTCGGTGATGGGCACGCCCACGCCCAGGAAGGACAGCGTCGCCTCCAGCGCGATGGCCTGGGCGATCTGGACGGTGGCGACCACGATCAGGGGGGGCACGCAATTGGGCAGCAGGTGGCGGAACATGATCCGCCGGTTGGACAGGGCCAGGCAGCGGGCGGCGTCGATGTAATCCTTGCGGGTTTCCACCATGGCGGAACTGCGCACGGTGCGCGCGTAATAGGCCCATTGCACGATGACCAGCGCCAGGATCACCTTGTCCACCCCGCGACCCAGCAGCGCCAGCAGGATCAGCGCGATCAGGATGGCGGGAAAGGACAGTTGCAGGTCGACGATGCGCATGACGATGCTGTCGAAGCGCCCGCCGAAATAGGCGGCCGAGACGCCGACGATGGTGCCGATGGTGATGGCCAGCGTCAGCGACACGACCGCGACCATCAGGCTGATGCGCAGCCCGTACATGATGGCCGACAGCATGTCGCGGCCCTGCGGGTCGGTGCCCAGCCAGAAGGTCTGGCCGGTGGCCATGCTGACCTCTCCGGGCGGCAGGCCGCCATCCATGATGCTGAGCTGCATCAGGTCATAGGGGTTCTGGGGCGCGATCCAGGGCGCGGCGATGGCGATGATCGCGATCAGGACGAACAGGATCAGGCCGATGACGGCGATGCGGTCCTCGACGAACTGCTTGGCGATGCGTTTCGCGGGGCTGTCGATGCGGACGGGGGTCGGTGTCGCGATATCGGTCATCCCTTCATCTCCGACAGGCGGATGCGGGGGTCCAAGGCCGAATAGATCACGTCCACCAACAGGTTGATGCCCACGATGATCAGCACCGTCAGCATCAGATAGGCCACGATCACGGGTCGATCCAAGAGGTTGATGCTGTCGATCAGCAGCTTGCCCATGCCCGGCCAGGCGAAGACGGTTTCGGTCACGATGGCAAAGGCCACCATCGAACCCAGCTCCAGCCCGATGATGGTCACCACCGGGATCATGATGTTCTTGAGCACATGCACCAGCACCACGCGTCGGGGCGACAGGCCCTTGGCGCGGGCGAATTTGACGTAGTCCTGCATGCAGACCTCGCGCGTGTTGGCGCGGGCCAGGCGGATGATCAGCGACATCTTGAACAGCGCCAGGTTGATCGCGGGCAGGATCAGGTGCGACAGCCCGTCCCATGTCAGGAAGCTGACCTGCATCCCCAGGAATTCGGTGGTTTCACCGCGCCCGCCCGCGGGCAGCCAGCCCAGAAGCACGGCAAAGACCAGGATCAGCAGCATGCCCTGCCAGAAATTGGGCAGCGAGAACCCCAGGATCGAGCGCCCATGATCGTGCGCCCGGCGATGCTGTCGGGCCGCAGCCCGGCCCAGACCCCAAGCGGGATGCCGATGCCCACCGACAGGGCCAGCGCCACCAGCGCCAGTTCCAGCGTGGCGGGCAGGCGGTCCAGAATGATCTCCAGCGCGGGGCGGCCATAGACGAAGGAGGTGCCCAGATCGCCCTGCAGGGCGTTCCAGACGAAGATGCCGAACTGTTCATACAGCGGCCGGTCCAGGCCAAGCCGTTCGACGGTGGCGGCGATCTGGGCTTGGCTCGCTTCGGGGCTGACCAGCACATCGACGGGATTGCCGATGAAGAAGACGCCGATGAAGACCAGCACGGCCATGGCCATGACGGCCAGCAGGCTTTGGCCCACGCGGCGGACAAGATAGACGATCATGACGGGGTCCCTGTGATCGGGCTGTAAAAGTCGTGCGGGGGTCCGGCACCCCGCGACGGGGGGTGCCGGAGGGGCGCATCATTCGGCGGCGGGCTTGACCTCGGCGGCCAGGGTGTACTGGTCGACGCGGGGTTCGTAGGTCAGGTCGGGCTTCATCGCCCAGACCGTCTGTTCGTAATGCAGCGGGATGATGCCGTAATCGTCCAGCACCAGGGTCTGGGCATCCTGCAGCATCTGGTCGCGCGCGTCGTCGTCGATGGTGGCCATCGCGGTCGTCAGCAAGGCGTCCATGTCCGGGTTGGAATAGCGGCCGGCATTGGTCGGCCCCATGCCCGTCACCTCGTCATAGGTGGCCACCAGCGATTTCAGCGGCGAGGACATGTCGCCCGACGACGCGCCCCAGCCCGCCAGATAGACCGGGAATTCCAGCGCGTTCCGGCGCGAGAAGAACTGGCTGGCGGTGCTGGCATCCACGCTGACGCTGATGCCGATCTGGGCCAGCATCTGGGCCACGGCCTGCGCCACCTGTTCGTCGTTGATATAGCGGTCATTCGGCGTGCCGAGCGTGATCGAGAACCCGTCGGGGTATCCCGCCTCGGCCAGCAGGGCGCGGGCGGCCTCGGGGTCATAGGCCTCGACGTCGCGGCCCGAGGTGCCGAACATCGGCGGCGGCAGCAATTCGCCCGCGGCCTGGGCATAGCCGCCCATGATCCGTTCGGTGATCGCCTGACGGTTGATCGACATCGAGATGGCCTGGCGCACCCGCGCGTCCAGCAGCGGGTTTTCCCCGTCGGTGCCGCCGATGCCGGGGGCGTCCTCCTGCTGCAGCATGTGCAGATAGATCACCCGATTGGACAGTGCGTCGACGATGGTGAATTCGCCCTGTTCGATCCGCGGGATGTCCTGGATGGGCGGGGATTCGATCATGTCGACATCGCCCGCCAGCAGGGCCGCCACGCGGGGGCCGTCGCTGGTGATCGGGCGCATGGTGACCTGTTCCCATTGCGGGGTGCCGCCCCAGTAGTCGTCGAACCGCGTCACCACGACCTCGGACCCGCGGGTATAGCGGTCCAGCACATAGGGGCCGGTGCCGACCGCGACCGCGGGGTCGTTGAAGGCCGGGGCCTGGGGCACGTCGCCCATGCCGGTGCAGGTGCCGTCGGGGCCGTAGGTCACCTGATCGTCGGCGCCAAGCGCAGTGGCGGACAGGACGGCCAGGCTCCACAGGTCGACGGGCAGCAGGGGGTTTGTGGCGGTGGTGGTGATGGTCAGCGTGTGATCATCCTCGGCCGCCATGTCGGCGATGCCGCCGGTGAAGATGGTATAGGCCGAGGGCGAGTTTTCGACCAGCGGCACCCGGCAAAAGGAATAGATCACGTCGCGGGCGGTGAAATCGCTGCCGTCGTGGAATTTGACGCCCTGGCGCAGCGTGAACCGCCAGGTGGTGTCGTCCACCGCCTCCCAGCTTTCGGCAAGGCCGGGGGTGACCATCTGCAGCGCGTCCTGGGTGGTCAGCGCCTCGAAGATGTTCTTGGAGACCTGGATGTTGGTGGACAGCTGGTGGAACAGCGGGTCCATCGAGGTGGCCTCGGATTTCAGGCCGATGGTCAGGTTCTGCGCGGCGGCCGGGGCAAGTCCCGCCACCACGACGCCCGCGATCAGGGGCAAGCCGAATGCTTTCATCGCAATATCCTCTCTGCTGGTGATGCGCGGACCGGTCGCCCCGGGGTTGGTCCCCGGTGGTGCAATCCCGCTTGGCGTTCAGGGTATGATGCGATAATCAGATGTCAATCGCGAATATCAATGCGTTTTTCTCATAGGGTGCCGATGGAACCGGATGACACTGCCGCCGACCGGGACCGCCGGTCGGGAATATCCCTGCGCGAACTGGAGGTTCTGCAGGCGCTGGTGGCCAATGGCACCGCGATCAGCGCGGCGCGCCGACTGGACATCTCTCAGTCGGCGGTCAGCCGCAGGCTGGCGCAGCTGGAGGAGCGGCTTGGGTTCAAGCTGTTCCTGCGCACCAACGGCCGCCTGGTCCCCACGATCGAGGCCCTGTCGCTGAGCGAGCAGCTGGCCCCGGTGCTGGAGACGCTGGCCCGGCTGGTCCATCGCGCCGACCGGCCGCAGGACGCGCACGAGGGGACGCTGTCCATCGTGGCCCCGCCGACCATCGCGCATCGGTTCCTGCCAAGCCGCATCGCGGCCTTCAAGCGGGCCAATCCGGGCTGCCAGATCACCTTCGACGTGCTGGCCAGCGACAGCCTGCTGACCGGCATCGCCGAGGGGCGGTTCGATATCGGGATGAGCGACAGCACCGTTGCCCATGAAGGCATCACATCCGAGCTGTTGCTGGAAACGCAGGCAATCTGCGTTCTGCCGCGGGACCATCACCTGGCCTCGTTCGAGGTGATCCGCCCCGAGGACCTGCTGGACGAGCCGTTCATCGCCCTGTCGCGCCGGCATTCCAGCCGGGCCGCCATCGACCGCCTGTTCGACCGCGCGGGCCTGACCCTGCGGATCGACCTGGAGGCGTCGACGAACGTGTCGGTCATCGAATTCGTGCGCGAGGGGTTGGGCGTGGCGTTGCTGAACCCGTTCCCGCTTGTCGATCAGATGGGCGATCAGGTGGCGATGCGCCCGTTCCTGCCCGCGATCCGCTACAGCACGCATTTCCTGCTGCCGTCCAGCCGGGCGCCGTCTGCCGTGACGCGGGCGTCATGCAGGACGTGACCGACAGCCTGGACCGCGCCGCCTATCCGACCCCCACCGCCCTGCGATAAAGGAAATCCGATGCCGACCCCCACCAGCCAGCAGATCCTGGCGCAGCTGATCGCCTTTGACACGACCAGCCACCGGTCAAACCTTGCCCTGATCGACCATGTCCGCGCCTATCTGGCGGAATACGGGGTGGACAGCCGGCTGGTCATGGATGCGACCGGGCAGAAGGCCAACCTGTGGGCGACGATCGGTCCCGGAGACAGGCCGGGGGTGATCCTGTCGGGCCATACCGACACGGTGCCGGTGGAGGGGCAGGACTGGGCCAGCGACCCCTATGCGCTGACCGCGCGCGACGGGCGGCTGTACGGGCGGGGCAGCTGCGACATGAAGGGGTTCCTGGCCTGCGTGCTGGCCGCGGTGCCGGACCTTGTGGCGCGCGACCTGGCGCGGCCCGTGCATCTGGCGTTTTCCTATGACGAGGAGGTCGGCTGCATCGGTGTCGTGGGCCTGCTGGAGATGCTGCGCGACGAGGGCGTCCGGCCCGCCCTGTGCATCGTCGGAGAGCCGACGTCGATGCAGGTGGTGATCGGCCACAAGGCGAAACGATCGATGCGGGTGACGGTGCGGGGCAGGGGGTGCCATTCGTCGCTGGCGCCGCAGGGGGTGAACGCGGTCGATTACGCGGCGCGGCTGGTCGTGCGCATGCAGGACATCGCCGCACGGCTGGCAACCCAGGGCGGGCGCGACGCCGACTATGACATCACCCACAGCACCGCCCATACCGGCACCATCCGCGGCGGCACGGCGCTGAACATCGTGCCGGACCTGTGCACGCTGGATTGCGAGTTCCGGGTGCTGCCGCACGAGGACGCCGATGCCCTGGTTCAGGAGTTGCGCGATTACGCCCGCGACGCGTTGGAACCGATGATGCGGCGCATCGCCCCCGAGGCCGGGATCGAGATCGAGGTGTTTGCCCAGTTCCCCGGCCTGGAGACCCCGCCCGACGCCGAGGTCGTGACCCTCGTCAAGCGCCTGACCGGCAGCAACGGCCATTCCAAGGTCGCCTTCGGCACCGAAGGCGGCCGCTTTGCGGAGATGCTGGGGGTGCGACGGTGATCTGCGGGCCCGGCGCGATCGCACAGGCGCACAAGCCCGACGAATACATCGACCTGTCGCAGCTGGCCGCCTGCGACGGCTTCCTGCGGCGGCTGGCCGATTGGGCGACGCGGGGGGCGTAAGGATGCCCCCGGCCTCAGCGCCGCATCAGCTTGGCGGCCAGGGTCTGGACATCGGGCCCCGAGACCTTGGGCACGATCCGATAGGCCGCGTTCACGAAGCAGAACAGCGCAAAGCCCAAGAGTCCCACGCAGACGCCCGTGACCAGGATCTGGCCATAGACCTGATCGGACAGCCAGGAGAACGCCTCTCCGGTGCCGCCGGCTTCCTGCGGATTGGCCTGCCATGCGGCGAACCCGAACAGCAGGCCCACCACGGCCACCACCGTGCCATGCGCGATCAGCCCGGCTTTGAGTATCGGGTTCCAGCCTGCGGTGACGGGGTTGGCGCGCAGGTGCTGACGGTATTCGTTCGTCCAGCCCTGGCGCATGTAATGCACGCCCGCCGCGATGATCAGCAGCGCCGCCGCCCCGATCAGCCAGCGACCGCCGGGCCATTGCATGACGGTGCTGACATGGCCCGGGATGCTGGAGCCTTCGCCGGAGTCGTCGCCGCCGCGGAACAGCAGCGAAAAGACCGTCAGCCCGATGCCCAGGTGGATGGCGCCGGTGACCAGCATGCCGATGCGCGCGACGATGCCCTTGGCGTCGCGGCCGTAATCCTCCAGATCGAAGGCCGCGTCCAGCATGCGCCACAGCGCATAGGCGACCATCCCCAGCAGGATGACGAACAGCAGGCTGCCGCCGCCCCAGGTCGTGTCCAGCCAGCCCAAGGCCGACGACGTGTCCTGCGCGTCCCCGCCGCGCCAGATCGAATAGAGCGAGATGCCCGCGACGGCCAGATAGACCAGCCCCTTGCCGATATAGCCTGCCCGCATCAGCGGCACGGCCCAGCCCAGTTTGCTTTCGGTCATGTTTCTCGTCCCCGTTCCGGTTTGCGCCGAACCTACCGCAGGTCTGGGCGGCCCCGTCAAGCGATCGCCCCGTGATTGTCTGCACATGAACGGCCTGCGGGGCGCGCGTGGACCGGGGCAGGGGG
>NZ_BBPH01000146.1 GCF_000787695.1 Paracoccus sp. PAMC 22219 | reverse complement strand
CCAGCACCTCCGCGGGGCGGTCGATCAGGATCACCCGCAGCCCCGGCAGCCGCGCGACGGCCTGCGGCAGGGCCGCCCGGCTGCCGTTGAAGACCACCGCCGGACCGTCCAGCTGATCATGCGGAATGCCATAGCACAGGCCATGCGCCTGCCAGTCCAGCGCGAAATGCCCCCCGTCGCGCAGCGCGTCGAACCGGGCGGGGGTGACGCCGTCGAAATCCTCGCCCCCGGCATCCGACGGGCGGGTGATCACCCGCCGCGCCAGGCGCAGGTCGGGCCAGGCGGCGCATGCCCCCGCGATCAGCGTGTCCTTGCCCGCGCCGGAGGGGCCGACGATCGCCGCGATCATGCCGCGCGCCCCGGCGTGAACCCGGTCACGTCCACCAGCCGGTCGCAGACCGCGTCGCGGGCCTCGGCGTCGTGAAAGATGCCCAGGATCGCGGCGCCGCGGGCCTTGGCCTCGGCGATCAGGGACAGGACGACCTGGCGGTTGGCGGCGTCCAGGCTGGCCGTGGGTTCGTCCAGCAGCAGCACCGGATAGGGATGCACAAAGCCGCGGGCGATGTTGATCCGCTGTTGTTCGCCGCCCGAAAAGGTGGTGGGCGACAGGCCCCACAGCCGGCGCGGGATGTTCAGCCGCCACAGCAGGCATTCGGCGCGTTCGCGGGCCAGCGCCTGCGCCACGCCAAGCGCGCGCAGCGGTTCGGCCACCACGTCCACGGCGGGCACGCGGGGCAGCACGCGCAGGAACTGGCTGACATGGCCCAACGTGCCCCGCCGCAGCGCGGTCACGGTGCGGGGCGCGGCGCCGACCAGTTCGGTGCCGGCGATGCGGATGCTGCCGCCGCCCGCCAGATAGTTGCCCTGGATCATCCGCATCAGCGTGGATTTTCCCGCGCCGGACTGGCCCACCAGCCCCACGCATTCGCCGGGATCCACATGCAGCGCCGCCCCGGCCATGACCGGAATGACCGTGCCGCCCTGATTGTGCAGCGTGAAGGACTTGGACAGATTGTCGACCTGGATCATGTTCAAACCTGCAGGACGGAGGAGACGAGAAGCTGGGTATAGGCATGCTGCGGATCGTCCAGCACCTGGTCGGTCAGGCCCTGTTCGACCACGCGGCCCGATTTCATCACCATCAGCCGGTCGGCCAGCAGGCGCACCACCGCGAGGTCATGCGTGACGATGACGACCGACAGGCCCATGTCGCGCACCAGCCCGCGCAGCAGGTCCAGCAGCCGCGCCTGGACGCTGACATCCAGCCCGCCCGTGGGTTCGTCCATGAACACCAGCCGCGGCCCGGTCACCAGGTTGCGCGCGATCTGCAGCCGCTGCTGCATGCCGCCCGAAAAGGCCGAGGGGCGGTCGTCCACGCGGTCTTCGGCGATCTCGACCCGGTCCAGCCAGTCGACGGCGGCGGCGCGGATGTCGCCGTAATGGCGCTGGCCCACGGCCATCAACCGTTCGCCGACATTGGCCCCGGCGCTGACCCCCATGCGCAACCCGTCGCGGGCATGCTGGTGGACATAGGCCCATTCGGTGCGCGCCAGACGGCGGCGTTCCGTCTCGGCCATCGCCAGCACGTCGCGCCCGTCATAGGTGACGGTGCCCGCATCGGGGCGCTGGTGCCCTGCCAGACAGGACAGCAGCGTCGATTTGCCCGACCCGCTTTCGCCGACGATGCCCAGCACCTCTCCGGGCCACAGATCAAAGCTGACATCGGTGCAGCCGATCCGCGCGCCATAGCGGCGTTCCAAGTGCTGCACGGACAGGATGGGGGCGGTCATGCGGCCTCCGCGGCCAGTCGGCCCTTGTGCCCGGCGGCGACGCGCGCGGTGCAGAAATCGGTGTCGGAGCAGACGAACATCCGCCCGCCCGCGTCGTCGGTCACGACCTCGTCCAGATAGCTGGCGTCAGCGCCGCACAGGTCGCAGGCATGGTCGGCCTTGGTCGCGCGGAACGGGTGGTCGTCGAAATCCAGGCTGACGACATGGGTGTGCGGGGGCAGGGCATAGATGCGCTGTTCGCGCCCCGCCCCGAACAGCTGGATCGCCGGGCTGTCCGACAGTTTCGGGTTGTCGAATTTCGGGATCGGCGACGGGTCCATGACATAGCGCCCCTCGACCTTGACCGGATAGGCATAGGAGGTCGCGATCTGGCCGTGCCTGGCGATGTCCTCGTACAGCTTGACGTGCATCAGGCCGTATTCCTCCAGCTCGTGCATCTTGCGGGTCTCGGTCTCTCGCGGTTCCAGAAAACGCAGGGGTTCGGGGATCGGCACCTGATAGACCAGGATCTGGCCCTGGGTCAGGGGCGTTTCCGGGATGCGGTGGCGGGTCTGGATCAGGGTCGCGTCCGTGGTGGCGGTGGTGACGGTGACGCCCGCGGTGCGCTGAAAGAACTTGCGGATGCTGACCGCGTTTGTGGTGTCGTCGGCCCCTTGGTCGATGACCTTCAGCCGGTCGTCGGGGGTCAGGCAGGCGGCGGTCAGTTGCACCCCCCCGGTGCCCCAGCCATAGGGCATGGGCATTTCGCGGCTGGCAAAGGGCACCTGATATCCGGGGATCGCCAGCGCCTTGAGGATGGCGCGGCGGATCATCCGCTTGGTCTGTTCGTCCAGATAGGCAAAGTTGTATTCGCTCATAGCAGCCCCCGTCGGATCAGATCGGCCTCCAGCGTGTCTGGATCGGTGAAGTGGTGCGCGGCCATCCCCGCGTCCCGCGCGCCCGCGACGTTGCGGGGGCTGTCGTCGATGAACAGGCACTGGTCGGGCGCCACGCCCGCGCGGTCGCACAGCGTGGCAAATATGCGCGCGTCGGGCTTCAGCACGCCCTCGATCCCCGACACGACGGTGATGCCAAAGGCGGTGGCCAGCCGCGGGTGGGTGGCAAGGCCGATGGGCCATGTCTGCGCGGACCAGTTGGTGATCGCATGGATCGCGTGGCCCCGCGCGCGCAGGCGGTCCATCAGCGCCCATGTCCCCTCGATCGGCTCGCGGATCGAGGCCGCGTGTCCGGCCCGATAAGCCAGAAAGGCCGCCCGGTCGCGGGGATCGGTGATCTGGTCCCCCAGATCGTCAAAGCATTCGCCGCCGTCCGCGCGCAGGTTCAGCGTGGGAAAATCCACGCGGTCCAGAAACGCCAGGACCGACGCGCGGTCCCCCATCAGGGGCAGGAAGGCGGCCACCGGGTCCCACCGGACCAGCACGTTGCCGATGTCGAAGACGATCGCCTTGATCATTGCGCATCCTTTGCACTGTCGGTCCGCAACCGGCGGACCAGTTCCAGTTCGGCCTGGAAATCGACGTAATGGGGCAGCTTGATGTGTTCCAGAAACCCGGTCGCCTGGATGTTGTCGCAATGGGACAACACGAATTCCTGGTCCTGCGCGGGGGCGCCGGTGAAATCCTCGCCCAGCTCCTGCCAGCGCAGGGCGCGGTCGACCAGGCTGACGGCGATGGCCTTGCGTTCCGACTGTCCCATGACCAGCCCGTATCCGCGCGTGAACTGCGCAGGTTCGGTGCGCGAGCCCTTGAACTGGTTCACGGTCTCGCATTCGGTCAGCTCGATCTCTCCGATGTCGATGGTCATGTCCAGCTCGGGGATGTGCATCTGCACGGGCACGCGGCCGATGCGCAATTCGCCGACAAAGGCGTGGGTGCGCCCGTAGCCACGCTGGGTGGAATAGGCCAGGCCCAGCACGAAGCCCTCGTCCGCGCGGGCCAAGGCCTGCAGGCGCAGGGGGCGGTTCGCGGGCAGCTCCAGCGGTTCGCGGGTCAGGTCGGGGGCAGGGGTGTCGTCGCGGGGGCTGGGTTCGATCAGGCCGTCGCGGTCCAGGATCGCCATGACATGCGGCACGGGGCCGGTGTCGGGCACGGCCAACGGCGCGGGGTCCACCGCCGCCTGATCGGCGAAGTCCAGCAGGCGGTGCGTGTAATCGAAGGTCGGCCCCAGCACCTGACCGCCGGGCAGGTCCTTGAACGTGGCCGAGACGCGCCGGTCCACCGCCATCGCGCCCGTGTCCACCGGCACGGACGCGCCAAGCCGCGGCAGCGTGGTGCGATAGGCGCGGATCAGGAACACGGCTTCGATCAGGTCGCCGCGCGCCTGGCGGATCGCCAGGGCGGCCAGGTCGGGGTCGTACAGCGACCCCTCGGCCATGACCCGGTTCACGGCCAGGGCCATCTGGGCCTTGATCTGGTCGACCGTCATCAGCGGCAGGTCGGGGTCGCCGCGGCGTTCCTCGGCCAGCCAGGCATGGGCGTTGTCGATGGCGCGTTCGCCACCCTTGACGGCGACATACATCAGGCGGCCTCCACGCGGGTGCTGCGCGGCAGGCAGGCCAGCCGGTCGCCGCAGGTCAGGACAAAATCCAGGCCCATCGGGAACAGGGCGCGATTGGCAACAAATGGTTCGGTCGCGGGCAGGGATAGCGCGGCGCGGTCGCGGATGCCCGGCCCGCGCAGGACGGGACCGTCCGCGTCCAGCCGGTCCAGCTCGACGATCAGCGTGGCCGAACGGTCGGGATAGTCGGGCAGGCCCACCGCAAAGCGGTCCAGCGGCAGCAGGTCCGTCCAGCGCCCCACGGCCAGCGCGGCTTGCGGCGCCTCCGTCAGCGGGCATCCGGCGTGAAAGCGCAGCCACGCGTCCAGGTCGGGCAGGTCGCCCGCCAGATGCACCGGCGTCGTGGGATCGGCCAGCAACAGCAGCACGGTCGCCGCAGCTGGCCCCACACCGGGGGCATGGGCCTGATCCAGGCGGTGGATCGTGCCGGGCCGGGCCATCGCCTCCATCAGCACGCGAAAGCCTTGGGCCGATTGCCGCGCGGGGTCGGTGAATCCGTGGCCGGTCATGCGTCTTCTCCGCGTTGCAGGGTAAAGAACTCGACCCGGGTTGCGGCG
>NZ_BBPH01000147.1 GCF_000787695.1 Paracoccus sp. PAMC 22219 | reverse complement strand
TGTCGGTCGAGGTCGGCGGCCGTCTGCCCGGCATCGTGGTGACTGAATGGGTGCCCGACCTGGATCCCGGACAGGACGCGGACCGGATCGCGGGGTTGGGCGCCGCGCTGGCGTTGAACGACGATCCGGCCCTGCACGGCGCGACCGTTCTGGGGGACCGCCAGATCCTGCCGGGCCGGTCGCTGCGCCGCCGTGTCCTGGACCTGCTGCTGCTAAAACCCGCCGTCAGACCCATCGTTCTGGCCCCGGAACCGACCAGCCTGAAAGAGACGACATGAAGCATATCCTGTTCTCCGCCATCGCCGCCCTTGGTGTGTCCGCGCATCCGCCTGTTGCAGCCGAACCCACGCCTGAACGCGACAGCGCCCGCGTGTTCGTCTTTGGCAACAGCCTGATCCATCACCTGACCGACACCGACGAGACGACCGTCCCCCACTGGCTGGCCATGATGGCCCGGCACGAGGGGCGCGATCTGGCCCTGGACGGACGGTTCGGCTTTCCGCGCGAATTTGCGGCCGAACTGCCGCCGGTGGCGAACTGGGCTTTTAACGCGGTCACGCCGGCTTGGGACCCGGATCAGCCCTTTGCATCAGCCAATTTCGATACGATCATCCTGAACCCGGAAAACTTCATCCAGTACGACCGTGCCGACCAGCGCTATCCGGGCGACAACCCCGACCGGCAATCCCCCTATGGCGCCACGGTCGAGGTGCTGGACTGGGTCGCGCAGAATACGGATGCGCCGCGCATCCTGATCTATGAGGGCTGGGCCGACCTGCACCCCTTTGCCGATGATGTCCCGCCCGAACCGGGCGAGATGGAGCGGTATTACCGCCACGCGCAGAACGGCTATGCACGCTGGTACGACGACTATGTCGCCCGCCTGGCCGGGGTGCGGCCCGATGCCGATATCAGCCTGCTGCCGGTCGGGCGTGTGATGGCCCGCCTGCTGTCCGAGGAACCGCTGTCCGCCATCGCCCCCGACGTCCTGTATTCCGACCTGTCCCCCCACGGGACCGAGACGATCTATCTGCTGGCCGCAATGATCACCTATGCCGACCTTTACGGCGCGCGGCCCCCGTCGGGGCTGGCGCTGCCTGACACCATCGATCCCGATTTCGCCGCCGCATACGAGGGTACGGCCGACAAAATCTGGGACATCATGCAGACCGGGCGGCGTTGACGGCCATGCGCGCAATGATCGGATCGCTTTTTACCGGGCAGGGGCTTGCGCAACGGGCCTTTCGCGGCTCGGCGCTGACGATGATCAGCTTCGGGGGCATCCAGGCGATCCGCCTGGCCTCGAACCTGGTGCTGACCCGCCTGCTGTTCCCCGAAGTGTTCGGCCTGATGACCCTGATCATGGTCGTCATCCAGGGCCTGAACAACTTCTCCGACGTGGGCATCACCCCGGCCATCCTGCAAAGCCGCAGGGGGGACGACCGGACGTTCCTGGACACCGCCTTCACAATGCAGGCCATCCGCGGGGTGATCCTGTGGCTGGGCTGCTGCATCCTGGCCGTGCCGGCGGCGTCCTTCTATGGCGTGCCCGAACTGGTCTGGTTCCTGCCCGTCGCGGGGACCACCGCGATGATCTATGGCCTGCTGCCCACCAAGATCGAGACCGCGAACCGCCACCTGCAGATGGGTCGCCTGACCATCGTCGAACTGGCCACCGCCGCGGTCACCACGATCATCACCATCGCTCTGGCGGCGATCCTGGAATCGGCCTGGGCGCTGGTCATCGGGTTGATTCTGGGATCGGTCGTCAAGGTGCTGATGGTCAGCTACTGGATGCCCGGCCCGGCCAACCGCTTCCGGTGGGACCCCGATTGCGTGGCGGAGTTGGTGCGGTTCGGCAAGTGGATCATGCCGTCGACCGTGGTGGGCTTCGTCATCTCGCAGGGTGACAAGGCTGTACTGGCACGCCTGCTGACGCTGACGCAGCTGGGCATCTATAATATCGCGTTCTTTCTGGCCAGCTTTCCGCTGATGCTGGGCACGACGGTCATCTCTCGCATGATGATCCCGCTGTATCGCACCGCGTTCGAGGACCCCAGTGCCGGGCACATGCGCCGCGTGCGGATCGTGCGGGCCACGCTGACGGGCAGCTTCATGCTGCTGCTGGCGCTGCTGGCGACGTTCGGGGAAGATCTGGTCGTGCTGCTTTATGACTCGCGCTATGCCAGCGCCGGGCCGCTGGTGACGCTGATCGCGCTGGCCGGGATCCCGTCGTTGATCGGCCTCAGCTATGACCAGGCAGCCCTTGCCGGGGGCGATTCCCGCGGCTTCTTCTGGGTCACGCTGGTGCGGGCGGTGCTGTTTCTCAGCCTGTTCACGCTTGGCGGCATCCAGGCGGGCATTCCGGGCGCGCTGGCGGGACAGGCGCTGGCTGCGATCCTGGCCTACCCGATGCTGGTGCGCATCGCGCGCAAGCACGGGGCCTATGACGGGTTGCACGATCTGGTCTTTGGCGTGGCCGGCCTGATCCTGGCCGCGGTGCTGCTGATCTAGGTCGGCCGCGCCGCCACCTTGCGCAGGTGATCCATGCGGCGCCTGAACTCGCCCTGAAAATCATGGGTCTGCGCGAATTCCAGCGCGCGGGCCGAGACATCGGCAATCGCCGCCCTATCCAAACCCGCGATGATCCCGGCGGCCTTGTCCGGCTGGCCCATCGGCATCACCCAACCCCCGCCCGATTGCCGCGCCAGTTCCGACCACATCCGGTTGTCGGTGCCCAGAACCGGGACGCCGCAGCCCATTGCCTCCAGATAGCTGCAGGACGGGTCGGACTGCCGGTGCGGGGCCAGGAACAGGTCGGCGTTCTGGCGCATCCACGGCACCAGCCCGGTGACGAAATCGACCGGCTCGTGCAGGCGCACGATCCCGCCCAGGTCGTGCCGCGCCAGATCGTCAATGATGGCCTGCCGCATGTCGCCCGCGCCAAAGATGTCCATGCGGAAATCGATGCCTCTGCCACGCAGGGCAAGGGCGGTGGGGATCAGGTCCTGGGTTCCCTTCATCGCGATCAGCCGCCCGGCATGCACGATCCGCAGCGGGCCGTCCCATGCGGCGCGGGCATGCATCTCGGGCGGGGTGGCCATCGTCTCCCGCTCCGACCGGTTGTCCAGATACAGGCACATGTTGCCGTTCAGCCCGCCATAGGCCGCCATGGCCGGAAAGCCGTTGGCCTGCACCCCGTCTGCCGCCCGCAGCGCGCGGCGCAGGCGCAGTTCCTGCGTCAGCAGCCATTGAACCGACCGCGCCAGCCGCAGGGGGCGGCGCGCCAGCTCCAGCCGCGCGACCGCCAAGCGGGTCTGCAGCGGGTATTCGATGGCATAGACCAGCCGCGCGCCGACATCGGCGCACAGCCGCGCCAGGTCCAGTTGGCGATGGTCGTCAGCGGTGCCCAGAACCACCCGCGCCCCGCGCAGGTCATCCGCGGTGATGGCCGCATCTTCCGCGATCAGGCGCAGCTCTCCGGGCAGATCGGCAGCCGTCACCGGGCTTGCGAAGGGCAGCGTGCCCGTCCCCTGCCGCAATACGACCCGCGTGGGGCCGCCCCATTCACGGGCGAACAGGTGCAGGCCGGCCACGAACTTGTCGTCCATCCACATCTGCCCGTCCCGCATCATCACGTGGACCGAGGGCACCATCACAAGCATGCCGGTCATGACTGTCGCGGCCTTTCACGCAGGGCACGAAGGGCGTGGCCCGGCAGGATCAGGGCGCCGCGAACATAGCGCGGTCCCAAGCGCTTGGGGCTCAGCGCGGCGCGCCACAGCCATTCCATGCGCGCCGCACGGAACAGCCGCGGGGCGCGGCGCTGCTTGCCGGTGACGAAGTCAATGCCTGCGCCCACCGATGCAAAGCCCACCTGCGGACAGATCGTCCGCCCGCGCGCGGCCAAAATCTCCTGCCGGGGTGCGCCAAGGGCCAGCAGGCACAGCGACGCGCCGCTGGCGTTCAGGCGGTCCAGCAGGGCATCCGCCTCGGCGCCGTGGGGGTCAAAGGGGAAACCGGGCGCCGTGACCAGGCTGACGGTCAGTCCGGGATGCGCGGCCATCAGGCGGCGGGCGGCGTCCTGCCCGCCCTCCTCGGTCCCGGCCAGGATGGCCACGCCGCGATCAAGGCGCGCGGCCAGCGCGCATAGCGGTTGCACCAGGTCCGATCCGGGCACCAGCGACACCTGCTGCCCGCCAAGCCGCGCCAGCCAGACCACGGGGTTTCCATCCGCAACGATCAGGTCATGCCGGGCATAGGCGGCCCGGAAATCGGCATCGCTGCGCAGCTTTTCCAAGTGATCGACGTTCATCGTCGCCAGCGCAAAGCCCTGGCGGGCCGCCAGACGCGACTCCACGATCGACAGCAGCGCCTGTCGGTCCGGCACGGTCAGAGCGACGCGATCGTCGCCGATTGCGAATTGCATCATGGCTCCTTCAAGGGGGGTGCGGTGGGGTCCGGCGGCACGAGCCGGCGCAGATGGTCGGCAAGAACCTCGACATTGCCCGGCTCCAGGATCGACAGGTGCGTCCCCGGCAGGTCGTGCAGCGTCCATCCGCCCGCCGCGATCTGCGCCCAGCCAAGGCCCTGGCGCTTGCCTTCAGGCGAATCCCAGAAGCTGGCATCGGCACGAAAGACCGCGATGGGCCGATCGTAGGGCTGAGGGTCGTAATGGACCACGGCCTGGACGTTCGCCTCGATCAACTGGGCCATGTCGACGGTCGGATCTTGGTTCGGCAACAGGTCGCGCGCCTCGGGCTGGTCGTGGGGGCGGCGGTTTTGCAGCGTGTCGGCGATATGGCGCAGGCCGTGGCGGCGCAGCTGACCCAGGTGGGCGCGCAGTTTGGCCCATCCCCGGACCGACGGCCGCCCCCCGGACCCGCGGCATCCAGCACCACCAACAAGGGCACGTCACGCCCCGCCCGCCGCAATTGCTGCGCCAGTTCCAAGGCGAAATAGGACGCCATCGACACAGCGGCCAGGCAGACGGGCCGTCCCGGCAGGTGGCGGTCCAGTTCCTCCAGATAGGTGCGGGCGACGGCTTCGACCCGGATATCCAGCCCGTCCTCGGGAACGCCGATGGTCAGGCCCAGTACCGGGTAATCCGGGCCAAGGGCGTCGGACAAAGGTCGGAACAGTGCCTGCCTGCGGCCCAGCACATGCACGCCGATGATCGGCACGCGGCTGCCCAAGGGTTGGGTCGGGATCAGGAAACGGGGTCGGTCCGGCGTCGTGCGCTGCAGGCGCACCAGCCCCTCAGGCGTGGGGGCCTGCATGACGTCGGCGGTGTGCAGGCGCAGCCCGGTCCGGGTCCGCACAAGGCTGATCAGGCGCAGCGCCAGCAGGGAATCGCCGCCCAAGTCATAGAAATCGTCATCGGGGCCGACATGCGGCAGCTCCAGCACATCAGCCATGCAGTCCGCCACGGCCAGCACCTGCGGTTCCGCTTGCGTGGTGCCCGGCGCGGGACCGGCGGCGGCAGGGCGGGGCAGCAGGTCACGCGCGATTTTGCCGTTCGCGGTCACCGGCAGGTCGTCCACCGCGATCAGTCGCGGCACCATATAGGCCGGCAACAGGTCGCGCAGATCGCGTGCGATCCGCGTGACGTCGGTGCCGTCATCGGTGACGACCCAGCCAAGCAGGCGCGGCGGTGGACCCTTGTCCAGGTCGACGAAGAACTGCAGCACGCCGGGCTGTGCGGCCAGGGCGCTTTCGATCTGGCCCAGTTCGATCCGCTGGCCGCGCAGCTTGACCTGCCGATCTTCCCGGCCCAGGAACATCAGCTGTCCATCTGTGGACCAGCGGCCCAGATCGCCGCTGCGGTACAGGCGACCCTCCGCGTCGGCCATAAACGCGCGCGCGGTGGATTCGGGATCGTCCAGATAGCCGCCGCTGACCGCGTGGCTGCCGATGACGATCTCTCCCTCGCCGCCCAAGGGTGTGGGGGTGCCGTCGGGGGCCCGCAAAAGGATGCGGGCGTGACCGGCGGGGCGCCCGATCGGAACCTCGGACCCGGTTGTCAGGGACGACCCTTGCCACAGGGTGCTGGTCACGGTTGCCTCTGCCGGGCCGTATGCGTTGACGAACTGCACACCCGGTGCCAGCCGCAGCCATTCGCGGAAGGCTGCAGGTGGCACGCGCTCGCTGCCCGTCACCAGCAGGCGCAGGCTGTCCGGCAAGGGCCGGGGATGATCGCGCAGTTCGGCCACCATCTGCTGCCAATAACTGGCGGGCAGGTTCAGCACCGTCAGGCCATGCCGGCGGACCAGGTCCAGCAGCCCCTGGATCGACCCCAGGGGAGACGCATCGCGCAGCACGACATGCGCGCCGGACAGCAGCGTCGGCCAGACCTCCTCCAGCGCGACGTCGAAACTGGGCGTCGCGAATTGCAGGACCGCGTCCCGGTCCGTCAGCGCATAGGCGTCGGCCATCGCGTGGGCATGCGCGCTCAGCGCAGCATTCAGCCCCCGGACCGCCTTGGGCGTCCCGGTGGAGCCGGAGGTGAAGGTGACATAGGCCAGGCTGTCCGCATCCAGCGCCGGACGCGGCGGGGCGTGGGCTTGGCAGGCATCATCGGCGATCACCACGTTCGGCGCGGATGCCGACAGCGGCGTGTCCTGCTGGACGACGATCGCCTTGGCGCGCGCCTGCCGGATCAGGCCGGACAGGTAATCGGGCGACTGATCCAGATCCAGCAGCAGAAAGCCCGCGCCGACCTTCAGCGTGGCCAGCATTGCCGCGATCTGGCGCACGGATCGGGGCAGGGCGACCGCCACGACGTCCTGCGGGCCGATGCCGCATCCGGCCAGTTGCGCCGCAAGGGCATTGGCCTGCTGGTCCAGCGTGCGGAAATCGACGGACAGTCCCGTCTGTGCCTCGGTCACCGCGGTCCGGTCGCCGTGGCGCGCGGCCGTCGCCTCGAACGCCGACGCAAGGTCCGCAAGCGTGGCGGGCACTGGGCGGTCGGGGCGGCCCAGGGCCTGCAGCCGGCCCTGTTCGTCCGCGTCCAGCATGGTCAGGTCCGACAGGGGCATGTCGGGGCGGGCATTGCCCATCGCCTGCAGCAGCCTGGCCATCTGGTGCAGGATACGGGTCGGCATGTCCCCCGGCAGCCTGGCCGCGTCATGTTCCAGCGATATCCACAGCGCGCCTTCGTCATGGACCGACAGCGACATCAGGGCCGTGCCTTCCTCGACCAGGCGCACGCCGGTCCAGCCGCAGCCGTCGGCCGCCAGCCGGGCGGCCAGCGTGCCGCGCTGATACATCAGCACCGTGTCGTACAAGGGCGCGCGTCCCTGGCGACCGGACCATTGCCGGATCAGTGTCTGGCGGGCGTGCGAATGCGACCGCAGCTGCAGCGTCTGCGCCCGCAGGCGCGCCAGCAGGTCGCCAAAGGAGGCGATATCGTCCAGCCGCACCTGAAACGGAACGGTGGTGATCAGGCAGCCCGCGACCCGGTCCACGTGACCGCGACCGGATTCCACCAGACCAAAGGCCGCGCCCGGACGCCCGGTCCAGCGCATCAGCAGCATCGCCCAAGCGGCTTGCACCACCGTCAGCGTGGTCACCTCGGCCGCATGGGCCAGGCGGCGGACGGCGTCGGAGGCGGCCATCGACAAGGTCAGGTCGCTCTGGCGCATCGGGCCGTGGGTCTTGGCCGGGGCCGCGGGAAAGGCCGCGGCGACGGTGTCGTCGGACAGCGTGGCGGCAAAGGCGGCGCGGGCCTGCGGTTCGTCCAGATGGCGTTCGCGAATGGCCTGCACGAAGCCGATGTCGGGTGCCATCAGCGGATCGCCTGCCAGGATCCGCCACAGTTCTGTCAGCACCAGCGCGATGCTGGTGCCGTCGATCAGCGCGTGGTGAATGGTCCAGACCATCCGCGCCTGCCCCGTACCCAGGTCGGCCAGCGTGACGCGCCAGCCCGGCCCCTCGGTCGGGTCCACGCCGGCCGCCCTGTCCGCGTCCAGAAACCCGTCCAGCGCGGCATCCGACAGGTCGGCAAGGTCAAGGCGCACATCTGCGCGGTCCAGCACGTCCAGCCGCAGGACGCCCGTGTCGTCGGTGACCAGAACCGTCCGCAGCGTTTCGTGCCGTTCGGCCAGTTGCTGCCAGGCGTGCCGCAACGGGGTGGTGGCAAGAATGTCGGACGGGGCGTCCAGAACGACCTGTTCGATATGGGCGCGGACCGGATCGCCCTGGTCGCTGCCCGCCAGAAAGGCCGCCTGGCTGTCGGTGGCGGCTGGCAGATCGCGAAGGCCCTCTCGATCATCCGCGCTGACAGACGGTCCGTGCAGCATAGTTATAATCCGTTCCGACGAAAATGGTGATGACAGCGATACGCGTCCAACCACGCTATCGCAAAGAAAGAGTTGCGGCATAGCCAATTGATCATGAATTTAGAAAGATGAAATGATGTCATGGTTACCGGTTCCGGGTGGCCGCGAACAACGCGGCCAGCTTCGCGGCCTCGGTCGCGATGTCGTGGCGCGACAGCGCGCGGGTGCGGGCGGCGGCGCCCATCCGGTCCAACTGGTCGCGCGGTGTGCGGGCGGCGGCATCCAGCGCAATGGCCAGATCGGCTTCGGATCCGGCGGGGATCAGCCAGCCGGTCTGGCCGTCGACCATCAGCTCGGGGATGCCCGCGATGAGGGTCGCAATGCAGGGCCGGCCAGCCGCCATCGCCTCCATCAGCGCGACGGGCAGGCCTTCGGCAAAGCTGGGCATCGCCATGACATGCGCCGCCGACAGCGCGTCGCGCACCCCCGCCTCGTCCAGCCAGCCGGTCAGGGTGACACGCGTGTCCAGCCCTTGTGCCCGGATTGCGCGTTCCAGATCCGCCCGCAGCGGGCCGTCGCCCACCAGCGTCAGATGCACCGGTGCGGTGCTGCGCGCCATCGCCTCGATCAGCAGGACCTGCCCCTTCTGTTCGGCAAAGCGACCGATGCAGACCACCCGCAGCGGATGTTCCGCGTCCGGCCCCGGCGGCAGCGGAACGAGGTCGGCGAACAGCGCGGGGTCGATCCCGCAATGCACCACCTTGATCCGGTCCCACGCGTCGAACGGCGTCCACCGCGCCAGCTGGCTGCGCCCAAAGGCGCTGACCGCCACGGCGAAACGCGACTCGGCCACCTTGTCGCGCAGAAGCAGCGTGTGGGGGCCGTCAAATTCCTCGGGGCCGTGAAAGGTCACGCTGTAGCCTGGCGCGCCCAGCATGCGGGCATAGCGGACGACATCGGCCGAATTGGTCCCGAAATGGGCATGCAGATGCGTCAGGCCCAGTTGGCGGCAGCGATCGGCCAGCACCGCCGCCTCGGCCAGATAGATCACCTGCCGCAGCGGGCCACGCCCCGGACCGCCCCGCCTCCCCGCCGACAGGGCCCGCATCAGGCTGCGCGGATGGCGGATCACCGCGCGGATCAGCGCCGCTCCCAAACCCATCGCGCCGCGGTCCAGGACGTATTCGGTCTGTTCGGCCTCGGCCCGATCCTCGGCCGACAGGACGGGCTGATCGTCGCGTCGCATGGCAAAGCGGACGACCGTCAGGCCCGCCGCCTCCAGCGCGCGAATCTCTCGGCGGATGAAGGTTTGGGACGGGCGGGGATAGGTATTGATGACATAGCCGATTCGGTCCGGGTGCAGCGTCTGGTCCGTTTCGGTGGTCATGATATGTTTCGCCTTAAAGTTGAATGTTTTGCGCAGTGTATTCGTCTGGATGGTGCCCGACAGACGTTGCGCTGTCGATCTTGTTTCTCAAATGAACCGATCGGTGCTATCATGATTGGGCACTTTTTGAAGGGGCCAAGGAAACCTTGCTGGTCGGTATTATCGCAACGTCCGCCGTGATCGGCATCCTATCAACCATCCTGTTCCTTTTGTCGGGGTTCGGGTGGCTGGCCGCTTTTCTGTGGGGTTACGTCTGCTGTGGCATGATCAGCGTGTTTGCGTTGTCCCTCATTGTCAGCCGCTCTCTCCGATATCGCAAATGTCCGGGACGATCCAACCTGAACGACGCGGCCCCCGTCGGTGGCGCGGATTGCGATTAAACTTGTACGCAAGATAAACTGGCGCGATGAATTGATGCGACTATTGCTGAGGCTCCATGATGGAGGCTCAGATGATGAACGCCGTGACCTGGATGTGGATTGGCAACCGCCCGCAGATCAACACCACGCCGGGATCGCCCGCGACCAATGCCGAGGCGGACGGCCTGCGGGGGTACAAGGTCAACGGCCAGAACCAGATCAAGCCGGTCGAACTGGACGGTCAACTGCGTGGGATCAACACCGCCCAAGGCAGGGCCGAGGCCTATGCCACCAGCTATAACCAGCATCCCGACGGCGCCAGCAAGTTCGTGTACAACTCCCCCACGGGCAGCGGTCAGAACGCCAGCCAGATCACCGGCTTTCTCAAGGTGCAGTACAAGCTGACCTATCCCGACAACACCTCCACCACCCAGGACGGCGTCCTGATCCAGATGCGCAACGGCGACATGTTCTTTCGCCCGTCGAAGGATAGTGTTGCGGCATGGTCGGACGTAAAGACGTTGAACACGGTCGAGATCATCGATGCCGACCCCCTGCCCAAGGAGGTCTATGCCGCAAAGATCTCCTTTGCGCCCGACATCCATGACATGGAGATCATGTGCTTTGCCGCGGACACGCTGATCCTGACCGCCGACGGGCCGCGCCCGGTCAACGGTCTGCATCCGGGCGACATGATCTGGACGCGCGACCGCGGGTTCCAGCCTCTGCGCTGGATCGGCACGCGCCGTTTCGATGCGGCCGATCTGGCGGCAAATCCCAAGCTGCGTCCGATCCGCATTGTGGCCGGCGCGCTTGGCCTGAACCAGCCATCGGCCCCATTGTCGGTGTCGCGCCAGCATCGGATCCTGATCCGGTCGGCGGCGGCGCGGACGCTGTTCGGCACGGACGAAATCCTGGCCCCGGCCTGCCAGCTGACTGATCTGCCCGGAATCGCGGTGGATATGTCGGTGTCGCAGGTGACTTACTGCCATCTGATGTTCGACGACCATCAGGTCGTCGACTCGAACGGCGCGCAGACGGAATCGTTGTACCCCGGCCCGCAGGCCCTGCGCGCGATGGGGCCGGCGGCGCTGACCGAATTGCAGCAGATCTTTCCGCAGCTGTTCGAGGATCAGGGCCACCCGGCCGAGGCCCGCGCCTTCGTGCGCGGCCCCCGGTTGCGGCAGCTGGTTCAGCTGCACGCCGTGGGGCAGGCTGCGCTGTTCAGCTGATCAGCGGGGCGCCTCAGCTGGCCGCGGTGGCGCCGTAAAGGCTGCGCGCCTCGCGGAAGGACACCAGGCGGCGGCGCTTTTCGTCCCACAGATGCAGGTTCACCGAACGCAGGCTTTCACGCAACGTCAGACGCTGCGCCGAGGCCAACTCGTGATGATCGCGCAGGATTTCCGGGAGGCGATAGAACGGGATCCGGCTGTACAGGTGGTGGACGTGATGCACCCCGATATTCGCCGATAACCAGCGCAGGGGCTGGGGCAGGATATAGTGGGACGACCCGGCCAGCGCAGCATCGTGCAGCTGCCATTCGTCGCCATTGGCCCAATGCGTCTCCTCGAACTGGTGCTGGACATAGAACAGCCAGACGCCGACCGTCCCCGCCACGATCGTGGTCGGCAGGAAGATCAGCAGCACCGGCATCGGACCTGCGAACCAGATCATCGTGCCCAGGATCAGTGCCAGGGCAAGGTTGGTGCCCAGGGCCGAGGCCCAGAACCGCCACCCCGCCCGCATCAGCCCAAGCGGCAGGCGGTTCTGCAGCAGGAACAGATAGCTGGGGCCCAGCACGAACAGAACCAGGGGGTGGCGATACAGGCGATACATCAGCCGCCCGAACCGCCCGCGGCTGCGATATTCGCCCACCGTCAGGGTCATCACGTCGCCGATGCCGCGTTCGTCCAGATTCCCGTGCTGCGCGTGGTGCAGCGAATGGGTGCGGCGCCAGACGTCATAGGGCGTCAGGGTCAGCACACCAAGCCCGCGCCCGATCCAATCCTGGACCTTGCGGTTGTGAAAGAACGAAGCATGGCCGCAATCGTGCTGGATGCAGAAGATGCGGACCAGAAACAGCCCGTTAATCAGCGCGATCGGCACGGCCAGCCAATAGCTGACCGACAGCGCGGCCCAAGCCAGCGCCCAAAGCGCCAGAAACGGCACGATCGTTGCCAACAGCTCCCACACGCTGCGGCGGGTCGAGGGCTCGCGATACTTGGCGAGGATCTGCACCCACTCCTTGGCCTGGCGCGGCGTGCTTGCGTTCGGTGTACCCATAATCAGCGACTCTGCGCCCCCTCAGTTCATTTCAGGCGGCGATAGCACATAAACCACGCCGCCGCCTATGGCCCGTTTGACGTCCCGTTGCCGCACCGGGCGCAAACACGGGCCTCAGCCCGCCACGGGACACGATTTCGCCACAGCGTGTGCGATGAGAATGGTGGGGTTCGGAACCGCCGGGCCGTGCGGGCGTTTTGCGGCGTACAATCCAGACGAGGCCACCCGATGATGATCCCATTCGCACGACTGACGCTGACCGCAGCCGTCATGGCCTTGGCCGTTCCGGCGACCGGTCTGCATGGCGGGGCCGCTTGGGCGCAGGCCGCCCCCGCGCAGGGCATTTCGGAGGCGCCGGAATGCCCGGCCGATGCAGGCATCGCCGAACCGGCAAGCCAGCCTGACGCATCCGAAGACAGCACCGCAGCAGAAAACACGGGCACGACTGGCTGGAGCGGCGGAACAGGCGGTTCGCAACTGGGCACGAATGCACAGGGCGCGGTCGAATCGTCGCCCACATGGCAGCCGCCAACGGCGCGCGGTCTTGATCTGGCCGGATTGGCAGAGGCACAGCCAGCCTGCTGACCGTAGGACATTGTTGCGGACGCCTCGGCGCCACCTCTATTAGATTAATGTCAGTTTCCTACAACCGCAGGCTTTGCGTGAGGTGGGCAAAATCGCGTTGCCATCCGTCTTCAGTGCAAAACGGTCAAGATTTCGCGAGCATCCACCAAGGCGCCGTCGGACATCCGGCGGCGCCTTTACCAACTTCGCGTACTTGGAGAAGCACGTCCCGACCGAGGTCAGAACTCCATCATTCTTGCAGTTCCAATCTTAGTTGAACGCGTGCGTGCCCCCGCCGCCGGAACTTCAAGGAACGGGTCATCAAAGGTATGCGACGCGGAAGCACGCGCCCGCTGCGCCTGAGGCGGGTGGAAGGTGAAACTGGTCAGCGCCGATCCGAGGACCCCCGCCTGATGCTGCAACGACGCGGCGGCGGCATTGGTCTGCTCGGCCACTGCGGCGTTCTGCTGGGTGACCTGATCCAGGTGGTTCACGCCCGAATTGATCTCGGACAGGGCGGTGGACTGGTCGCTGGCCGCCAGCGCGATGGCGGCGACCTGGTCCGACACCTCTCGCGCCTTCAACAGGATCTGCTCCAGGCTGCCGCCGGTACGGCTGACCAGCGATGATCCGGACCGGACATGCTGCGAGGAGTCCGAGATCAGCCCCTTGATCTCGCGTGCCGAATCCGACGCGCGCTGCGCCAGTCCGCGCACCTCGGAGGCGACCACGGCGAAACCGCGGCCCGCCTCTCCGGCGCGGGCGGCCTCGACGCCTGCGTTCAGGGCCAGCAGGTTGGTCTGGAACGCGATGTCGTCGATGACGGTGATGATCCGGTTGATCTGATCCGACGACGCCTCGATCTTTTCCATGGCCTGGATGGCCTCGCCGACGATGCTGCGACCCTCCTCCGCGATCGATCGGTTGGTCCGCGACACGCTCTCGGCGGTTCGGGCCAGGTCGGCAGTGGAATGGACGCTGGCGGTCAGTTCGGTCAGCGCCGCGGCCGACTGCTCCAGCGTCGCGGCCTGCGTTTCCGCGCGACCGGCCAGATCCTGCGCGGCAGAGGTGATCTCGTCCGATCCGGTGCGCACCTGGCGCGCGACCTCGACGATCCGGCCCATCGTGGTGCCCAGGTCGGACACGACCGTGTTGAAGGTTGCGCGCAGCGCCTCGTATTCCTGGGGGAAGGGGTCATGCGCGGGGCTGGCGATCTGCGCGGTCAGGTCGCCCGCCGCCAACCGTTCCAACCCGGTCGAGATATCGGTCACGATGCGGCCTTGCTTGCGGGACTGGGCCTGCGCTTCGGCGGCGCCGGCTTCCCGCAGGTCGGCGGCGGCTTGGCGGGCGTCACGGGCTTGGGCCAGACCGTCGCGGAACTGTTCCAGATTGCGGGCGATGGACCCGATCTCATCGCGCAGGGCGGTGCCGGGGATGGGGCGGTCATAGTGCTGGCGGGCGACATCCTGCATCGCGGCATCGACGGCCGACAGCGGACGCAGGGCACGACGCGTCATGGCCAAGTTCAACCCAAAGGCCAGCACCAGCGCCGCCAGCGTCAGGGCGATTGCGGTGGTCAGGTTGCGCCACAGCACGGCCTCGATCCCGGCCATTGCGACGCCGGCATAGAGCACGCCGTTGATCTGGCCCGCCTGATCGCGGACCGGGACATACAGCGTCAGATAGGGCTGTTCCAGGATCATGGTCGTGCCGGAATAGGTCCGGCCCTCCAGCATGGCGGCATGCACCGGGCCCGTGGGATCCAGCGGCGTTCCCACGGCGCGGGTGCCGTCGGGGCGCTTGACGTTGGTGGTCACGCGGATGAACTGGCCCAGGTCGGGATCCAGCCGGAAGATCGTCGCCGTCTCTCCGGTCTGGCCGCCGACATCGTCGATCATCGTGTGATCGGTGAAATCGGGGATCTGCGGCCAGATCACGTCGCCCACGGTGCCGTCCGCCCCCGTTGTCGCCGAATATCCGTTCTGATACACGGCCAGGTCATAGGACAGCACGCGCAGTGTGACGCGCTGCGCGCTTTGGGCGTTTTCCAGCAGGCTTTGGCGTTGCGCCATGCTGAGAACCGTGACCAGCACAAGGGCCAGGGCCGTCATCAGACCAAGGCTGGTCAGGGTGATCTTTTGGCGCAGGGACAGGCGCGGAACGAAGGGCATCGAAATCTCCGGGACAGGGACCAGAGGCCGACGCTAGCGCACAAATGCTAATGGGCGGTTAGCGCGGCTGCGCTTGACTTGGCCCCGGCCCCCGCCTAGTGACCCGGCCTTTGCATTCACAGGTCAGGGCACCCGACATGGCACCGCGCGGCAACGGCCTGGGCATCGATTTCGGCACCTCGAATTCGGCTGCGGGGCATGCGCCCGACGGCGCGCCGCGCCTGATCCGGCTGGAGCCGGGGCAGACGACCATGCCCACGACCTTCTTTCTGGACAGCGAGACCCGCACCACGCTGATGGGCCAGCCCGCGAACCGCGCCCTGCTGGACGGGCACGAGGGACGGTTCATGCGCGCGCTGAAACGTGTGCTGGGCACGTCGCTGATGCACGAAAAGCGGACGATCCTGAACGAACGGGTGACCTTCGTCGACCTGATCGCCCGCTTTCTCAACCGCATCAAGACCCGCGCCGAGGCAGAGACCGGACAGACCTTCGACCGCGCGCTGTCGGGTCGGCCCGTCGTCTTTCACGGCGACGGCGACCCGCGAGAGGCGCAGGCCGAGGACGATCTGCGCCAATGCTATCTGGCGGCGGGCTTTCGCGATGTCGACTTCATGCCGGAGCCCGAGGCCGCGGCCATCGCCGCCGGTGCCGCGCGGCCCGGCGCCACGGGTCTGATCGTGGATGTGGGCGGCGGCACGTCGGATTTTTCGCTGTTCCAGGGACAGGGGGCGGGGGTGCGGATCCTGGCCAGCCACGGCGTGCGCATCGGCGGCACCGATTTCGACCGCGCCGTCAGCCTGGATCACGTGATGCCGCTGCTGGGCCGGGGGTCAGTCCTGCGCAAGGCGATGGGGCCGGGGACCTCGCCCGTGCCCAACGCGATCTATAATGACTTGGCCACGTGGGAGAAGATCCCCTTCGTGAACACCCCCCAGAACCGCCGCATGGTGGCCGAGATGGTCCGCCTTGCCGAACAGCCCGACGCCATGGCGCGGCTGTCGCGCGTGCTGGAAGATGATCTGGGCCACGATCTGGCCTTTGCCGTCGAACGCGGCAAGATCGCCGCCAATGACGGCGCCGCCGATGCCGCCATCCTGCTGGACGAGGTCGAGCGTGGCCTGTCCGCGCCGCTGGCCGGGCAGGCGCTGGCCGACAGCCTGTCGCGCCATGCGACCCAACTGCGTGACGGCGCGGTCGAGACGCTGCACCGCGCCCAGCTGACCTCGGCGCAGGTCGATCGGGTGATCTATGTCGGGGGCTCAAGCCTGATGACGGTCGTGGGCGACACCATGCGCGCGGCCTTTCCCGACGCAGACCATTCGGCGCAGGACGTGTTCACGGCCGTGGCCGACGGGCTTGCCATCGCGGCGCGATAAGGGATGGGGGAAAGCTGGCGGAAGGGAATGGGAGTCGAACCCACCCGGGACAGGCTCGCTGCCCCAACCGGATTTGAAGTCCGGCCAAACCACCGGGTTTGATGCCCTTCCGCAGGCTTTCGTCCCTTTCACCTAGGGGCTGGTTGCGCGTCCTGCAATAGAATGTTTCGCAACGCCGCAGCATTGGACGCAAGCCGCGATGCCAGATCGCGATGGTCGGAATCGTCGAATGACACGGCATCCACCGCCTGCTGCAGGGTCGCCACGGCCCGGTCGCGGTCATGCGCCGGGACGCGGGCGAATTGTCGCGCCACGTTCGCGACCATCAGGTTGCCCGTCGGCAGGATCGCATGGATCGCCGCAAACACCGCCAGCCGCAGGGGCCAGACCTCATCGACATGGCGCGCCAGCCGGGCATAGACGGCGATGAAATCCGCGGGCAGGGATTCGTTGATCCGGGGGGCGTCCTGCATCGGCGCGTCGGGCGGAAGGCCGAGCAGCACGGCAAACTCCGTGATGAAATCCGCGTCCAGCCGGGTCAGCACTCGCGCCGACGCCCCGGTGTTCCGCGCGATCAGATCGGCCATGGGGTCCAGGTCTATCATTGCGCGGATGGCGGGCACGCGGGCAAAGACCGCGAATTCGGGGACGGCCAGCGGCTTGCCGAGGGGCACCGGGTTGATCAGCGCCTGTTTCCACAGCGATCGCAGCCACCCGTCCATGTCGCGCCCCACCATGAACAGGGTCGTGTCGATGCCCGTCAGGACCTGCCGGAACTGCTGCCACGCGCTGTCTGGGATCAGCACCCGGTTGGTCATCACCCCCTCGCAGGACAGGATCAGGGTATGGGCGCGGCCGTCCCGCAGGGGGGCGATCTCGGCGGCAAGCCGGGTCACGTCGCCCCGCTTCAGCCCCTGGACCAGCCACTGATGCTTGGGGTCGCGGGGCGTGTCGACCGACGCATAGACGACCCCCTGCGCCGCCAACGCCGCCCGGTTCAGATGGCACCACGCCTGCAGGGTGGAGGTTCCCGTCTTGGGCGGACCGGGATGCAGGATGACGCGCGGACGAATGTCGTTCATGCGCGCCATGTCGGCCGGGTCCGCCGCTGATGTCAACGTGGGCGCGGTCAGCCCGCCAGCAGTGCCGCGTTCCCACCCGCTGCGGTCGTGTCGACGCACAGATGGCGTTCATGCGTCACATGCGCCCGGTCGGGCACCGCCGCGACCAGCGACACCAGCGGGCCCGGTCGCGCGGCCAGGGCCTGGGCCATCGCCCGCCCGGTCGCCGCATCGCCCCACCACAGGACCGCCGCGACATCGGGCAAATCGCGCAGCGCCTGCGGATCGATGCGACCCTGCGCCGCCACCGCCTGTCCACCGGC
>NZ_BBPH01000148.1 GCF_000787695.1 Paracoccus sp. PAMC 22219 | reverse complement strand
CGATCTTGCCACGAAGAACGCGGTCCGGCGAGGGTCTATGTGATCATCCGGGATGGAACACCTACCGTCTGCACAATAAAGTTTCGTTGACGTGATTGCTGCCTGTGGCATTTTCTTTAGGCAATTGGGTACAACCTGACCAAAAAGACAGTGCTCACGCTTATTGATCAAAAAATCTTTTCATCTTCGCTATTTATGCCCCTGAGACCTGCGCCAAAATTTTTTGCACTCTGTGTTAACTGCCCCTTATCGATTGCTAAAACTTTAACAAAGTGCTGTAGAGTTACTTCCGAGACGGTCGCAAATCGCTATCTGCATCGCTGAGCTGTGTTCGGTAAAAAATGTCTTGTTATCATAAGGTTGGTTGTTGAAATGCGAATACTGCGTGCGCAGCGAGATTTTGTATCGGACTGTCGCCCCTCGATTGCTGCCAACAATTCGCTTGCGAAGCTGCATGCGCGGTCCCGCCTGCAGGCTGCTGCTCCCGTCGGAGGTCTGGCCAAGCGTGGGCTGGACATCACGCTGGCAGTCCTTGGCTTGGTGCTGCTGGCGCCGTTGATCCTGGCGCTGGTCATCGTGCTGAAACTGACGGATTCGGGGCCGCTGCTCTACGGACACCGCCGCATCGGCTTTGGCGGGCGCGAGTTCCGGTGCTGGAAATTCCGCACCATGGTCGTGAACGGCGATTCTGTCCTGGAACAGTATCTGCGCAAGCACCCCGCCAAGGCGGCGCTTTGGAACGAACAGCGCAAGCTGGTCGACGATCCTCGCGTCACCCGGTTGGGCGCGGTTCTGCGCAAGCTGAGCCTGGACGAGTTGCCGCAGCTTTTGAACGTGCTGACCGGAGAGATGAGCCTGGTCGGCCCACGTCCGGTCGTGCGGGCAGAGTTGGATTACTACGCCAGTTCCGCCCGGCATTACTTGTCGGCGCGGCCCGGGCTGTCCGGCCTCTGGCAGATCAGCGGCCGCAGCAACACGACCTATCTGGAGCGCGTTCAGCTTGACCGTTTCTATGTCATGAACTGGAACCCGTGGATGGACCTGCGCATCATTTTCATGACCATTCCTGCCGTGGTCATGTCCCGCGGTGCGCATTGATCCAGCGTCCTTCTGCGATGAATATTTTAATAATGTGACTCCGGCACTTGATGGCCGCTTTTTCGTTTTTCCGGAGAATGGCTTTGAGACGGTCGTCGTCGTGTCGCCTATCGAGTGCCATACAGACTAGCGCGCGGCAGTTTCATCTAGGCCGATGAGTGGCTTGAAGGCGATCCATCAATACGCCCGGTCGGTCTGGTTCTTTCTGAAAGGTTTATATCGTGACTCTGGTTCTGGTCAGAACACCCACCTATCGGCGACCCGTTCTTTTGAAACGTGCGCTGAATTGTCTTCAGGCGCAAACCCATCAGGATTGGATTTGCGAAATTCGGGACGATTGCCCGGATGGCAGCGCAAGACGTATTGTTGAAGAGGTCAATGACCCGCGCATCATTTATATGAATAACAAGCCTCAGAAATTCATGATCGAAAATCTCGACGCATGTTTTCAGCGCGAAAATTCTCATGGTGCCGATTACTTCTTCATGCTGGAGGACGATAATCAGGTCCGTCCCGATTATATGGCGCGGGGCATCGATATCATCGAGCAGATCGGTGTTCCTGTTTGTATGATGAATCAGGTGATCGAGGATCTGGGCGCAAGCGGCGAGGACAGATACAGCACATTCGGAATATTCGACGGCATCTACGATCAGAAGACATACAGCCCGACGGAAATTCGTCTGGCCCTTTTCGGATGGACGGCAATGCCCAACGGATCGATTTTCTGGTCGAAGAACATTCGACGGGATCTTGCGTTTCGAATCGGAACCGTACCCGGGATCGACGAGGATCTGAGGGCGTTCCGCTTGGTCGATCCTGTCTATGTGTGCCTGGAGAAGCTTGCTGTCTGGGCTCAGGATGAAAGCGCGACGAACAGAAACCTCGGCTTCGACAAAGGCCGGATACGCCGCGAGATGGACATGCAGGCATCGGCGCGGGCGCTGAGACGCGCCGCATGGAGAAGCACCCCGCCCGCCATGCAGGCGGAGTTCCTGAACGGCAACGTCCTGCGTGTTCCGATGGACAAGCGGATCTATGAGATGAATCCCGCAGGGATCAGGACACCCGGGATGCAGGCGCCCATCGACCTGCGAAAGAAGCTCAGGCAGAAGGCCGTCGACTATCTTGGCCGCGTCCATCCGTCGATCCGCAAGGCAGAGTCCGAACTGACCACCGGGGTCTGATCTGTCCGGGACCGAATGATGATCTTCTGCACGATGTTTCCCTGTCTGGTCCTGACGACAGCTGCCTGGCCTTCGGCGATGGAACGGGCGGCTGGCCGCAAGCTGGCTTTGCGTGCACATTGGGAATCGCTGTCCCTTCCGGAAATATTGCATGCGCAGCATCTTCGTGGTTGGACAGGCGGACATCCTTACGGTGATGTGCCGCCCCTCTCCTGCCCAGACATGCGGAAGCATCCAGAATGAAAGAACCCCATTTGGACGATCTGTCCCATCACCGGTCTGGGCGCGCGCGCCGGGCCTATACCGGCGTTCTCTGGTCGGGCGTCAACGCCCTGTTACCGGCGGTTTCGGGCCTGATCGTGTTTCTGGTCGTCTCGCGTGTCATCAGCCCCGAAGAGTTCGGCTTTGTCGCCTTTGCGGTGGCCATCATAGGCGCGATCGGGGCGTTTTCCCCGGCGGGGTTCGGGGATGCGCTGGTCCAGAGGACCGATCTGGGGACCCCGCATCTGAACGCCACCTTCTGGCTGTGCCTGGTGTGGGGCGTCGGGCTTTACGCCTTGGCGGTCCTGTCGGCGGGCCCGCTGGCGGTGATGCTGGGCGATCCGATGCTGGCGGTGCTGATGCCGGTGATCGGGCTGCGCCTGATCCTGGACCTGGCGGTCGTCGTTCCGTCGGCGCTGCTGAACCGCAAGATGCAGTTCCGGCAACTGGCACTGCGCACGCTGATCTCATCGGTCGTTTCGATGGTGGCCTGTCTGGTGGTGCTGTGGATGGGTTACGGCCTGTGGGCGCTGGTCATGTCGCAACTGATCGGGGCGCTTGTGGTCTGTGCGGTCAGCTGGCTGTCGGTCAGCTGGCGCCCCACCTGGGGGATCGATCGCCAAGCCCTGCGCGATCTGTCACGCTTTGGTGGCTTTGCCTCGGGCAGTCGCCTGATTACCACGATCAATGTCGATCAACTGCTGATCGGGGCCCTGCTGGGCCCCACGGCGCTTGGCTTGTTCTCGTTCGCACGCCGCATCTTTCAGATGCTGAACGATGTGCTGACCGGGGCCTTGGCCGCCGTGTCCTATCCTCTGCTGTCATCAATGCAAGGGGAACCCGAAAAGCTGAGGGAAACCTATCTGGCTACCACGTTCCTCTCGTCGGTACTGTCCTTCCCGATCTTCATCGGCTTTGCCCTGGTCGCCGATCAGGTCGTCCCGGTGGTGTTCGGCGCCCAGTGGCAGGAGGCGACGCCCGCATTGCAGGCGTTCTGCGCGATCGGCCTTCTCAGCTGCATCGGCATCCTTCAGGCGTCGCTGATCCGGGCAAAGGGGCGGGCGGATTGGTGGATGTGGTACCAGATCGTGCAGCAGGGGCTGACCGCGCTGGTCGTCCTCGCGCTTTATCCATTCGGCATCACTGCGGTGGTGGTCGGCATCGCGCTCAAGACCTGGCTGGTCTGGCCGTTCGTGGCGATTGCCGTGGGTCGCATGATCGATCTGTCCCTGCTGCGATACACGGTGCAGTTCGTGTCGCCGCTTCTGGGCTGCCTGGTGATGGCGGCGGTGGTCCTGGGGCTTGGCGCCCGGATGGAACAGGGCACGGCGCTGACGCTGGCCGCGCAGATCGCAGCCGGGGTCGTGGCCTATGGCGCGACGCTGCTGATGGTGGCCGCGCCGCGCCTCCGGGCCCTGCGCCAGACCCTGAGCAAGAGGCGTTGAGGATCATGCACCCGATGAAAGCGTTGTCGTCATGACCGCCTCCCTTGTCTTCGTCATCCCGGTCCGCCACCCCGGCTCGGTCGCGGATTGGAGCGTCCTGCAGGGCTATCTGCGTCAGACGCTGGCCTCCGTTGCGGCGCAGACGTCGTCCGACTGGGAATGCGTCGTGGTCGCCAATACCGGCGCGCCTTTGCCGGATATGCCCCGGAACTGCCGCATTGTCAGGGTGGACCTGCCGCTGCCGGACATGCCCGACCGGGAAACCCGGCTGGATGCGTATTACGACGCGGTTCGACATGACAAGGGGCTGCGCATCCATGCCGGATTGCACGGTATCGCCGACAAGTCCCATGTCATGGTCGTCGATTTCGACGATTTCGTGCATCGCGGGCTGGCCGCGTTCGTGAATGCCCACCGCGACGCTCCGGGCTGGAACATCAGCAGGGGCTATGTCTGGAGCGGCGGCGGCTGGTGTTTTGAGCAGCCCAACTTCCATCTGATGTGCGGCACGTCCCATATCATCCGGCGTGACCTGCTGGGCGTGTTTTCCACGGCAAAGGGGGACCCGGACATCGCGGCCATCAAGCGCCGGTTGGGCAGCCACATCTTCATCCACGAGGATCTGGCCGCGCAGGGCCATCCGCTGCAGGATCTGCCCTTCGCGGGGGCGGTCTATCGCATCGGAAACCCGCAATCGACCAGCGGCAGCGGGCAACTGGCCGCGGTGATGACGCCGCGCCGCGATCTGCTGGTCCATCCGCGCAGGTTTGTCCGCAACATGCTGCGCTATCGGCGTGTCAGCCGCGATCTGCGGCAGGACTTCACCTTGCCGGACAATCCATGGTGATGCAGCGCCCAATCCGCCTTGTGTCGGTTTGCGCATTGGTCCGCGACCGTCTATTCCCGCCGAAACGCGTACCCCACGACAGGACATTCACTGCATGAAGCTGACTTTCTATCGGGGACCCGAGCCCAATTTCGGCGACGAGTTGAATGTCTTCATGTGGGACAGGCTGCTGCCACAGGGCTTTCTGGACGATGACGACAGCGACCTGTTCGTCGGCGTCGGTTCGATCCTGTGGGATTCCTATTCGCCCCGGTCCACCAAGCATGTCATGGGGTCCGGATACGGGGGCTATACGCCGCCGCCCGACATGTCGGACGGTACATGGCAGGTGGCGTGGGTCCGGGGCCCGTTGACCGCGCAGAAGATGGGCCTCGATCCGTCGCTTGCCATCACGGATGCGGCCGTCCTGCTGCGGGCGATCGATCTGCCGCCCCAGCCCGCCAGCAGCGGGCCGGCCTTCATGCCGCATTTCGAAAGTGTGGCGCGGGGCAACTGGGAGCAGGTCTGCGACATGGCCGGCATCACCTATCTGGACCCGCGCCGCGATCCGTTGGAGCTGATTTCCATGATCCGCGCCGCCAGCGTGCTGGTGACCGAGGCGATGCACGGCGCGATCGTCGCCGATGCCATGCGGACCCCCTTTATCCCTGTGACGCCCACGCATCGCAGCCACCGTTACAAATGGGAGGATTGGGCGCGCTCGGTGAACCTGACCCTCAGGCCGGTCCCGACCATGTCATCGTCCCTGCTGGAAGGTTACGTCAACCTTACGGGGATGGAGGGACAGGGAAAGCGGTCGACGACAGTGCTGAAAAGTCCTGTCCTGAAGCCTGCGCAGGCACTGCTGACAAGAAACGCCGCGCGCAAGCTCAGGCAGATCGCGCAGACCGCTGAGCCGCACCTGTCCTCCGACACGGTCATTTCATCGCTGACTGACCGCAGCCTGGACGCGTTGAACAGGTTCGTCGCCAGTCGGACCTGACAACCCCTACCTCACCACTTCCGGGATTCCGGACGGCGGTCCAAGGCCGCTTGCACGGAGAAAAACGGAATGCGCAGGAAGATCATCGGATCATAGCGCGCGATCTTGAAAAGGATATCGGTGTTCGGACGGCGGCCCTTGGCAAGGTTTCTTATGAAAAGAAAGGAATATCCAAGCCGCCTGTTCCGCCTCAGCGTCTTGATGTGATGACCGCCGGCAGCGACTGCCTCCGGGATCAGTCGCAGCTTTTCGAACATCAGCAGAAGATGGCCCAGCCTGTTGAGGGTCGACAGATCGTTCCAGTCGAACGATGAGTAAAAGATGCTGACCCCCCGTCCGCAGCAGACGTTCGGACGCCAGGAAATCGCGATCCGGCATTGGCCCAAGGCAAGAGCGATCCAGTACATATGATCCTCGCCTGCAACGCGAAGCTCCTTGTCGAATCTGTGGCCCGATGCCACGTCCCCCCTCAGCACGACGCAGGATGTGTGGCTCAGACAGGCCTCGATCATTTCCGCGCTCAGCGATCCTTCATCGAACCCGAATACCGGTCCGACCGGATCAAGCACTTGCGCCTTTCCGCGCAGCTTGGCCCCCTTGCAGGCCAGGCTGGGCACAGTATCCGCATAGCTGTCATGCGCCTCGCTTCGCTCATTGTCGCAGAAGTAATAGCCATAGCCCTGATCCAGCGCCCAGACAGCCTCTGCCAGATGCCGCGGCAGCCATTCGTCGTCGGAATCCAGAAAGGCCACGAAATCCGCGCCGGTTTCCTCCGCCATGTCCAATCCAAGGTTGCGTGCCGCACCCGGACCGCCGTTGGCCTGATGATGAACGGACCAGGACACGTCACTGCGCTGCCGGAGGTCCCTCAGATCCTGTGCGGGCGGCAGCGGTGAACTGTCATCGATGATGAAGACATGAACCCGCAGGTTCCGAGGCAGCTTCTGCTTCAGAACGCTGACCATCGCCCTGCGCAGGATCCCCGAGGCCTGTTGATAGAACGGAATGATGACCGCAACCGTCCGTCGGTCCGATGATCTGCCCAAGGCCGGCGTGAGACGGGCATTTTCGGAAACCTCAGAGGGATACATAAGCAAGACATCCATTCGTTCATCGAAAGCAAATTGGCGCTGGATCACGCTGATCAGCGGGAAAGAAGTGTCGGATTTCTGTTTGTCAGATGGGGTATTTTCGCCGAGTTTCAATATTCTTGAGACAGTTCAAAGTTATGCAATGTCTCATCAGAAGCCGAAAACCGTTTTTACATATGATCCATAGGCCCTGATGTCATTGAACATTGTGCCCATCTGGAAGAGGTAGAAAAATGTCAAAGCCCACAGCAAGGGATGCCATTTTACAGGAATTGCCGTCACCGGTTTGCTGATTGCCAGGTACTGTACGACCGGGACGGCGCATATCGTACATATGAAGCCGATCAATGCCCCACCCAGCAAATCGCTTGGATAATGAAGTCCTGCATAGGCGCGGGGAAAGGACACGACCATGACGGCCCATGCCAAGGCGGCAAGGCCAAGACGCGTGGACGCCATGAATATTCCCGCCACGATCGAGAATGCCAAGGCGCTTGTATCGCTTGGGAACGAGCTCCAACCTTTAAGAACGGAATCCTGTATTCCAAACGGCAATTGATAATCGATGCTTGGATTATGAAGGGGACGTGGGCGATGCGCGGAAAAGTTCTGCATCACCCGAGAAATGATCATCGATATGAACGACCCGGCCAGAATGCAGCCAAAAAAGGAAATGCGCTTTCCGCCATTCCTGTGCTCGAACAACAGCCATACGGCCACCAACAGGATCGGGAAAAGCTTGATCGTGTTTGTCATGAATATATCGACAATCAGGGTGTCGAATGCCCATGACTTGCGTGTGATGGCATCGAAGAAAACAAAGAAGCTGTTATCTGCGGCAAAGACTGCGGGGCTACTTGACCAGCTCGTGAAAAGGTAAATCAGACAAAAGAGCATCGCAAGAACAACAAAAGCCTTCCTGAAAAAGGGGCTTGAAACAAATCCTGCATTGAGACCATGGGCTGGCATGAGACCTGTCTGCTGTTGGGCGAATGTCATGGAACTGTCATGATATCTTTTCCTACAGGAACGCGTCTGGTCGAGAAACCTGACCTTTCGCCACCTTTGGCCATATGAGCAGACTTATTCAGAGGCGTCAGGAGAAGACGATTTTGATCTTCTGGAGAGGCAAACCGACCCTTTGAGGAAGAACGTCTCCGCCAGCGCAAGTGCTATCCACGGCGCCCCGGATGGAGGGTGTCACGCGCGGCTGCGTCAGTTTGACAAGGGATCAAAGCGTGATGGGGCGCGCCGCGCCGAACGTCAGGCGCGTGCTGCTGCGGTCCGGACGCTAGGCTCGTCCGGCCTTGTCCAGCAATTCAAGATAGGTCCGGGCACTCCGCTCGACGCTCAGTTCCTCCGCGACATAGGACCGGGGATCGAATGTGGGCAGGGATTTCCAGAAGTCATCGAACGACGGCTCGATGTCCTCCTCCGTGAAGGTGGTCCCGCAGCGGTCGTCGAAATAGGGTACCGACGGCGCGAACAGTCCTTCCGGAGCAAGACGCCGTTCAATGGGATCGACCAGCACCCCTTCGTTCCAGGCAAACACCGGGATGCCGGAGGCCATGGCCTCCTGATACGCCAGGCCCTGTGTCTCGTGTTCGCACAGAAAGATCATGGCGCGCCCGCCCTTCAGGGCTGACCGGAAATCGCTCAGCTGGTGGTCGCCATAGCGCAGCACGACCGAACTCAGGCCGCGCCTTTGCAGGTGGGCCTGCACCCGCTGCAGGATGCGCGGGACCATCTCGTCCCGGTGCCACCGCAGCTTGTCATAGATCACCACGTCATGGGACTTGGGTGCCTGCGACAGGTCGGGCCAGTCGCCCAGGATGATCGGCACGAACATCGGCTGTACGCGCTGGCCCAAGGTCTGGCGCCAGATCTGGCAGTACCATTCCGACGGCTGGGTGAAGATCCGGATGTTCTGGCCCGTCGTCATCGCGTCCAGTTCGTCCGGGCGCGGCACGTAGCCCGGTCCAAAGACCGCCGGGTTGGGCAGTCTGACCTTGTCATAGACCTCTGGAAATCCTGCGATCCCGATGGGCTGCGTGGGGTTTTTGCGCGCATGGGCGAAATCGTTCACATGCACGTCCACGCCCAGCTTTTCCAGGCCCAGCCTGAGGTTGCGGAACGCCATGTAGAACCCGGTGTAAAGCTGCTTGCCCCGGAGGCCGCGATAGGCGGTCCGCGCCGTCAGATGCAGTCTGGACTGCAGCCTGCCGAAGGGCCGGTCCAACGCCTTTTCCTCGTATCCGTGATAGAAAAGATCGACGCGGCGATTTTGAACCATGAAACGTGCCTGTCATGACAAGAAATTACATCGACTGTCCGCCCGCCGCTGTCGTTCGACCGCAGAACAATCAGCCACCAGGCAGGAAAATACCGACATACGGTATGGTGGTGGGGCGGGATTGTCTTCCCCTTGCGCCTGTCCACGGGTCCCTGCCGGCGGGAAACAGCCGCCCGATCCCCGCGCATGCGTTCCGGGGATGGGGCCAGCCACGCAGGATCAAAGGCCCCCGGACGGGACCGGCAGATGGGTGTGGAAAGCGGTCCTGTGATTGACGGCACCCGGACCTAGCGGAAAACGATGCGGATGGGACGCCGCGCCTTGCGCGGGGTCGGCTTGCGGATATCGTCCCTGAAGCGGTGGGCATAGCAGATGGCCGCGATGATGATCACGGTCCCGGCGCTGAACTGATAGAAATACACGACCTCGATCCACATCAGCAAGAACAGCCGCACCATGAACAGGGCAAAGAACACCGATGCCGCCGACGGGCGGCGGATCGCCCAGCCCAGGCAGGCCCACGCGGCGCCGACAAAGACCAGCGTCTGGACGGCGGTCCCCAGCACTCCGATCTCGACGGCGTTCGAGATCAAGGTGTTGTGAAAGTTGAAGCCTCCGCGACCCGTGATGCCGAAATCGGCCCACAGCTGTTCGGCCAGCGGCTGACCGTGGACCCAGAAGGCCTGGAACCCCACCCCCAGCAGCGGTTGGTCGGCAATCTGCCGCAGCGCCACCGCCCACAGGTCGGTCCGGCCGGTCAGCGTGATGTCCTTGCCGGTCAGGTCCAGGAACACCCGCGCCAGCTGGTCCGAGATCGAGGACAGCACCACAACGACCGCCGCGCCCAAGACGACCGTCAGGACGATCGCGACCAAGCGCATGTGCGGCGTCAGCCGCTGCAGCAGCATGATGACGCCAAAGACCAGGATGACAGCCAAGGTGCTGACCAGCGCCCCACTGGACTGTCCCATCACCAACAGCATCGCCCCCAGCAGCATGGCCCCCAGTGCGGGCACGCGCCAGCGTGCGGACAGACGGCGGTCGACCAGCACCGCAAGGGAGGCGATGATCAGCACAGAGCTGGCATCCGCCAGCGCGTTCTTGCTGGCATGGATGCCCAGATATCCCATTCCGTCGGACCGCGCCCGACCCAGCAGAAGGCTGGCCACGCCTCCCAATGCACTGGTGACGAAGACGATCTTGACGAAGGTCATCGGCGCCAGCCGATAGCCGATGGCCACGGCGATCATCGCGGTCAGGAACAGCTGGATCCCATAGCGCAGCGTCAGCGAGGTATAGTCCGACCAGGCAAAGGACATCACGCACCACAGCGCCACCAGCATGATCAGCCATTCGCGGCGCAGGGCGGCCAGGACCTCGCCGGGCCGGATCGCCATCAGGGCCATGCCGCCGATCAGGAACAGCAGCGCGCCCTTGGACCCCAAGGGCGTGATGAAGGTCAGGCCAAAGATCGCCATGAAGGCGGCGATGGCGTTGGGGGAATAGCTCAGCGTCTGGCGCCGCGACAGGCGTGCCGGACGTCTGGCCGCCATCGCGGGGCCGGCGGGCATGGTCTGGGCCATCACGGTTCCTCGCAGGTGATCGAGCCTTCGAACAGGCAGGACGCGTCCAGCGGGGTGAAGGCCACCCAGTCGATCTCGTATCCCAGGGGGCCGTCCTGCGGTTCCTGGTGGCCCATCCACTCTGTCAGGGTCGCGGTGCTCCAGAAGGACATGTACAGCTTTTGCGCATGGGTGGGCAGGGCGCTGTCGGGAGCGGTCCGATGGACCTCCTCCCCGTTCAGGAACCAGGTGATCCCGTCGGGCGCCCACCGGAAACCGACCGTGCGGAAATCATCGTCGAAGGCCGTGTCCGAGGGCACGGTACCGCCGTTGTGCGGCTCGCCCGAGACATAGGTGTTCATCGTCATCACGCCGGGGTCGCGGGTCAGGATCTCGATGTCGATCTCGTCATGGGGGGCGTCGTGGATCGGCCCGGCATAGGTGAAGACCGAGGCGTTCAGCCCCGATTGGCGCGGCGTGCGGATGCGGGCCTCGAAGGTGCCGTGATGCAGGAAGGCGTTGCTCTGGACCTCTCCGCACAGGGGGGGGCGGTCGCTGTCGCCGGGTGCCGGGATGTGGAACAGCGTCAGCATGCCGCCGCGCACCTGCACCGCCCGGCCCGACCATTCGCAGTCCTGCCAGTCGCCGTTGGTCCAGCCGTCCGACACGTACCAGCGGTCCTTGTCCAGACCGTCCGAGAAGTCCTCGAAGAAGCCTGCCGAATCTGGATGGGGGTCCGCCTGCTGGGCGGACAAAGGATGCCCCGCCAGCAAAAGGGCGATGACAAAGGCGGATGTATGGCGCATGTGCAAAGCCCTCTGGCCGCCTGGTTGCCGTGCAGCCCCGCCCGGCTTATGGAAGCAGCAGCCATATGGGTCAAGGGAAAGGCGTTCACATGTCGGGCAATCGGACGGATCGGAACGCATGACCACATCCCTGACGCCGCCCGTGGTCTCGGTGGTGATGGCCAATTACCGCGGCGCGGCCCATCTGGCCAGCGCGATGGCGTCGGTCCTGGCCCAGACCGAGCGGCGGCTGGAGCTGATCTTGTCCGACGATGCCTCGGACGATGACAGCCTGACGATCGCCCGCCGGATCGCCGCGACCGACGACCGGGTGCGGGTCATCGCCGCGCCCCAGAACGCAGGCCCTGCGGCCACGCGCAACCGGGCGCTGGATGCCGCGCAGGGGGACTGGATCGCGATCGTGGACAGCGACGACCTGATCCATCCCGATCGGCTGGTCCGCCTGATCGCCGCTGCCGACGCGGCGGGCGCGGATCTGGTCGCGGATGATCTGGTCTATTTCGGCGCGGTGCCGCAGGGCCGGACGTTGTTGCAGCCCCTGGACCTGTCCGCGCCGATGATACTGGGTGCCGCGCCCTATCTGCGCAGCAACGACCCCGGCGCGTCCCTGCCCCCTTACGGCTATCTCAAGCCGGTGATTCGGCGCGCCACCCTGGCGGGGCTGCGCTATGACGCGGGGCTGAGGATCGGCGAGGATCACGATCTGGTGCTGCGCCTGCTGATCGTGGGCGCACGATTTCTGCTACTGCCCGACCCGCTTTACGCCTATCGGCGGCATGCGGGGTCGATCTCGCACCGGCTGTCCGTCGCCACGGTCGAAGCGATGCTGCACGCCCATCGCGCGCTGCCCCCGATGCCCGACCCCGAGGCGCAGGCCGCCGCCGCATCAGTGGACCGGCAACTGCGCCGCGCCCTGCGCTATGAACATCTGGTGGCCGACATCAAGGCGCGCCGCCTGCGGGGCGTCCTGCCCCGGCTGGTCGATCCGGCCATGCTGTCGCGCTTGCTGGAAAGCCTGCGCGACCGTCGCAGCCGCAAGGCGGAACCGCCGCTGGACGGTGTCGCCCTGCCCGACCCGCTGCCGCGGATGCCACTGCCGGGCAAGGCTTGGGACCAGCCCCCCGCGCCTTTCGCCGCCCGGATCGCGGCCATGGCCGCACAGGGCGGCGGCCTGCCGTCCGGTGCACCGTCCTGGGCGGCGTGGCTGTTCGACGCGACAGGCGGCACGATGGGAGACGGCGCCGCGCGCTAATCGTGTCGCGATCCTGATCTGATGGACGTGTCGACGGCTCAGCCGCCGTTGTGCCGAGCGCAGGCGCGCCGCCTCACTCGATCAGCAGGCGGCCGATCCGGGATGCGGGCGGAGGCCTGCGCGCCGACAGCTTGTCGGCCAGGATGCCGCGGACGATGGGCGCAAGCGTCATCGGATAGCGGCAGGCCGAAAGCAGTGCCCCGGCCCGGCCAGCCTCCGCACGCCGGTCCAGAAAATCGCGCAAAAGAAAGCGCTGGCGCAATTCGCCGGCAAGGGCCGCCAAGGCGGCGCGGGCGGTGTCGTCCATCCCGTCCACGGCCAGATGCGCCAGCGCGGCCGTGTGCAGCGCCTGCAGATCGGCCGTCTGGTGGCGCGAACTCAGCGAATCGGCCCGCCAGCGCGCGGCATAGCCGACCTCGGTCGAGACGCGGAACCGTGCGCCTTGCTGCAGCATCCGGACATAGAGGTCGTAATCCTCTCCCAGGCGCATCGTCTCGTCATAGCGCAGGCCCTGGTCCTGCAGGAACGCGCGGCGCATCACGGGCTTCAGAAAGCCCAGCTCCTGGCGGCTGGTGCCGCGCGGCGAATGGTTGGCACGCACAAAGCCCGCCAGGTCGATGTCGATCATCCGGGGGCTGACCGGCGGCGCCGGAGGCAGATCGCCCGGGCCCGCGCGTTCGGCGACGAACAGGATGTTGTCGGCCATCATGTCGGCATCGGGGATCGCCAGCAGCCGGGTGAAGCGGCCGGGCAGGATGAAATCGTCGGCATCCAGGACGGCCACGAAATCGCCCGTGGCCATCTCCAGCGCCCGGTTTCGCGCGGCGGCGGGACCGATGTTCACGGCGCAGCGGATGACCGTCAGGCGTGCGTCGCCCCGTCCGGCCGTCTCGGCTGCTGCCGCCGTGTCGTCGCCCGAGGCGTCGTCCACGACGATGACCTCGGCCGTCTCGGCTTCGGCAAGGGCTGTCCTGACCGCGTCCGCGATGGTCGCGACCGCGTCGTGGGCGGTGATGATCACCGAGACAGAGGGAGAGACAACAGCGTGCATGGATGTTCACGTGGCAAGACGGCGCGGGAAAGTCCAGCCTGCCGTGGGGATATGGGCATTTGAGGCTGACTGATTAGTCAAATTGTCCCGTTGGTGCAATAAACTTGTGACACTTGGCGATGGTCGGCAGAACTTCGCCAAGATCGGCACGGCACGGTCTCACCAACCGCGCACCTGTCCGGTCACGGTTCGTCAGGACGGATGGCGGTGTGCTGCTGTCGCGCGCCTGACCGGGCTGAACCGTCGGACAGACGACGCCACCGGACACGCCTTTGCCCCCGGGCGTCCCGCAGACAGCGCGCAGCCGACCTGTCACGCGGATGGCGCAGATCGGTCACAGGGTGGCGGGCGCGACATCCACGCTCTTGCGCAGTCGTCCTAGGTGGGAGCAGTATGCGATATGACGAATATGTGTCCGGCTTGCCGACCGTGGTGCGGGCGATGGGACGGATCGGAAACGACATGCCCGCGGGGCCTGTCTCTGCCGTGAAAGGCCCCCGATGTTCGACAATGCGGATGCAATCCTGCTGGCCCGAATTCAGTTCGCCTTCACGGTCAGCTTCCACTTCCTGTTTCCCGCCTTCACGATCGGACTGGCCAGCTTTCTGGCCGTCCTGAACGGGCTGTGGCTGTGGACAAAGGACCACAAGTACCTGGATCTGTTCCGGTACTGGGTCAAGATCTTTGCCCTGGCCTTTGCCATGGGCGTCGTGTCGGGCATCGTGATGTCCTATCAGTTCGGCACGAACTGGTCGGCGTTCTCCGACAAGGCGGGGCCGGTCATCGGCGCGCCCATGGCCTATGAAGTGCTGTCGGCGTTCTTCCTCGAGGCCGGGTTCCTGGGGATCATGCTGTTCGGTCGTGACCGCGTGGGCCCCACGCTGCACATGATCGCCTGCGCGGCGGTGGCGGGCGGCACGGCGATGTCGGCCTTCTGGATCCTGTCGGTGAACAGCTGGATGCACACCCCCGCCGGATTCGAGATCGACGCCGTCACCGGACAGTTCCTGCCCACCGACTTCTGGCAGGTGATCTTCAACCCGTCCTTTCCGTACCGGCTGATGCACACGGTGACGGCGGCCTATCTGACGACCGCGTTCATCGTGGGGGGCGTCGCCGCCCTGCACCTGCTGCGCCACCGTCACCGCCGCGACAAGGTCAGCCCGGCCACGCGCACCATGTTCAGCATGGCGATGTGGATGGCCGCGATCTTTGCCCCGGTTCAGATCGTGCTGGGCGATTTCCACGGCATCAACACGCTGGAACACCAGCCCGCCAAGGTCATGGCGATGGAGGGGCATTTCGAAAGCCACGAGGCCGGCGCGCCGCTGTACCTGTTCGGCATCCCGAACCAGGACGAACAGCGGCTGGACTATGCCATCGGTATCCCCAAGCTGTCGTCCCTGATCCTGAAGCATGACCTGAACGCGCCGCTGGCGGGTCTGGACACCATCCCGCGCGAGGATCAGCCGCCGGTGGCCATCGTTTTCTGGTCGTTCCGGATCATGGTCGCACTTGGCTTTGCGATGCTGGGCATCGGGGTCTGGTCGCTGTGGGCGCGCTGGCGGGGGATGCTGTTCGACAGCCCCATGCTGCACCGCGCGGCACTGGCGATGGCGCCATCGGGCCTGATCGCCGTGCTGGCCGGGTGGGTCACCACAGAGGTCGGGCGCCAGCCCTTTACCGTCTATGGCTATCTGCGCACCGCCGACAGTGCCGCGCCCCTGGATGCGGCGGCGGTGGGGGCATCGCTGATCGCCTTCATCATCGTGTATTTTGCGGTCTTTGGCGCGGGTACATACTATATCCTGCGGTTGATGGGCCGCGCCCCCAGCAGTAACGAGCCGCGTCTGAAGGATGTGACCAACAGCCCCACGCGCACGGCGGGCACCACGCCCGCCCAGCAGCACCCCCAAGCCGGAGAGTGAGCATGCCCATCGCAGAAGGCGTATCGTTTGATCTGACCGTCATCTGGGCCTTTATCATCGCCTTCGCGGTGCTGGTCTATGTCGTGCTGGACGGGTTCGATCTGGGCCTGGGCATGCTGTTCGCGGTCGAGCCCGAGGGCGAGGACCGCGACATCATGATGAACTCCGTCGCGCCGGTCTGGGACGGGAACGAGACCTGGCTGGTGCTGGGCGGCGGGGGCCTGTTCGCAGCCTTTCCGTTGGCCTATGCGCTGATCCTTCCGGCGCTGTACGCGCCCATCATGGCGATGCTGCTGGCGCTGATCTTTCGCGGCGTCGCGTTCGAGTTCCGCTGGCGCACCAAGCGCTGGCGCCCGGTCTGGGACGTGGCCTTCATCGGCGGATCGGCCGTGGCCGCGCTGGCGCAGGGCATCACCCTGGGCGGGCTGCTGCAGGGCATCGACGTCGACAAGGTCGCGCGCGAATATTCGGGCGGCTGGTGGGACTGGCTGACGCCCTTCACGCTGATGGTCGGCGTCGCCGTCATGGTCGGATACGCGCTGCTGGGGGCGACCTGGCTGGTGATGAAGACGTCCGGCCCGCTGCAGGAGCGCATGCGCAAGCGGGCCTGGGTGCTGGGCGTGGGCACGGTGATCTTCATGGGCGTGGTCAGCCTGTGGACGCCCTTCCTGCAGGACGGCTATTACAGCCGCTGGTTCGGGGGCTGGAACATCGTGCTGGCGGCGGGCGTGGGCGCGGCGGTGCTGGCCCTGGCCTTCGGCATGTTCACCACGCTGGTGGTGCGCCATCACGACTATTGGCCGTTCCTGTGCGCCCTGGGGATGTTCATCCTGGGCTTTGCGGGGCTGGGCTTCTCGATGTTCCCCTATATCGTCCCGGTCGAGGTCACCATCTGGGAGGCCGCCGCCCCCCGCAACAGCCAGATCTTCATGCTGGTGGGGGCGGCGGTGCTGATCCCGGTGATCCTGGCCTATACCGCCTATTCCTACTGGGTGTTCCGCGGCAAGATGGACCCGAACGAGGGCTACCACTGATGCCGCAGGGCATCCGTCGGCTGGCGTGGTTCGTGGCGATCTGGCTGGCCAGCGTGGTGGTGATCGGAACCGTCGCCTGGATCATCCGGCTCTGGATCGTCTAGCCCAGATAGGCGCGCAGGCCCGGCGGCGGATTGTCCAGCAACGGCCCGGTGGGGCAGGGGGCATGAACGGCGCCATCCTCGACCAGCAGGGTGTCGGGGGCAAAGGCGCGGGCGTCGGCCGGGTCGTGGGTGACCATCAACACGGTCGTGTCGGATGCCACCTGCGCCAGCAGGGCCAGCATCTCTGACTTCAGCGCGGGGCCCAGTGCCGCAAAGGGTTCGTCCAGCAACAGCAACGGCCGCGCGCGCAGCAGCACGCGGGCCAGCGCAACCCGACTCTGCTGGCCGCCGGACAGTGCGGCGGGGCGGCGGTCTTCTGTCCCTGACAGGCCGACCTGGTCCAGAACTTGCGCCACCTGTGCCTGCTGCGCCCGGTCCAGACGCAGGTCGGGACGCAGGCCCATCCCCACATTTTGTTTCACTGTCAGATGCGGAAACAAATTGTGGTTTTGAAACAGGATCGACACCGGCCGCTGACCCGGCGTCAGGTCGGTAATGTCGCGGTCGTCCCAGATCAGCCGTCCGCGCGTTGGCGCCAGAAACCCCGCCACCAGCGCGAGCAGGGTGGACTTGCCCGACCCCGACGCGCCGATCACTGCGTGGCGACCGGGCAGCACCGTCAGGTCCGCGGTCAGTGCGAAATCGTCCTGACGCAGCAGAATGTCGCGGAATTCAAGCGTCACGTCGGCCTCCCCTCTCGAACAGCCAGAACATCCCCAGGCTGAGCGCCATCAGCAGCAGCGCGCAGGCCGCGGCATCGGCCATGCGATAGCCGTTCATCAGCTGATATAGCATCAGCGGCAAGGTCGGGCGGTCCCCCGCGAACAGCGTGATGACGCCCAGATCCCCCATCGCCAGTGCCGCCGCCAGCCCGGCGCCGAATCCCAGGGGGCGCGCCAGCCGGGGCAGCACCAACAGGCGCAGCCGCGCCCAGCCCCGCAGGTCCAGCGATGCCGCAAGCTGGCCGTAATCCTGTTCCAGCGCCCGCGCCGCCGGGATCAGCGCGCGCAGGCCAAAGGGCAGGGCCATGGCCGCATTGATCAGCGCCGTGACCGGCAGGGCCATCTGCTGGGGCGTGACTGCCCCGCGCAGCAGGATGAACAGACCCGTACCCAGCACCAGGGGCGATGCGATCAGCGGCAGCATGCCTGCCCCCTCGACCCACCGCGCCCCGCCGCGGGCGATGGTCAGGGCCAGCGCCAGGCTGGCCCCCGCCGCCATCAGCGCCGAGATCACAGCCATGGCGATGGATCGCAGGGCGGCGTCCCAAACCTCGGGCGGCAGGGCGGTCAGGCGCGGCAGCCCGGTCGCTGCGACCGAGATCAGCGGCGCCAGCAGGAACGCCGCCGCCGCCGCGATCACCACCACATCGGCCACCCGCCGCCAGCCCCGCGGCGCGGGCGGCCCGCCCGCAGCGTCCAGCCCGGCGCCAAAGCCTGCGGGAATGGCCACCTGCCGGGCCAGCAGCGCCGCCCCGATGCAGATCGCGATCTGCACCATCCCCAAGGCCGCGGCCGCCCCAGATCGAAATCGAAGCGGAACGCCTGATAGATCGCCAACTCGACCGTGGTCGCCCGCGGACCCCCGCCCAAGGCCAGCGCCACCGTGAACGATGTCAGGCACACCAGGAACACCGCCAGCCAGACGCCCGGCAGCACACCGCGCAGCATCGGGCGCTCCAGATGGCGGGCGATGTCGCGGGGCGCGAAATCAAGGCTGGCGGCCAGCCGGAACCGTTCCGCCGGGACCCCTTGCCAGCCCTGCAGGATCAGCCGCACCGACAGCGGCAGGTTGAAGAACACATGCGCCAGGATCACCCCCTGCCAGCCATAGATGCCGATCGTGGGCAGGCCCACGGCCTCCAGCGCGCCGTTCAGCGCGCCGTTGCGGCCAAAGATCGCGATGAGGCCCAGAACGGCCGCGATCACCGGCAGGATGAAGGGCGCGCCCAGCAGCGTGATCAGCAGCCCGCGCCCCCGGAACCGCCGCCGCGCCAGCGCGCGCGCGACCGGGACGGCCAGCGCCGCCGACAGGGTCGCGGACAGCGCCGCCTGCCACAGCGTGAACCAGACGGCGCGCAGGTCCCATTCGGTCAGGCCCGACAGCCCGCCCGCGACCCAGGCCACCGCGGCCAGCGTCCCCAGGATCAGCGCGGCAAGGGCGCCCGCGATGGCGTGGCCGATGCTCAGCGGAAGGCCCGTTGCCATTCGTCCAGGGCGGGGGCGCGCAGGGCCTCGGCCTCGTCCTCGGACAGGAACAGGGTCTTGGCGGGACGGGGCAGGTCGCGCATGACCTGCGGCCAGTCCGCCTCGGGCAGTTTCGCGGGCAGCGACCAGTTGGCCAGCGGGATCGTCGCCTGGAAATCGGGGGTCAGCACCCAGTCCATGAACTGCTGCGCCAGTTCGGGCTGATCGGTGCCCGCAACCTGGGCCACCAGTTCGGCCATGAAGTAATGCCCCTCGGGGAAGATCGCGGCGACCTTGGTGTCGTCCTCCTCGGCCGCGATGTGATAGGCGGGGGACGTGGTATAGGACAGGACCATGTCCGCCTCTCCGTCCGTGAACAGGCCATAGGCTTCGGACCAGCCGCGGGTGACGGTCAGCACCTTGGGCGCCAGCTTGGCCCAGGCCTCGCCCGCCTGATCGCCATAGACCGACTTAACCCACAAGAGCATCGCCAGACCCGACACCGAACTGCGCGGGTCCTGGATGACGATGCTGATATCCTCGGCCTCCAGCAGCTCGGCAAAACTGGCGGGCGGGTTCTCCAGCCGCGTGCTATCATAGACAAAGGCCGTCTCGCCCCAGTTGTAGGGCAGGAAGATGTCATCCTCCCACGCGATGGGCAGCGACAGGTCCGACGTGTCCTGCCCATGCGGCGCGAACAGACCCGATGCACGGGCACGCGCGGTCATGTCGGTGTTCAAGCCAAAGACGATGTCGGCCTGGGTGCCCTCACCCTCCATCATCACGCGGGGCAGCACGTCGCCGGTCACGAATTGCAGGTCGCAATCGCAGATCGCCTCGAACCCCTGTTCGATGGCGGGGCCGGGGCCCCATTCGCTGGTGACGCTGTCGCCGGCATAGACGGTCAGGACGCGATCCTGCGCCAAGGCGGGGGTGGCCAGGAGCAGGGCAGGGATCAGGACGAATTTCATCGGCAGCCTCTCTTGTCGGAATGTCGAAAAGAAGGGCGTGCATACCTTCCCTCCGCCGGTTTGACCCGGATCAGGTTCAACGGGTCCGCATGCGCGTCTCAGCCCGACAGGGCACCCCGAGGTCATCCCGAATGTAGAGGTTTCGCGCGCCCGCGCAAGCGGATAGAAACCGCCCATGACCAAGGACATGTCCGATCAGCCCACGCCGATGATGGCGCAGTATCTTGCGATCCGGGACGCCAATCCCGGCGCGCTGCTGTTCTATCGCATGGGCGATTTCTACGAGATGTTCTTTGACGATGCGGTCGCCGCCGCCGCCGCGCTGGATATCGCGCTGACCAAACGCGGCACCCATCTGGGAGAGCCCATCCCGATGTGCGGCGTGCCGGTCCACGCGGCCGAGGGCTATCTGCTGACGCTGATCCGCAAGGGGTTCCGCGTGGCCATCGCCGAGCAGATGGAGGACCCCGCCGAGGCCAAGAAGCGCGGCTCGAAATCGGTCGTGGCCCGCGATGTGGTCCGGCTGGTCACCCCCGGCACCCTGACAGAGGAATCGCTGCTGGAGGCACGGCGCCACAACTATCTGGCGGCCTTCGTGGCGGTGCGCGACGAAGGGGCGCTGGCTTGGGTCGACATCTCGACCGGGGCGTTCTGGGTGATGGATTGCGCCCTGCCGCGGCTGGCGCCCGAACTGGCGCGACTGGCCCCGCGCGAGGTTCTGGCCTGCGACGCGGGACTGGAGGAGCTGGTCGGCGATGCCGGCGCGGTGCTGACCGAACTGCACGCCAGCGCCTTCGACAGCGGCGCGGGCGCGCGGCGGCTGTGCGCGCTTTACGGGGTCGAGACGCTGGACGGTTTCGGCATGTTCGGCCGCGCGGAACTGGCCGCGATGGGCGCGATCGTCGACTATCTGGACATGACGCAAAAGGGCAAGTTGCCCCTGCTGCGCCCGCCGTTGCGCGAACGCGCGGGCGGCGCGATGCAGATCGACGCCGCCACTCGGCGCAATCTAGAACTGACGCAGGCCCTGTCGGGCGGGCGCGAGGGGTCGCTGCTGGCGGCGATCGACCGCACCGTGACCGCCCCCGGCGCGCGCCTTCTGGAACGCCGCATCAGCGCGCCGTCGCGCGATCTGGCGCTGATCCATGCGCGGC
>NZ_BBPH01000149.1 GCF_000787695.1 Paracoccus sp. PAMC 22219 | reverse complement strand
TAATCACGTGGGATGTGACAACTAATATTACAGGTGTTCCGGCAAAAAGAAAATGCTCGCATCGTCGCAAAAGCATCGCAGTCCGGATCGGAAAGCGGCCTGATCAGCCCTCTTGCCTGGGGGTCCGTGCGACGACCCGGCTTTAGATCAAGAACAGCATCGTTGCCGCGAAGGCCTCCCCGGCTCCGACGAGATGAGACAGACCATAAGCATGGCCGGACGCGATCCATCCGGTAACGACGTTCGAAAACGTCGCGCCAATCTCCTGTACTGTCCCGACTGCAGCACAGCATTATTTCGGGTCGGATGCGCATGGTGATCGGGCTTCAGGCAAGCGTTCTAAGATTCTTCTGTCGAGGCACCTTAATCGAACGCGACCGTCGGGAAAAACGCCGATGCAGGGCTCTAATGAACTTCTAATTTGAACACGTCCATCGCGCCTCACTTATTGGAACAAAGAGCGACAAGCCGCACCATCTCAATTCGCCCGACCCTTGAGGAACCGATGACACAGCTGAATCTGGACGATACGCTGAGCCATGCCCAAACCATGTGGCGCCCTGTCACACGTGCCCCCAGAGTGGTGCTGCAGGGCCAGGGTCAAACCAACACTGTGCCGAAAGAGAGAGGCGTAGGTGCTGTCGCCCGCTGACCGCGCGATCTGCGACCGCGATCCGGCGCTGGCGGGCCTTCCGCTGCTGCTGGACGCGGATGCGCTGGCGGCCGTGTTGGGATGCGGCACGCTGGTGCCCATCTGCGCTATAAACCCGGTGTCAGTTGTACGGCGGCCTATCTGAGCGCGGACGGGCAGGCCGTGGCAGCCTATGCCTACGACCCCGACCGCTATGCCGAGGAGAGCGGCCGGTCCCGGTGGCGTGGCGAACCGTCCGTCGTGATGCTGCCCCGACACGGGGTGATCGTGATCCCGGCGCGCCTGGACCGCCATCTGCGGGCGTGAAGCGGTTCCTGGACCCGACAAAGCGCCAGAAGACCCTGCAACGCGTCGTCGGCGTGGTGCCGGATCTGGCCGCGGCCGATCTGGTCCTGCTGCGCTACAAGCCCGGTCGCCGGATGGTCGCGCGACTGGACCTGCAAGGCCAGCCCTGCGGCGTGCTGAAGATCATGGCGGGGCCCGGGTTCGACGGCGCGCTGATCGGCGCAACGGCCGCGATGGCCGATGGTCAGGCGCCCTGCTTGGTGCGGATGCCGCCTTGGGCGCGATGCTGACGGCGTGGATCCCCGGCCGCCCGGTCTGCCCCGAGATGACCGGCCATGCGCCCGACCGTACCACCGTCGCACGGATCGGAACCGTGCTGGCCGCCCTGCATGCCAATCCCTTCCGGCCCACGACCGAATGGACCCCACAGGCGGATGCCGAGGCAGTTCTGACCGCCGCCGACGACCTGATGCCGTTGGATGCGGACCTGGCCACACGCGCGCAGGCCTTGGCCACCCCGTTGGCGGCATGTCTGGCTGGAACGGCGTTCGACCCGGTCCTGGTCCATGGCGATTTCAGCGCCGATCAGGTGGTGATGGGCGATGGAGGGCCGGTGATCCTTGATTGGGACAATGCCGGACTGGGCGATCCGGCGCGGGACCTGGGCAGCTTTCTGGCGCGGATGGACGCGCAGGTGATCGACGGGCTGCTGACGCAGGATCAGGCCGATGATCGGGGCGCAGCCTTGCTGCAAGGCTATGGCACCATCCCGACCTCTATGGCGCTGCACCACGCCCGCGCGCTGATGCTGCTGCTGACCGAGGGGTTCCGGAACCGCCATCCCGACTGGCCCGCCCGGACCCAAAGCCTGATGGACCGCGTCGAGCAGGTGCTGCGCGGCGCGCCGCCCCTTGATCCGCAGATGCCGCAGCTGGATGCGGCGCTAGACCCTGTGCGCTCCTAGGCAAGATCAGCCCAGAAGTGCGGACCGGCGAAGGCCCGCTCTGCATGACGCACTGTGCCGGGCAGGGATCGGCGGACGGACCAGCAGCACCGGCATGCCCCATGCGAAGGGTAAGAGCGATGCGATGATCGATGGCTGCAGGATCAGGCACCGCGGCGGGCTCTGAAACCATCCATGGCTCGCTGCATGCTTTCACTCACGTAAACGCTCCTACCAGCAGCTCTTGCCTCCTTGATCCGATCCCCGATCAGTTGTGCCTCGTGCGATGGGGAGTGATGACCGGCATCTTTCACTTTTGAAAGCGCAGCTGCGTCAGACGTGATCTGATCGTTATACCCGGCGACATATCGCGTGGAGAAAAAGGTAAACCCGACAAAAGCCAGGCTCTTAAATGGAGCATCAAGGAAAAAATCAGCGCAGACCATTCCCGTACTAGGAGCGTAGCCGCCCAGTCTTTTCGACAACACACCATAGTGTTCGTACGGCACTATTTTTACTTTCGCGGAATTTCCGAACTTCTCCTCGGCCTGCAGGGTATCCAGAAAAGCACTTTTCTTAAGGGTCCTATGGACAATCCATTTTACGCCGGCATGATTGATATCATCAAGGGTAACCGGTTGACTACCGCTGCCGAAGCTGTGGAAAAGCACGTCGCATCGCAGTGAATCTTCATTCCACAAATCGAGGGATGTGTGGATGCCATTTTTCATTCTGACAACAATGTCAATTATCGAATAGTCGATGCTTTTCAAATCATCGAATACAGTATTGGCCGGACCTACAACAAGTATACGTTTGCCACGAAATTTTTCCGGCGATATCGTGTATTGATCCTTGAGCCGTTTATACAACGATTTATAGACCACAGAACGCAGCAGCCGGGGGGAATATTTGGCAAGGGCATGCCTATATGGAGAGATCATGTTTGAGTGTAGACTCCCTGCTGCAGGTGGACTGAAGAGTGCTGGGCTCGCTTTACCACGACCACCCTTGCCAAATCGTCTCTCGCTTCGGCTGCTCTCCCGATGACCCCGTTGTCGCAAGCAAGGACGCATCGCATCTCGTGTTTACTGACTAAGGTCTCGGCGTGGCCGGACGTAAAGATTTTGAATGCGATTTCACGGTAGGGGTCGATCCATCGCATCTTTTTCGGCGAACCACAGGTCAGCATGCTCGCATCCCCTGTATTCTTCAAAATAGGGGCCCCCTTCGGTATAGTGGATAAGATGCGTATCCTTAAGGGGCGTGTCGCTGTAATCGACGAGGTGGTTCCAGCCTTGCGGCAACGCCCCTATCCGACTGTCATCCGCTAGCCACTTGAAGCGGTGCAGCTCGAGGCCGGAGGCGGTGTTTACGTAATCTGGAGTAAGGGCCGTGCAACGGGCGTTATTGAACAGCACCATGCTGGACCAGTTCTTCTTTTCATAGGTCGTCTGCGTTGCGCCACGGAACTTTGTCTGCTCTTGGGGGACATGGTTGTGCTGGACGCACATCACGTCATAATTGTCATCGCGCAACGCCCAAAGCTTGGCGATGTCATCAATGCAAAGCATATCGCAGTCCATGAAGATGGACCATCCGGAATAGCCGCTCAGCCACGGCACAAGAAAACGAGAAAACGAGAACTCCGTCGATTGGAGGGAGTTTCTTTCACGGGTAAAGACGCCCTCCAGACCGCCGAGCACGATCGGCGTAATACTCAACGGCTGAGTGGCCCGCGATAGAAGGCTATGAGACAGGGCATGGTAGGCAATAGGCTCGTGGCTGTCATAACCGATGAAGATACGGATTAGATCTGCAGTCTTGGCTTCGGGCACGACAATCATCACTTCTTGCAAGAATTTGAGGGCAGCTTGATCGTGGCCGGATCAGGAATTTTATCGTTGCGAGGAGCGAGATAGCGCTCCGTGACCAAGACGGTCGATGTATCACTAGACCCGGTGCGACCAAGCTATTCATGCAGTCATATGACATATTCCGGCCTGCCGTGGAAGATCGCCCGGAGTTCTGACGGACATCGCGCGTTGCTATGCAATTGTGTCTATCAGCCGGGCTAAGGCCGCCATGTGTGGCCGACAAGCTGGTCCAACAGGACCTTCCCTGCATCGATGCGAATACAAGGCCGTACTTCAGCGATTTCCTGGATCATGTCCGTCATCTGCAGGCAATAGCGAATGGACTGCATCAGATCCTGACCTCAGTTTTCAAGTTCAGCAACCTGCTGGAGCAGCAACGCACCGGCATTATTGCCCGCCAACTGGCGGCGTGGTTCTGTCGCAAATTGTGCGTCGAGACGCAGGATTTGCGACAGAACCTGGCTAAGTAGTTATATTGCATGTTTTATTCTAGATGGTAATAAGAAGGTGCAACGCACAACTCCCAAACTAACCTCCGTTTGACTTTTATGGTGATGGCGATCCTTGCCTTATCTGCGGGTGATTTGAACGCCGACCTGATCTGCACCAATTTCGATGCTGATTAATTTAGAACGGATATAAAGCTAGATTGGTTACCCTTCCTTAGATAAGATAGTAGGTGCTTCAATGGACAGCTTTGACTACATCATTATTGGAGCGGGGTCTGCCGGCTGCGTCTTGGCAAATAGACTTTCTGAACGCCGAGATGTCACAGTTCTCATTCTGGAGGCGGGCGGTAAGAATCGCCACCCATTTATATCCATGCCCCGAGGTTTTTCAAAGATGCTTAAGAAGTCAGGATACTTCTGGCAATACAGTATGACAGATCCTGAAAATTCCACTGCGGAGCCCGTCCATTACGGGCGCGGGATGGGAGGGTCCAGCGCAGTCAATGGAATGTGGTATATGAGAGGGATGCCGTCAGACTTTGAAGCTTGGCAGGAAGCCGGCAGCCTTGAATGGGGCTGGATGGATATGGAGCGTACTTACAAAGGAATCGAAAGTTATAGAGA
>NZ_BBPH01000150.1 GCF_000787695.1 Paracoccus sp. PAMC 22219 | reverse complement strand
GGCGCGGGCACCGCCACCCGCCGCGCCGGGCTGGAGGATCAGGGCGCGGTGTCCTGGTACGACTGCCACAGCCACCGGATGGGCGACGAGGTGATGATGTTCGCCCTGCCCGCGGACGCCGCCGTGCGCGCCGAACGCAGCCTGCGCGATTTCGTCCAGACGTTGACCAAGACATTCGCCGACCTGCCCATCGGGCTGGCGATCTTTGACCAGGGGCGGAACCTGCAGCTGTTCAACCCCGCACTGATCGACCTGACGAACCTGCCGACGGGTTTCCTGACCGCGCGACCGTCGTTGTTCGATTTCCTGGACCAGCTGCGCGAACAGCGCATGGTCCCCGAACCCAAGGACTATCGCAGCTGGCGCCAGCACATGGCCAATCTGGAAAGCGCCGCGGCCACCGGCCACCACGTCGAGACCTGGTCCCTGCCGGGCGGACAGACCTATCGCGTCACCGGTCGCCCGCATCCCGATGGCGCGGTGGCCTTCCTGTTCGAGAACATCACCTCGGAAATGTCGCTGACCCGCGAATTCCGGGCCGAGCTGATGCTGGGCGCGCATGTCCTGGACGGGCTGGAGGACGGGCTGGTGGTCTTTTCCGACGGCGGCCAACTGGTCCTGTCAAACCAGGCCTATCGCCGTCTGTGGGGCGCGCCCCCGGAAAGCCTGACCGACGCCATCGCCACGTGGGAGGCCGCGGCCCCCGCCGGGCGTGGCTTCGCGGCCCTGCGCGACGCGCTGAACCATGCCGACGCACCGCGGGCCAGCGGCGCGATGGCAGGGCCGAAGGGACAGTTGCTGGGCTGGACCGTCACCATCCTGTCGGGCGGGCGGCGGATGCTGCGGTTCGGCATCGCCTCGGGTCAGGTGATGCCCCAGGGCGCGCCCGAGGAGATGCGTGCCCTGTCCACCGCGATCGGCGCCGACTGATCAATAGTCGCGTTCGAAGAACACCCCAAGCGAGCTGCCGCCGTCGCTGCCCACCGATCCGCGTGCCCGCAGCGACTGCGTGATGTCCAGGTTCAGGTTGATCGACGACCGCCCCCCCTCGCCCACGGACACGTCGGTATAGACGTTCTCGGATATATAGCGTCCGGCCCGCAGCTCGATGTTGCCCTCGTCGTCGGTGGTCAGGTCCAGGTCGTCCAGGCCCGCGCTTTCGCGCAGGTTGCTGATGATCCCGTCGCCGCCCCGACCCGCCAGCACCGCGATGGCATTGGCCAGCTGCGCCGCCTGCAGGGGGCTGATGGTGTCCAGCCCACGCCCGAACAGCAGCTGCGACAGCACCTCCTCCTGCGGCAGTTCCGGAGAGGATTCGAACGTGATCTCGGGGTCACGGACCTCTCCGTCGATGATGATGCGGGTGGTGATCTCGTCGCGCTCGGTCTCGGCGACCAGGCGGATGACGGGGATCAGACTACCCTGCAGCTCGACCAAGCCCTCGGTCAGGTTGAACCGACTGCCCAGCAGATCGACGCGGCCCCGGATCAGCTGCAGGTTGCCGATGGGAATCGCGTTGCGGGCCGTGCCCTGGATGCGGAAGCTGCCGCCCAGTTCGGCGTCGATCCCCCGGCCGCGGATGAACACGCGGTTGGGCGCGTTGATGACCAGGTCCAGCGCCGGCGGACGTCCCGGCGTGGCGGGTGGGCCCGACATGCCCGCGTCGCGCGATGCCTGGCTGGGATAAGGCTCCAGCCCGGCCTTGGCGCGGGTGGCGCGCACCGGCGGGCGCTGGCTGCCGACATGAGTGATGTCGGGGATCGCGCGCGCACCGCCCAAGCCGGTCGAGGGGATGCGGATCTCGGTCTCTCCCAGGTCGATGCGACCGGACAGGGTCTGGCCGGTCGCGGCCGTTCCGTTGAACCGCACCTGGCCATCGACGACCGTCTGGTACAGGTTCGGGTCGCGCAGCACGACCTGCGCCAGCGCGACCGAGATGTCGGTCGCCCCGTTCGTCAGGTCCACCGGCCCGGACAGCGTGATCCGCCCCCCGGCCGAGACGTTGGCCGCCCCGTCGATCTGCAGCCGCCCCGACTGGAATCCGGCGGTGACGTCGATCCCGTCCAGCCGCACGCCCAGGCCCGGATCGGCCAGCTGGCCGTTCGTCAGCCGCACCTGTCCCGACAGCGCCTGCAGCGACGGCGCGCCTTGGACGCGCAGGTCGATCGCCAGCGGTCCCGACACGCTGCGGGTGCGCAAGGTGGTGTTGGCCAGCGCGGAATCCGCGCTGCCGTTGATACCCAGATCGACCGTCGATCCGTCGCGCGCCGCGGTGCCCGCGATGCGCAGGTCGGTGCTGCCGGGTGCGGTGGCACGCAGGTCGACCGCAAAGGCCGGGCCTTCCTCACGCACGGTGCCGGTCACCGCGACCGCGCCCGGGAACTCCGGAACGATCAGGCCCAGGTCGGCCAGCCGCGCGTTCAGATTGATGCCCGTGGCGGGCGCCCCGTCGGCCGTCACCTGCAGCTGCGGGTTGGTGACGTTCAACCGCTGGACCGAGATGCCCTGCGTCCCTTGGCTGGCGGCCAGGTCGAACCGGGTCTGCCCTGCCAAGACCGGATCGATCCGCGGCTGGCCCAGGGACAGGCCGCTGGCCGTGCCCGTCGTCTCGATCCGCCGAGTGGTGCCGTCGTCGGTCAGCCGCGCATCGGCCTGGACCGCGCCGCTGATGCCGTTGCCCAGGAACCGCAGATCGCCCGCGTTCAGCGTGGCGGCGACATTGGTCGCCCCCGCGCCGACCTGCCCCGTGGCGCTGGCCGACAGGCGCGGGTTTTCCACCTGCGCCGTGTCGATGGTAAAGATGCCGCCCTGTTCGGTGCCCGTCACCGACAGGCGCGTCTCGCCCGCAAGGGCGCCGTCCACCTGCGCCTGACCGAAGGACAGATCGCGACCGGTCCCGGTCACGGCCAGCCTGCGGATACCGTCACCGGCCTCGGCAAAGCTGCCCTGCGCCTGCAGGGTGCCGCGCCAGCCCGGCCCGAAGGGTGCCAGCGACGCCACGTTCACGTCGCCGGTCAGGTCGGTGACGCCCGGACCATAGGTCCCCTGCACCACCGCCCGCATCTGGTCATTGGTCAGCCGCCCTTCCGAAATCGTCACGACCCCGTCGCGTTCCGACGCCTGCAGCGCCAGTTGCGTGGTCCCGGTCAGCGCGCCATCCGCCCCCGTCGCGCCAAGCGACAGGTCCTGCCCGCTGCCGGTCACGTCGATCAAGCGCGCGCCATCCTCCTCGCGCAGCGTCGCGCGGGCCTGGAACCCGCCCGCCCAATCCGCGCGGATCGAGGACAGGTCCACCACCGCCACCTGGGCCACCGCGTCCAGCGCGCCTTGGGCAAAGCTGCCTTGGGCATCCGCGCTCAGCTGCGGGTTGGCCAGCTGGAAATCCTCCAACTGGAATCCCTGCGGCGTCTGCAGCGCGCTGGCCGTCAGTTCGGTCTGCCCGCTCAGCGCGTTGTCCAACGCCTCGATGCCGATGCGCAGGTCCTGGGCCTGGCCGTTCAGGGTCAGGCGCCGCTGGTTTTGCGGCCCGGTGACTTCGGCCGTGGCCTCCAGCGAGCCGCCCAGTTCCGCGCCCGCATCCGACAGCGACGGCATGGACACCTCTGCGCGCAGGTTGCTGGATGCCGTGCTGATCAGCCCCTGTGCGGTGGCGGTCAGCTGGCTGGCGTTGACGCGGAAATCCTCGACCTCCAGGCCCAGCTCGTCGCGGCGCGCCTGCAGCAGGATCGTGGATTCGCCGTCCAGAAGACGGTCCAGCTGCGGCTGGTCCAACGCGATGTCGCGGCCCGACACGCGCGCGTCGATGTCAAAACTGCGGTTCAGCAGGACGTAATACCCCTCGACCGTGGCATTCGCACTGCCGGTCAGGGGCCGCCCGGCGACGCCCGACAGGCGCGTCAGATCGGTATAGCGGGCGCCCGCATCGACCGACAGCGTGATGCCGCTGCCCAGGCCCGACACCAGGAAGTTGCCGTCCAGCCCGTAATCCGCACCGCGGACCCGCAGGTTGGTGATGTCGACCGCGTTGCCGGGGGTAAAATTGAACCCGGTGCGCCCTTCGACCTGCGCGCCCACGGCCTCGTCCAGCGACGCGTCGTCGAAATCCAAGTCGCGGGCGGCAAAGTCGATGGCGCCGATCACCTCGGACAGGGCGCCGTCGTCCAGAAAGATCTGTCCGCGCCCGGCCAGGTCCAGCGCGCCAAGCGCCACGCCGTCCAGGTTCAGCGCGCCGATGCCGCCGTCCAGGCGCCATCCGTCGCTTTGCGTCGCGTCGTAATCAAAGGTCAGCCTCCCGGAATCGACCGTCGCGCCTCGCCCGCGAAGGGCAGCGGGACGGGAACCTGGGTGGCCCCCGCGTCCCGGCCCAGCATCACCTGCAGATTGGCCTGCTGGGGCGCGGAAAGATCGTTGGTGGACAGCGACCCGGCGATGCGCAGCGCCTCGGTGCGGATGTCCAGGCGGGGGATGTCCAGGCGCCCGGTCTCGGCCCGCCAGCCTTCGGCCAGCAGCTGGGTGTCCTGACCAAAGAAGGCCCGGTCCTGCGGGCGCAGCAGCGATGCCACGTCGCCGCCCAGCTGGAACCGGAATCCGGTGCCGGGGGTCCCGTCGGCGCCGGTCTCGCCATTGGCGCTGACCTGGCCGGTGATGCGGGGCTGACCGTTGGTGGCCAGCCGGATGTCGGCCGCGAAATCGCGGATCTGGCCTTCGCCGCTGATCTGGGCGGTCAGGGCGGGCTTGTCATAGATGCCGACCAGGTTCGCCAGCAGGCCGTCGGCGGCCTCGTCCAGGCCCAGGTTCAGGCGCAGGATCTGCGTCTCGTTGCCATAGCCCGCGTCCAGCACGAACTGTCCGCGCGGGCCGTCCAGGCGGTCGATGGTCAGCTGGGCCGTGCCCTCGCCGCCCTCCAGGCTGATGCCGCCGGCGATGCTCAGCGCGGCTTCGACCCCGATCACGGGTTCGCCCAGCACCACGCGTTCGGCGCGGATCTGTTCGATGTTCAGCGACACGGGCAGTTCCGGCAGCGCAAAGACCGGGGCCTCGGCCTGCACGGCCGTCTCCTCTGCCTGGGGCAGGCGGGGCAGCAGGATCTCGGCCGCGGACAGTTCCGCGATCTCGATCCGGCGGCGCAGCAGGGCGCTGCGGTTCCATTGGATCGCGCCGTTGCGCAGGGTCAGATAGGCGCCATCCTCGTCCGAGATGCGCAGTTCGGTGAAGGTCGCGCGCGACGACAGGGCGCCCTGGAACCCCTCGATCACGACTTCCCGACCGTCTCCGGACAGGTTGCTTTCCAACAGGCCGGTCAGAAAGCCGCGGTCGCTGTCGGCCTCGGCGCTGATTTCGGCGGCGCTTTGGCCCAGAACGGCCATCGGAAACAGGACGGCAAAGGCGGTGATCCAGAAACTGCGCATCAGAATGCCTGTCCCAATCCAAGGTAAAGTTGCACGCCGCTGCCGGTATCGCCGCTGACCGGCCCGGCCACGTCGAACCGCAGCGGCCCGATCGGGGTGTCGTACCGCACGCCCAGACCGGCGCCCGCATGGTCGTCGCTTTCGCCGCCAAAGGCATCGCCCGACCAGACTTGGCCGTAATCGGCAAAGGCCACCAGGCCGATCTTCTCGCGCACTTGGAAACGCGCCTCTGCGGTGGCGCTGGCGACCGACAGGCCGCCGGTCTTGATCGGCCCGTCGGGGCCTGCGATCTCCTCGACCCCCAGGGACTGATAGGGATGGCCGCGCACGGTGCCGCCTCCGCCCGAAAAGAACAGATAGTTGCGCGGCGTCGTCGCCAGGTCGCCGCCGAACACCGACCCCGCCCGCGCCCGGCCCGCCAGGGTGAACCGGTCATCCGCGCCGAATGACCGGAAGGCCCGGCCCTCGGCCAGGGCGCGCATGCCGGAACTGGTATCCTCGAAGCCGCTGAAGGGGGTCACCTCGGCCGACAGATAAAAGCCTCGCTTGGCGTTGTTCTGATCCTCGCGGCGGTCCCAGATCACGTCCATCGGCAGGGCCAGGACCTTGAAATCGGTGCGCCCGTTGGCATCGAAGACGCGCGAATACTGATATTCCAGCGCTGCATCGGCGGTCAGGCGGTCGCTGAAGATGTGGTTCAGACCGAAACCCAGGGTGGCCAGATCCTCGTCGTAATCCTCCTCGCGCATCTGCGCGACCTCGGCCTCGACATAGGCGGTGGTATCGGCGGTGATCGTGGCGGGGCGTTCCAGGCGGACGGTCAGCTCGTCGTCGCGGTCGCTGGTTTCTGATCCGATATCCTTGATGCGCCCATCGATGCGCAGGCGTTCGCCGCCGCCCAGCAGGTTGCGGTGCATCCAATAGGCCGACACCAGCGCCCCGTCGATGGTCGAGATCTCGAACCCCGCGCCGATGCGGCGGGGGGCCTGTTCGACCACGGCCAGATCCACGTCAAGCGTGTCGCCGGGGCTGAGGGTCTCGGCCTCCTGCAGGGTGATGGCGGAAAAGACGCCGGTGCGGCGCAGGCGCTGGCGGACGGTCTCCAGTTCCTCGGGGTCGAAACGCTCTCCCTCGGGGAAACCGGCGATCTTGCGCAGGCGGCGTTCGTTCAGGCGCTGGTTGCCGCTGACGGACATGCGCCCGAAGGTGACGGCGGGGCCGGGCGACAGGGCGATGCGGCTGTCGACCTGATCGGCGTCGTGATCGGCCACGATCTGCTGGTCGGCGATGTCGGCCTTGGCATGGCCATAGGCGCGCCAGCCGTCGACCCCGGCCAAGGCCGTGCTGCGCATGACGCCGGTGCCCGCGACTTCGCCCACGGCGTATTCGGTCGGGATGTCGGTTTCGGGGGCCACCGGGGCGATCTGGGCGCGCGAAAAGCGGAAGACCGGGCCCGGATCGACCGCGACCAGAACGCGCGAGACCTGGGCGGGCGCGTCCAGCGGCGCCACCTCGGCGGCTTCGACCCCGTCCAAGGTGATGGTCACGGCGCCGTCATAGAACCCTTCGTCGTACAGCAGGCCCAGGATGCGGGCGTAATCGCCGCGCGCGGCGGCCAGCACGTCCTGTCCGGTGGTGCGATCCTCGTTCAGCGCGCCGGTCAGCAGCAGCGACTGGCGGATCTGGCGGGTCAGACCTTCGTCCCCGCCGGCGACCTGCACGTCCAGCGCGACGGGCCCCTCGGATTCGCTGCTGCCGCCGAACAGGCCCGAAAACGGAGAGCTGCTTTGCGCCATGGCGGCACCCGCCGCGCCAAGCGCCGTCCCTGCCACCAGGATCGCCCTAAGATATGCCCGCATCGCCCGCCCCGTCTTTTTGCTTGTGGCAATTCAAACAGGATCGACCGGACGAATCCAGCAATCTTTGGGCGTTTTCCGCGATTGGCGGTTAACCTTTGCGGGACCGGCGGACCCTAGCCGAGCGCCGCAAGACAGCCGTGCAGCGCCGCCATGTCGTCGCGGATCAGAAAGACCGGCGTGTTTTCAGGGATATGGCGCATGTGGCTTTCCGCCAGAAAGGCCGGTTCGAACAGCGCCATCCGGTCGGCGATGCTGCGGCCCACGCTGCCGGCCAGGAACAACCCCTCCAGCGGCATGAAGCGCAGCGACAGCTCGCGGCACAGGAGGCCGACCAGTTCGGCGAACAGGTCATAGGTCGCGGTGGCGTCCGGATCGCCGGCCTCGGCAGCCTTGGCGACATCCTCGCTGCGGATGGGGGCGGTGCCCGTCATCGCAGCGTGCAGGCGCGACAGGCCACGCCCGGCGAATGTCTCCTCGGTGGAAAAGAACCCGGCCGCGGCGTCGGCGCCGACGCGGTCCTGCAGCCGGGCCATGATGTTGGCGGGCAGGTGGGTGTGCCCCTCCTCGGCCTCCAGCACGGTGATCGCGCCGCCGGGCAGCACGCGCACCGCGCAGACGTTGAAGCCGGTGCCCAGACCCACGACCAGCGCCTGCCCGTTGCGGGCGCGGGTCACAGGGGCGGCACGCAGCGTGCCAAGCTGTTCGCCGGCCAGCGCGGGGGTGGAATAGCCGAGCGCGGACAGGTCGTTGATCAGCCGCACCTGATCGGCATCGGTCAGCCGCGCCAAGTTGTCCTCGTCGAACGACCAGTCGCGGTTGGTCAGCTGCGCACGCCCGCCGCTGACCGGACCCGCCACGGCGATGCACATGGACGAGATGTTGGGCTGGTGCTGTTCCGCCATGAACTGGCGCACCACGTCGTCGAAGCTGGCAAAGTCGTCGCCCTTGAAGCGGGTGACCGTGCCGGCGTCGATGGACCCGTTGCGCGCGATCGCCAGCCGCGCATTGGTTCCACCCACATCGCCCAGAAGCATCGCCATGCCGTCACCCCTTCTCAGTTCAGTCGTTCACCATCCTTAGGAGAGAAATACGACACTTTCGAGAGGTCGAATGCCAGCGGGAACATCGACCGCGCCCGGACGGCGCTTTCGGCGCGCAGCCGCGCGGTGACCGCCTTGCCGCCCAGATGGGTCACGGCAAAGGTGTCGGCACCCGCCGGTTCGACGATCTCGATCATCACGTCGCCACCCGCACCCTGCGCGGTGCCGGGCAGATGGGCGTTGCCGGTCGCTTCGTGGATGTCCTCGGGGCGCACGCCCAGCACGATCTGGTCGGGAAGGTCGCGGGCCACCGGATCGGTGATGACAAGCGGCGTGTCGCCGGGGCGGTCGATCTCGATCCGGGTCTGGCCGCCTTCGGACCGAACGCGGGCCGGGATCAGGTTCATCGCCGGGCTGCCCATGAAGTCGGCCACGAACATGTTCGCGGGGCGGTTGTAGATTTCCGCCGGCGTGCCGATCTGCTGGATCACGCCGCCCTTCATGACGACGATCTTGGTGGCCAGCGTCATCGCCTCGATCTGGTCATGGGTCACATAGACGATCGACGCGTTCAGGTCCTGATGCAGCTTCTTGATCTCGGTCCGCATGGACACGCGCAGCTTCGCGTCCAGGTTCGACAGCGGCTCGTCAAACAGGAACAGCGCGGGGTCGCGGACCAGGGCGCGGCCCATGGCGACGCGCTGGCGCTGGCCGCCCGACAGCTGGCCCGGCTTGCGGTCCAGCAGCGGCTCGATCTGCAGCTGGCGCGACACCTCGGCCAGCTTGGTGGCCTGGGTGGCCTTGTCGACGCCGCGCACCTTCATGCCGAAGGTGATGTTCTTGGCGACCGTCATCGTCGGGTACAAAGCATAGGACTGGAACACCATCGCGATGTCGCGGTCCTTGGGGCTGACGCCCGTCACGTCGCGGTTCGCGATGCGGATGTTGCCGCCGGTGATCGGCTCCAGCCCGGCGATGCAGTTCAGCAGCGTGGACTTGCCGCAGCCCGACGGGCCGACCAGCACCAGGAAGTCGCCCTCGTCGATGCTGATGTTGATGTCGTGCAGAATATGGGTGTCGCCATAGGCTTTCTGCAGGTTGCGTGCGGAAATCTTGATGTCCTGCTGGCTCACGGCCGCTCGTCCGATCGGGGTGATTGTCATACATGGTGGGCTCTCCTGTGGGCCGATCAC
>NZ_BBPH01000151.1 GCF_000787695.1 Paracoccus sp. PAMC 22219 | reverse complement strand
GCCAGCCAGACCCAGGTCGCGACCGAGTCTGCTGCAAACCCGGTTATGGCCGTCTCATCCATGTCTTGCTCCTGAAGATCCTATGGTGACGTCGTCCCGGCCCATGTCGGACTGGACGTTCCACGGTATCTCTGCCGTATCGAGCAAACATCCTCCAGCCAATCTTTCCCGCAAAGGAAGGAGGCGAGGTCCGTCGATACTTTTTTGCCAGGGGGTCCATGGACGCTTGCCTGTAGCGCATTGCAGCCATGCCGGTGCAGTTCGAAGGCGACGACCGACAGGTCCGACACATTCTTCAGTCACGCAGGTAAACCAAAGCTTGGGCTTTCCGTGTTGATGCTCCACAGCCCCACTGCAGGCCAATTTGCGGGACGAAACTATCGTTGAGGTGAGCGAACGGCTAATCGTCGTCTGATGGCGTCAGATCGGTGTGGCTTCGAAAGATCATAGAATGAAGCATCGTCCCCTCCAAAGGGGGATATTTCTTGCATGCTTGTCTTCAAAAATAAATGATAACAAATATTTATGACCATTTCGGCTTCTGCAAGTATCATCCAGTCCGGAGGGACTAAGCAGGCACAGAAAACATCATGGCAAAAATCATCGCCCTCACGGACATTCATGGCCGGCTGCAGGTTTTCGAATGTCCGCCCTGGCGCGTCGTGAAACTGACGTCGTCTCCTGATGGCACGAGCGTAGATCTGTCCAACGGGGACGGGATCGCAACCGTGAAGGTGAGCGATACACAGCAAAACATCGGGATACAGCTCACGGACGGAACTTCCCCATTCCCGACTGGCCAAGCCTGAACAGGCCTGCTCGTATCCATCTGAAAAAGCATTGGCCCATGATCCGCCCGAGACGATCGGGAAACTCGTTGAAACTCTCTCGCATCTGCCCCGGCTGGTCATGGAAGCTTCGCTACTCGATCCTCAATGAGATCGTGGACGGTCCTGCCCACGGTCACAGGGTCGAGGTTCGTAGCGTTCTCCAGCAAGGTTAGGGATGCCCGAATGTGTCGCGACACCAGGACCGGCGAACCTGTACAGGTGACGCCCGAGCGCCACTTGCATTTCAAACTATCGAAGCTCCTCCTAAAACAGATGAGCGACCTCCCAGCACCCGAGTGATCCAGTCCTAGATCCGAGTACCGCCTTTCTGCTGCATGATTTGCCTTTCATGCAATTTTTGCAGAGGAAGCTATTAAGCCGCAAATTTTGCGTGAAAGGGCCGTTCGACCTTGGGCCCGGCAAAGCAGAAGCTCCACGCCCTGAAATAGCACCATACCCGACAACTCCCGGCTGATCCCCGTCTCCTACGCTGTCCGGCGCATAACAGTGCTCCCGGGGAACAGGGCAGGCCGGAGGTTAAGTGGGGGGCCTAGATCCCGAGCAGGTCTGCGAGATCCCGGAGCAATTCTGCCGTCGCTTAGAGCGCCGTAAAAAACGGACGCTGCAATGCAGCGCAAACCCGTGACAGCCTGCAGCGATGCCCCCAAGCTGAACCATGAAGCCAAGCGCTTCACTCCTCCTTCCAAAGGTGTCTTCCTCCTCCTTCCTACGTGAACTTCCAGAGATCACCGGACCTGCCGCTCTCCTCCTCCCTGCGGTCAGGTTCGGTGGTTCTTTGTCTGCAGGGTGGTTGCCGAGGTCGTAGCCAACATCTCCCGTATGGCGTCTCAAAGAGGTTCAGTTTTCACAGGCGATCCCGTCGCCGTCTCGGTCCAGATCATAGACGTCAGGTCCGGCGACCTTGACCGGGCCTTGCACATAGGCCGGCCCGTTCCCGCTACCGCTTGCGCAATCCACATCGCTGGCCAGGGGCACGCAGACGAGCGCGTAGCTTGGGTGGCACTCCTGAGACCATGCCGGGACGGGCAGAAGCAGCAGACCGGTTAGAACGGGACGGCACATGGCAGGCTCACATGAAAAGATCACTCGCTAGGCCATGAAGGCCAGAAATAATCAACCCTAGAATGAATTATGCCATTTGGATTTTTAGGGTCCAGAAGGGGTCAAAGCGGGGAGCTCATTGTGATCTGTCTTTGTATATTCGCGGTCTGGAAGAACGATTTTACCGTCTGAAGATGATGTTCTGCACGTTTAGGTTGCACACGATGCCAGAACGTTCGGGGTTTGCTCTGGAGGTCGGGACGCGCTTGCCGAGTCGGCGGCGACCGCAGATCGACAGCAAAGTACAGACTGAGGCCTGCAACGCTTGAATGGCGAGCGTCAGCTCGACAACGACCCGGCGTTCATCCAGCGGGTCACGTTTCTTTGCGATCAACCCGGATTGCTCCATGCGCTTGAGGAGAGGCGTGGTCGTGCCGGTATCAAGGCCAAGTTTGGCGCCAATCTTGCCCACCGCGCCCGGAGACGTTTCGAGCAGCTCGAGGATCACCAGGTACTGAGGGAAGGTAAGACCAAAGGGCTCCAGGAACGGCCTGTGCGACGCATGACGCACATCTCTGCCAACGTCAGATCGCCGCGCGCCACATCCG
>NZ_BBPH01000152.1 GCF_000787695.1 Paracoccus sp. PAMC 22219 | reverse complement strand
GCTGCTTGTCTCATTTTCCCGCCACACCCCAGAGTTGCACGACATGCAAGAAAGCGGGTTTCGGTATCGGTGTGACGAGATGCAACACGACGTGGCTCCTGTAAGGACGTGCCAAGCCATACTCGAGAACAGTTAAAGGACCGTTTCCATCACAGCTCAGACTCCCTGCGCCCGCAGCAAGGCTTTCTTAATCCCCAGTTGCTAGCGGATATGAATACTGTTGAAGGCGCAGGCGGAACCGCATGACGACAAGGACAAGCAACTGATCGATGTTATCGATAAGGCCCTGGGCCGCTGACGATGGCCGACATAGATGAATTCTGCGACTTGATCATCGACCCCGAAGAAATTCTTCTTTCCATGTCCAACGACCAGGGCCGCCGGATGGCCGCCATGGCATCGAACGGGTGACGCATGCTGCAATCCATCTCGCATAATTCCGTCGGCAAAAGCGACGTCGTGGCCTTCAAGCTGGCCGATCAGGACTTCTGCATCGACATCGGCCTGGTCCGCGAAATCCGCGGCTGGACGCCCACGACGATGCTGCCCCACGCGCCCGATTACGTCAAAGGCGTGATCAACCTGCGCGGGTCGGTGGTCACCGTGGTCGACCTGTCGGCCCGGTTGGGCTTTGGCGCGGCGACGCCGTCGCACCGCCACGTCGTCATCATCGCCATGCATGTCGGGCGCATCGTGGGCCTGCTAGCGGATCTGGTGTCCGACATCCTGCCCATCAACAACGACCACATCCAGGCGGTGCCAGACATCGCCTCGAACCCGGCGCGGGAATTCATCGTCGGCATGATCACGCTGGAAGACGGACGCATCCTGCGCAAGATCGACCTGGCGCAGCTGCTGCCCGCGGCCCACGGGGTCGAAGCAGCATAACGATGACATGCTTCCGCGGCCATCTATATGTGCGGTACTGCTCCAGCGATGGGTCGTTGCTCAATGGACTGGATGCTCACGCTTCAAACCAGCTCGACTCCAGCTCGGCGCATCCCGTCCCGGGCAGAAGCCAAGCTGCCGTTGACGTTGATGGCACGACATGCCTCCTCGATCACGCGCACCTTGAAGCCGAGGCGGGCGGCATCCATAGCGCTCCACGTCACGCAGAAATCATGAGCGAGGCCCACAAAGCTCAAGTCGGATAAATCGCGCTCGCGGAGATAGCCCGCCAATCCGGTCGATGTGCGATGATCATTCTCATAGAATGCAGAGTAGCTGTCGATCTCCGGGCGAAACCCCTTGCGGAGGATAAGATCCGCACGGTTCACATGCAGTTGCTCATGGAAATCTGCACCTGGTGTACCAATGACGCAGTGGACCGGCCATAGGATTTGCCCGCCATACGGCATCCGGACGATCTGGTGCGGTTCCGCCCCGGGGTGATTGTCCGCAAAGCTGGTGTGATTGCGAGGGTGCACGTCCTGTGTCAGCACCACTGCATCATAGTGCGCCATCAAGGCATTGATGGGCTCCACGATTTCGTCGCCACCCAGCACAGCCAATGCGCCTCCCGGACAAAAGTCTTGCTGAAGATCGACAACAATCAAAGCTCTGGCCATGAAGTCCTCATGAAGTTTCTATTCTTGAACTATCGAAAGACGCGTGCAATTTTGGTCAAAGGCTTTGCAAACGATTGCATATCAAGCGGGGTGCTTGGTGGTGCAGATATTGATTGGTCCAAGTACATTTACATACTGTGATAAACGGTATTTCCCGTCAATTTCCGAACCCTACCAAACTTCCAGCTGCCCCCCCTTTAAGCTCTGATCAATAACTTCAAAAAGTGACTGCATCCTGACTGGCTTGGGGACGAAGCCATTGAAACCGGCAGCCCCGCATTCCGCACGACGTTGCGACGTGTCATCGCCGGTGACCGCGATAATGGCGGGCGCTTTTGAGCCCAGAAGATTCGTGATCTCCAGTGCCGCCTCCACCCCAGTCATCCCTGGCATGTTGATGTCCATGAGCACGAGTGCGGGAGCATTATCACGAATACATTCGATGGCCCGCGGCCCACTGGTGACCTCGGTTACCGCGTACCCGCGGCTCTGAAGCATCTTTGCGAGAATAAACCTGTTCGTTGGATTATCGTCGACAACAAGGATCATGGCTTGTTCCAATATGCCCCTCCTATCAGGCTGCAAGTTTCTGAATGATCGGCGCGGCAGCCGGGGTTTCGAGCGTGACCTCAAAAACGAACGATGCTCCGCGTCCTGGCGTGCTATCGACAGAGAGTGTCCCGTCCATCGCCTTCGCAAGGCGTTGTGAAATTGCCAGACCCAATCCGACGCCGCTGACTTCGCGCCTCGCTGAGCTGTCGAGTTGCACGAAGCTGTCGAAGATGCGGTTGATATCTGCTTTCTCGATGCCGGGCCCGCTGTCACTCACAACAAGACGCAGTCGGTTTACGCTAAAGCTTCGCGAAACCTCGAGCTCGACTGAAACAGTTCCCTGGTAGGTAAATTTGATCGCATTGCAGATAAGGTTCGTGGCGATCTGCCGGATCGCAAGACGATCACCCAGCAACGGACTATCGACAGGCCCCTTGCAAAAGAAACTCAGTTGCAGGTCCTTGCTCCGCGCCAAAGGCATCGCCAACGCCAGAACCTCGCGCACCGCCTCACCAGGTTCGAACGGTCCTGTTGAAATATGTCTGTTCCCCGAGTCGATCTGACCAAATATAAGGAGATGGTTGATCAACTCCACTTGTGTCCCGGCCGAGTTCAGCCCAACGCCCACCAACTCTCTCTGCTCTTCGCTCAGATCCTCCAGTTGCAGCAGCTCCAGGATGCCGACGATTCCGTTCATCGGTGTCCGCAACTCGTGACTGAGGCTGGCGATGAACTCGGACTTTGTTCGATCGGCAGCCTCGGCAGCGATGAGTGCCCGTTCAAGCCGCGAGGCAAGCTGGCTGACCGCGAGCGTTCCGAGGCCGATTGTGGCCGTCACCAACAAGAGCGCCAGCATAAGCGGGACAGAAACGGCACGGAGCGCCTGCATGCCAGGCTGGGGTGCAGACCAGACCAGATAGCTCAGTGCACCAGTAGAGCCAGTAACGGCAATCGCTTCGCGATCCCGGATCTCTCCCGCAGATTTGACGAACCCAAGCCCATCAAGCAGGAACATCTTGCTCCAACGCGCGGTCGTCTCATCGTCGAGCCGCACCGCTGAGACCAGGAGCGCCTTTACCTCGCCCTCATTGAGCTTCCTGTCATGTGGGACGATCCAGTCGACGGCAATCGTCCACAAGGTGTTATCAACTTTGACAAAGGTACTGATCGCTTCATCGCCAGGCTTGTGGTCGGTCCGCGTGGCCAGGTCGAAGCCCGCATCGCGAAAGGCAGCAAAATCCTTGCTCCCCAGATGATCGCTTACTTCATCAGCCCACCCCAAGGTCTCAGGCAGCGGCCCGCCGGCCAGAACCAGAACATGCATTGTGTCTGCGACAACGCCAGATCCCAAGTTGATATTCAGCCAGTCGATGTCGTTCTCATTCACCGCGTTGAACGCTTCAGTCCAATAGGCGTAGTCACGCCCAATGACTTCATTGCTCGCTACAACTCCATTCAGGCCGCTCTGGATCATGAGATGGGAGCTCTCCCGGGCGTCTTTGTCGAGTTCCCGAGACAGCCAGTAGACGGCGGCGAGCACCGTGGCGCTGACCAGTATCACGGCCCCGAACGCGGACAGGCGCAGTAGCTGAGAGAGATGTCTTGGCAGTTGGGTCAAGCGTCGCATCATCAGCTCCTCACCCGCGAGAGCTTCAAACGTAGCCTTTACGGCGATCCCAGGCAGTATGGATCTACCTAAAACACGGCGCGAATTTTATACGCTTCAGTGATCGTATTAGTACCAGCCACTTCCAACGATCATAAAATAACCGGGGTCAACACGATAAGCCTGCTGGTCAGCTGCTGTTTCAGATACGCGATCAATGCATGCTGGAACGGCAGGATTGGCACTTGCTTGGGTGATAGAGAAATTGACTTGCCAGTTACCTTCCATCGAGCAACGGTCAAAGGCGGGAGCCCCACGGTTTTGCCACGCTTGCGGACATCCCGGGCAGGGAAAACTAGCCAAAAGTAGTTGCTTAAAAGTCAAGTTCTTAGGAGACTGCCCACTACTGAACAGCTTCCACAAACGCTTGCAACTGTGTCCGACTGACCGGTTTTGCCATGAATACCGTTCCGTGAGGTTTGTCGCCCGCTTGAAGCTTGTCCTGAGTATAGCCAGACATGAGGGCGATCCGAATGTGCGGATAGATGTGGGATATGGACTGGGCCAGCTCCAACCCGGACTCTCCCGGCATGACCACGTCGCTGATGAGCAGGTTCAAGCCAGGTTCGCGGGCAAGGATCTCACGAGCTTCCTTGCCGTTTGCAGCGATAAGCGTGTCGCATCCCAACGAGGTTAGCAGGCGTGCAACGACACGAGCCACTGCCGGTGTGTCATCGACGACGAGTGCCTTCAGCCGTCGTTCAAGGACGAGAGAGACACTCTGATCTGTTGCCTCCCTTTCGCGTGTATCAACCGGCGCTACCCTAAAATACATGGCAACTGTCGTGCCGTGACCGACCGCGCTTGACAGTGTCACGAACCCGCCGATCTGTTCAAGGTAACCGCGCACCCGCGAGAGGCCCAATCCAGACCCCTGCCCGACCGGGCGGGTGGTGAAAAACGGCTCGAACACCTGTACCTGCAACGGCGCCTCGATCCCGCAACCCGTATCCTGGACAGAAAGGCAGACCCAGGTCTGAGGATCATTCCCGTCGGAATGCGCCCGCTCTATTGCATTCAGCCTGATGCGGATGGTGCCTGTGCCTTCGATCGCCTCCCGGGCATTGATGGCCAGGTTCAACAAACAGCTTTCTGCCATGGCCACGTCGATCAGGACCGGCGGCAGCCCGGCATCCACCTCAAGTTCGAGCTTGATCCGGGATGGAATGGCGCGACGGATGAACGGCGCCACGGACTGCAGGAAAGACCCCAGGTCTGCGGTCTGTGGCGTCAACTTCGACTTTCCGGCAAACGCGAGCAGGCTATCGTTCAAGGACTTTCCGCGCATCACGGCGTCCCGTGCCTCCGAGATAAGAACCTTCGCCTCATCGGCATCGTCGGTCAGTTCCAGAAGCTCTATGTTGCCCAGAATGACGGCGAGCAGATTGTTGAAGTCATGGCTGACGCCACCGGCCATCTGCCCAATAAGAGCCAATCGCTCGCTTCGATGACGCTCTTCCTGTGCGCGCCGCTGCTCCGTGACGTCATCCATCAGGACGACAGCATGGCTATACGACACGCCCTGATCCGGAAGGGGCACTGCGACACAATCGAGTATCTCTTGGCGTCCAAATCGAAGATGGCGGGCCTCGAATGTGCAGTGCTCGTGCGATGCGAGAACTTCATCGATCCTTTTCAGGCCTGGAGTACAGACAGCTTCTCCGATCATATCACCGATCGTGTTTCCCGTCAGCAATTTCTCATTCGAGCGCCAAAGCCTCACCGCTGCGGAATTGGCATAGATGATGTGCCAAGTGTCTATATCTCCTGAACCTTTTTCGACCATCACCGCCCCTGTGGTCATGGTATCGATGGCCGTCCGGAATAGGCTAAGGTCGCGTTGCTCGCCAACCTCGCGCGTGATGTTTCGAAAATGAACAGCCACACCTGTCTGGGCAGGGTGAGCGGTGATATGAAACCAAGCCTCCAGGGGTGCGAAGTAGGCCTGTAAGGTATTGGAGACCCCGGTTTCCCTGACCGCTCGGTAAGTTTGCTCAAAGACCGTATCACGGGCTTCCGGAAACTCATCCCAAATGCTCTCACCGACGAGTTCAGTAGGATCGCGGCGGAGCATCTGCACGGCGGCTGAATTCACGAAACTGAACCGCCAATCGCTATCCAGCAGAAAGAAACCGTCCGGCATGGTGCGCAGGACGAAGGACAATTCCGCCTGTGCGCGCTCACGCTCGTCAGATGCAGTGCGTTCAACTGTAATGTCCTGGAAAGCACCCTGAAGGGCGACAACGCGATCATCTTCAAGAAGCGCTTCTCCAATCGTCCGCGCCCAGAAGATGTGCCCTGTTGCTGACCTGCACTGGACGTCGAGGTTCCATGACGTGCCTTCACTCAGGCAGCGCTCAACCGCCTCCACGATCTGCACCCTGCTTTTGCCCACGTAGAACGAGAGCGCAGACTCGAGGGTCAGATCGGTGCCCTGCGGGACGGCAAAGAGTTCATGGAGGAGCGGGGTCCATTCCACGACATCCTCGCCGATGCGGAAGGACCATGCGCCTGTCCGGCTGGCCGCGCATGCCCCTTGCAGCAGGCGCAGTTCGTCGTGCTGGTCCATGCTTAGTTGCATCCTCACTAAGGGCTCTCATATGCCGGGCAACCCGCTCCGGATGGATAACTCTCGGCTCAGGATGCAGAAACCACAACCGCCAGCTGTATGATTTTTAAAACTGAGATGTATGTTTGTGCGCGGGACGCGAGCCGTCCAATACCCTTCACGATCAAGACGCGTGTCACACTCGGAACAGCAACCGGGATCGCCGCTCCCCGGTTGTGATAGAAAAGTATGTCTGCGACTCGCATGCAACCCATAAGTGTATATGTTTGGTCATATCGATTAGAGATAGGCTTGCCTTAGGGCGCGCAAGATCAGAAAGGACCAGCCATGCGGATTCTTGTGGTGGAAGACAATCCCAGTACCGCCCGCACGCTCAACCTGATGCTGACAACATCGAGGCATAGCGTATTCATGACCGACATGGGGGAGGAGGGTATCGATCTCGCGAAAAATTATGATTACGACCTGATCATTCTGGATCTCGATCTACCTGATATGAACGGCATGGACGTGCTGCGACACTTACGCATTGCGAAGATAAATACCCCCATCCTTATCTTGACCGGCTCGGACGATACGGAAAGCAAGCTGCGGGGATTTGGCTTTGGCGCGGACGATTACATGACAAAACCTTTCAACCACCAAGAGCTGCAAGCACGCATTCAGGCAATCATCCGTCGCTCCAAGGGACATAGTCAGGCTACGGTTCAGCTGGGGGACCTTACCGTCAATCTGGATACGAGGTCGGCTGAAATCCGGGGCAAGGAACTGAAGCTGACCGGCAAGGAGTATCAAATTCTTGAGTTGCTGAGCCTGCGCAAAGGCACAGTGATAGGGAAAGAGGTGTTCTTGAACCACCTCTACGGGGGGATTGACGAACCGGAGGCCAAAATCGTCGACGTCTTCGTCTGCAAGCTGCGCAAGAAGCTGTCTGATGCCATGAATGGTCAGAACATGATCGAAACGGTCTGGGGACGAGGCTACGTACTCCGGGAGCCGGAACCGGCTAAGCAGATCACCATGGGCGCTTGACGGTAAGATGACCTGCCCACGTAGCCTGGCGACAGCCCAAAAGGCGAGGCAGTCATCGAAGCCCTGCGTCATGACGCACAGTTTGCTACAGAATCCTGAGATCCGACACCCCGGCCCACGGCACGCCCCCCGCCATCCGCAGGGAACGATCGGCCGACTGTCGCAGGGATTTCGATCAGCAGCGGCGACCGTGTGATCATTGACAAGCCATGCCTGACGAAGGCCGGATTGGCGGGATACTATCTGGCTGCAGCCCCGCTGATTCTACCCGACCTCGCGAACCGACCCTTGTCCCTGCTGCTCCTGCCCGAAAGCATGGCGCGAGAACTGTTCTTTCAAAAGCACCCGGGCAGGGGCTCGCGAGATCCGGGCAGACAGACGGCTGAAGTCCACATCCGCATTGCCCTCTTGAACCGCTTCAATGCACTCGGCACTGCCGAGATCAAGCGAGTGTCCTGAGCTTGACGGGGTAAGGGGAAGTCACGCCGCAACTCCGAGTTCTACAACAACGCCAACGCGTTGCTACAGCGCCCAGCCAGACTCCCTAGAACTCTGAAAATACTTGCAGGGACGATTATAAATGCGCACTTTGTGGTTTAGATCAGTCGTACTCCTGTCTTTAGAATGTCCATACTTCCTATCGAACTGAAAGATGCGTGATGAAACCAGCGGATAGCCAGCATGACGCGTCTGTTCAGAATGCTCCGATTGACCTCGAGCGCGATATCTTCCTGCGAAGCCTGCTGAGGGAACTGGCCGGAACGTTGGAAAGTGTCGTGGGAGTTGCCGAAGCATCGGGCTATATCAGCGTTGTTGGTGGCGCGATCGGTGAGCAGATCGATACAGCATACCGGGCTGCGCTAAAAGTGGACCGGCTTGATAGGTTTCAGGTCCAAGATGTCCTCGTAGACCTGAAACGTAGGATCCAGGGCGATTTCTTCATCATTGAGGAGCGCGAAGATCGCATTGTCCTTGGCAATCGCGCCTGTCCGTTCGGTAAGTTCGTAGAAGGCCGTCCTTCGCTCTGCATGATGACGTCCAATGTCTTTGGATCGATCACGGCACAGAACCTCGGCTATGCCCGTGTTGAGATCGAGGAGGCAATCGCCACCGGCCATCCTGGCTGCAAGGTTATAATCCATCTCAAGCCGCTCGAAACCATTGAACCAAATGCACGTGAATACTTCAGGGTCAAAGACTGATGACGAAGCCAGGTGCAGATGTCGCGGGACTGGACCTGGAGTTCTTACAGGAAGCGGCGTTGGTGATGTCCCTCGATGGCGCAGTGCGCCGCGCAAATTCAGCCGCGCACAACGTGTTGGGACGAAACCTGCTACAGAAGAATTTCTTCGACCAGGTGATGACGCCAGAGGATGTGTTCGCTTTCCTTTCTCGAGCTGGCAGGTCGACCTCGTCCAGTCTTGGTGTAATAGAGGTTCGGTTAGAGACGGAAGTGAAACGCTACCGATCTCTTGCAGCACGCATTCGGCCCGAGGAAAGTTCTGAAACCTTGGTCATCTTGCGTCTCATCGAGGTAAAGGATGATCATTTCAGTGTTTTGAACCGGCGCTTGGCAGAGATGGATCGCGTCTTGCTGGAACGTGTCCGCGAAAATGCTCTTCTGAAAGAAGCGCTGGCGGAGAACCGTGTTCTGGTTCGAGAACTGCAGCATCGCGTCAAGAACAACATCCAGCAGATGCTGTCCCTTATCCGGATGTCACGTACAACGCGGTCCTCTGCCGAGGTCGCCGGGTTCGTCGCGACTGCCTCACAGCGTCTTCGTGCAATGAGCGCGGTTCAGGAGGCCCTCTACCAGAATGCAAACGCTAGAATTTTGTCCAGCCAGGATTTTCTTGAACAGGTAGTTCAGGGAACCGCCTCTGGGTTTGGGGGATCCGACCGAATTAAGGTCTCGATCGCCGAAGGGAAGATGACTGCGGAAGAGGCTCATTGTCTCTCACTCATTGCCAATGAGCTTGTCACGAATGCCTTCAAATACGGGCTCTCTGGCACGAGCGGGACTGTTTCCGTGTCCTTCACATCTTCCTCTGAGGGATACTTATTCGAGGTAAGAGATGATGGTCCTGGCTTTGGCGAACAGACGGAAACGCGGTCGTCGGGGTTGATGCTTGTGCGGGCACTCTGTCGTCAGATCGGCGCATCGCTAGAGCTCAACGATAACGGCGGAGCGAACGCTTTGATCCAATTCAGTTCCCGTACGGACCTTGCAAACCCATGATGACCCTGCCCTCCCGTTTGCTTAAGCCGATACGCATGGATAAGCGCCTTCTGAACAGCCCATCCGTCATGCGGATGCAATCTGTCTCCCGTCACATGCCACCTCCAATCAGGCTGAGCGCATGCCCCGTAGCGGGTCCTGGCGGATCCGTTCCGGGCATCGGACGCCCTCTCCGCATCATGATCGTCGAAGATGAGGCGCTCATTGCCATGGACCTCGAGATGACCCTCGAGGATCTTGGCGCAGAGGTTGTCTGCAAGGCCTCCAGCGCCCCCGAAGCTGTCCGTTTGGCTCGGCAACACCTGCCAGACTGCGTAACGATGGACATTAACATTCATGGAGACAGGGATGGGGTCAGCGCCGCGATCGAACTCTTTCAGATGCTGGGTATCCGCTCGATCTTTGTATCAGCCTACGGAAACCCGGAGACTCGGGAGCGTGCAACCGCTGCAAATCCGGTAGGCTGGATCAGTAAACCGTTTAGCGAGGTCGACCTCAAAAGAGCACTGGAGGAGTTTTCAAACACACTGTGAGGAATCCTCGGGCCAAAAGAAATCAAGGGTACTTTCTGCAGCCCTCTTACTCGGTTGTGTAGCGATACGGTAGCGCTTCCCCTGCAGGACGACGATAGATATCCGCATTGGCCTCATAGACGAAGTCCACCTTCTCATAAATGCCCTTGAGGCGGTTGCGCGACGTCTCGGGGCGTGGAATTGTTGTGGTAATTCCAGCTTTGTTGCGAGCTAGGATCTGCAGCCCGCTAAAGTAGCCGTTGTCGACCAGCGTATGCATCTCGTCGCGACGGAGCGCGTCCTTGGCAGCACGGGCCATCCGCACCATTAAATCGCGGTCATGGCCCTGGTTGGAGACTTCATGCGCGCCGATCAAATGCGTCTCGGCATTCACGGCAGTTTGAACGTTGTGGCCAACCATGCCGCTGTTCGGGACGCTGGTGGCAATGGCGAGGGCGCGGGCAGGGGGTGATTTTAGGTTCGAGTGTAAGTCTGCTCATCAATTCCAGCTATGATAGGGATCATGGTATGGTTCGATCATTGATTTCGTGTAATGAACACACTAACTCGTCAGCGGATCCCCGCCACTTTTCTCCAAGTCCGGAACGAACAGGTCCTTAGATGGATTTGAATTTTAGAGTTATTGTAGAGCCGTGGAATATTGGATATGGATAAATCAGCATTTGATCCGGTTGTCCTTGTTGTGGAGGATCAAGGCCTTCTGCGCATGACTGCTGTCTCAATTATGGAAGATTCTGGATTTGAAGTGTTGGAGGCTTCAAACGCTGAAGAAGCATTAGAGCTACTAGAAGCTTATCCTGACATTTTAGTGGTTTTCACCGATATCGATCTGAACACTAAAAAAGATGGTGTTTGGCTTGCGGAACAGATCAACAAAAGATGGCCCAAGATAGACATTATTGTCACATCGGGATACCCTCGGCCAGATAATTTTAATCCTGATAATATTGTTGCTTACTATGAAAAGCCTTATTCAGAAGAAAAAATTATACAACAAATTCAAAAAACCGTTTTTGGATCGAGGCGTTTGGGAACCAGTTCATCAACTTTCTGATGATCCGGACTTTCAGGAGATGGACCGGAGCGACCTTGCGGACGCATTGGACGCATCCGTGCCTCAACCCTTGACTGAATCACTCCTCCTCCCACTTTCCGCCGCATATTACATGTGCGGCAAAATTTCGCATTCTTGAAGAGAAGTGGGCGAGTGCACGGCCGGTCCAAAGTTCTGTGCGTTGCCAGATCTTGAGATCGTCAGGCTCCGTCCCTGCCACAATGGCCTCTCTATACCAATTCGGCTGACGGCCACGCTTGGTCCAGGTTTGATCCGGATTTCCGGGATTGCGATATTTCGGTGCGACAGTACCGCGCTATGTGCTTTCTGATTTCCGTAAACTCGGACATGGAATATCGGTATTAGCGTGCTTTTCCCCAAGATTGCGCTTGCCGACAGATTTTCGGCGCTCGTCGAAATTGATGTCCTTATTGAGATTCCGCTTAATTCGCGTCAACCCCTCCAAGCTCGACGTTTGAAGGTTAAAATACGACATAGGCATCTTTGTTTGTTCAGGAGGTACGTTTATATATTCAGTTTATTAAAATAATGATGGGAATAAGAAGATAACAGACACAGGTGCATTCCTGCCCCTGTTAACCCTGGCATATAACCTCCAATGGGCCTGCACTTAAGAAGTTACAGAGGCGGAGCGTTAACGCTCGCAAGACCTTTCTTGAGAGTAGGCTTGCTTCCCCTTTGGGGGTCTACCGTACCCAATAAGCAACATGACGCCGTCAAAGTGATCTTCGCCGCAACACGTGCAGATCCATTCCACATCCAGCGCTGCACCGCAGACCAAGCATGGTCCATCATCCAGATCGAACTCCAACGGAAACGGCGTTGGAAGCCTACTACTGCTGCTTTCTGAAAAATCTTGCATTGAACATCTGCACTGCCGCTCGAGCCGTATTTGGGTCGTTAAAGCCGGGTGTCCAGCGATTCAGATCGCTAAGCATCATCTTGCTGATGATACCATAAAGATACGTATGGCTGATAGCCCGCAGCTTCGCCAGATCTTCATCTGGAGCCAGATAGCCCTCATCCTGGGCACGCGTGAACATCTTGATCACCATTTCATGGATGGACTCCTCATAGCGTAGAAGGTGCGGATTGGCTTGGAACAGAGCAGCAGGCATCTGGGCAAGAGTGTAGAACTCGTGAGGATAAAGACGGGCCCACTCAATGTAGGCCTCGGCCACCGCTTCCAGTTGGCGGACGGGAGAGCAGGGTGACGATGCGGCAATCTCTTGGGTGATCATGTGGAGCAGACGCTGCAATGCGGTATCGGCCATAACGCATAAAAGGTAATTCCTATCAGGAATGACGACTTTTAGGGCCTTCTTCTTGATGCCCAAAACCTTGGCGATCTTTTTGAGACGCGGCGGCTTGCCTGTCTTTGCTGTCAGGCAATCGGCTGCATTCACGGCTGCTGACAACAGGTGTTGGCCAGGTTTGAGCAGAGAGGTTTTCATGGTGTTCACCGGCTGTTCAAGCGTCAGAGATTACATTTGCACAAACTGCAAAGAAAAGGGGCGATTGTATAAGTAATGCAAAGAAGCCCGTGTGCGGACGACTTAGACTGTTCCGTTTTGTCTTACAACCCTCCGTTGATTTCCTTCCTATGCGCCCTCCGGCGCCTACCACTGTCTATCAACTGCAGCGCAGGCTGAGGGTATATTAAGCACAACTTATGGCGGTCCGTTAACCATGCGGAAATGTCTTTGCTGTATCGCCATCCCATTCCTCCGGTTCCGTCCTCCCTCCCTGCGGCACCGGTGACACAACAGCCCCCCGGTCCTGCCGCTTCCTCCTACCTGCGGCCAGGGCCGGGGGTCTTAGTCTTGCGGCTCGCAGGCGCCTCCAACCGGGTCTCGCGGAAAAGAAAGGGCCCCCGCCGGAGGGCCGGCCTTGCCGAGGCGACAGTCCGGGGAGTTTAGTGAGGCTTCGGTATCGCGGATTGACCGATTACGATCACGCCGGAATGGCGGCGCTCTCATCAGCTTGGGAACCGGCGCCATAAAACGCGATCTCTGCTGAGGCCTGAAGCGAGCTAGTAATTTACTTGATCATACTTGGTGGTGCTGCGCGGGAGGGGGTTGGTCAAGGAGAGAAGGTGAGGGGCTTGAACACGGTGCCGCCTGCCTGTCCCCCTAAATCGCGACGCATAGCGAGGCCGGACGCAGCGATGCTCCGAAAGTATATTGAGCCGAGCGTCTGATCTGACCTTGTTGCCGACTGCCTACAGCTGAACCATTTCAGCGTCTGCAAATGCAGGGTCTTGACCATCTTCTGCATCATCCGGAGCGCAGCCCCTTCTAAGCAGTGACCTATGGTCACCTGATGCTGCACAAGGCGGCGTTAACTAATAATATTGAGGGTTATTGCTGCGGCGCAGCAATTTTTTTGGAACTTCTGCCTACCTTTGTTCTTCTAGCTGCGAACTTCGATCAAATTTTAACGGTATTTCTACCGACCAAGAGGGCTTGCAGGTGATCAACTTCAGCAGTGCGGATGCTGTCCGCGCATCGGAAGCATCCGGTCTGCAGCGTAGCAAGCCGTTAGTCTTCCAGAGTACACGTTGCGCATCTTCACCGAAGATCCCCTGTGCACCTGTCGGAAAGGTCGCCAAGCGGAGCTTGGACATTACCTTGGTTCTTTTGGCTCTCCCTCTTGTGGCGCTTCTGAT
>NZ_BBPH01000153.1 GCF_000787695.1 Paracoccus sp. PAMC 22219 | reverse complement strand
GGGGGTATCGCCAAGCGGGGGCTGGACACTACGCTGGCGGTCCTTGGCTTGGTGCTGCTGACGCCGTTGATCCTGGCGCTGGTCATCGTGCTGAAACTGACGGATTCGGGGCTGCTGCTCTATGGGCACCGCCGCATCGGCTTTGGGAGGGCGCGAGTTCCGGTGCTGGAAATTCCGCACAATGGTCGTGAACGGCGACACTGTCTTGGAACAGTATCTGCGCAAGCACCCCACCAAGGCGGCGCTTTGGAGCGAACAGCGCAAGCTGGTCGACGATCCCCGCGTCACCCCCTTGGGCGCGCTGCTACGCAACGCTGTTTCTCCCGCATCTGAGTTGCCGCGTGTCACCTGTGTGTTGATTTCTATCCAGAGCGGAGCCGTGGTTCCCATTAAGAATTGAACCTCGGGGATCATCGCTTTACCGCACAGCTGTGAATAGCCCCGAGTTTCTTAGACACCTTCGTGTGTCATCTTCTGCCGCCGTTCGAACTCGACTGGTGACAGCATCCCGTTCCTCGCATGCTTGCGCTTCGGGTTGTAGAACATCTCGATGTAATCGAACACGTCCTGCCTGGCTTCTTCGCGGGTCCGATAGGTTCGCCGTCTGATCCGTTCCCGCTTGAGGAGGTTGAAGAAGCTTTCGGCCACCGCGTTGTCGTGACAGTTTCCTCGGCGGCTCATGGAGTGCTCAAGATTGTGGGCGCGCAGGAAGGCGGCCCAATCCATGCTGGTGAATTGGCTGCCCTGATCGGAGTGGATCAGCACCTTCGCCTTGGGTTTGCGTCGCTAGGGCATTGTTGCAGAACTCTCCCGAGCGAGGATTCCCGCGGGGGCTGCTGTAGGTTAAGCGTCCTGGCATGACGAAGCCCGAGCCTGCCCGCTACCGCACGACGAACTGGAAGTCCTACAATGACGCCCTGAAGCAGCGCGGCTCGCTGCTGATCTGGCTGGACAAGGACATGGCGTGGATGGCGATCAGGGAGGGGCGACCTGGCCGACCGCCCGTGTTCTCCGACGCTGCGGTCCAGTTCTGCTTGATGGTGAAAGTACTTTTTAGCCTGCCGCTTCGGCAAACCACTGGCATGGTGACCAGCATCCTGGCGATGGCAGGGCTCGACTGGCCGGTGCCGGACTGCTCCACCTTGAGCCGCAGGCAGAAGACCCTTGCTGTGCAGATCACCCACCGCCGCAGAGCGGGGTCGCTGAACCTGCTGGTCGACAGCACGGGGATCCAGTTCCTGGGCGACGGAGAGTGGCTGGCGCGCAAGCACGGCACCCAACGCAGGCGCCAGTATCGCAAGGTTCACTTGGCCATGGATACTGCCACCGGCGACATTCGGGCGGTGGAGTTCACCTCAAGCCGCGAAGGTGACAGCCCTGTGTTGCCTGACCTGCTGGATCAGATCCCGCCGGATGAACAGATCGGCACCGTGACCGGCGACGGTGCTTTCGACACCCGGCGATGCCACATGCTCTGCCCCCTGAGAACT
>NZ_BBPH01000154.1 GCF_000787695.1 Paracoccus sp. PAMC 22219 | reverse complement strand
GGGCGCGGACGTGATGGCGCAGGTGGGGGCGCATACCGCGCCGGGCGGCACGTTCGCGACCTATACCGCCGCGGGGCATGTCCGGCAGGCGCTGTCGGATGCGGGTTTCGAGGTCGTCCGCAGCCCCGGTTTCGGGCGAAAGCGCCACATGAGCCGGGGGCGGCTGCGGACGCCGAACGGCTGAATCGCGCCCGCCGCACTGGCAATCGGGGCGGGCAGGGCCTATCTGCGGGACCGGACACCTGTGCGCGCCGCGCCACGGTCCCCGAACTCACCTACAGGAGAGGCGCATGGGCGCGATCATCGACATCGACCATCTGTCCAAGGAATATGGCAGCGGCACCAAGGCGCTGGACGACGTGACCCTGTCCATCGACGAGGGAGAGATCATTGCCCTCTTGGGCCCCAACGGGGCGGGCAAGACGACGCTGATCTCGATCATCTGCGGGCTGGTGGTGCCGACCGGTGGCACGGTCCGCGTGGGCGGGCACGACATCCGCACCGACTGGCGCGCCGCGCGCAAGCTGATCGGCCTGGTCCCCCAGGAGATCGCGCTGGAGCCGTTCGAAAAGGTCATCAACTGCGTCCGCTTCACCCGCGGGCTGTACGGCATGCCCCCGGATGAGGCCTATATCGAACGCATCCTGCGGTCGTTGTCGCTGTGGGACAAGCGCGACGCCGCCACGCGCGAGCTGTCTGGTGGCATGAAGCGCCGCGTGCTGATCGCCAAGGCGCTGTCGCACCAGCCAAGGTGCTGTTCCTGGACGAACCGACCGCCGGCGTCGACGTGGCCCTGCGCCGCGAGATGTGGCAGGTCGTGGGCGACCTGCGCCGCGAGGGCGTCACGATCATCCTGACCACCCATTACCTTGAGGAAGCCGAGGAGATGGCCGACCGCATCGGCGTCATCGCCAAGGGTCGCCTGCTGCTGGTGAAACCCACCGCCGACCTGATGGGCGATTTCGGGAAAAAGACCCTGTCGATCGATCTGGATCAGCCGCTGACGGCCATTCCCGACGATCTGGCCGGGCGCGGGCTGACCCTGTCGGATGACGGGCGGCGGCTGTCCTTCGACTACGACACACGGGCCGAACGGACCGGCATCGCGCGCCTTCTGGGCGATCTGGCGTCACGCGGCATCACCGTGCGCGACGTGTCCACGCGGCAATCCAGCCTTGAGGACGTTTTTCTGTCTCTGGTTTCCGAGGACGCGGCATGAGCATCAACTGGTTTGGCGTCTGGTCGATCTTTCACCACGAGATGATGCGGTTCTTCCGCACCATCTGGCAGTCGCTGGCATCGCCCGTGCTGTCCACGGTGCTGTATTTCGTCGTCTTCGGCGCGGCCATCGGCGGTCGCATCCAGTCGGTCGAGGGGGTCGAATACGCGGCCTTCATCGTGCCCGGCCTGATGATGCTGACCGTGCTGCAGCAGGCCGTCAGCAACGCCAGCTTTGGAATCTATTTCCCGAAATTCAGCGGCACGATCTATGAATACCTGGTGTCCCCGGTCGGCTGGATCGAGGTCACGATGGGCTTTGTCGGCGCGGCGGCGGTGAAATCGATCATGATCGCGCTGGTGATCCTGCTGACCAGTTTCGTCTTTGTCGGCATCCACATCCTGCACCCGTTCTGGATGGTGGCGTTCCTGGTCCTGTCGTCGATCGGCTTCAGCCTGCTGGGATTCATCATCGGGCTGTGGGCGAAATCGTTCGAACAGCTGCAGATCGTGCCGATGATGATCATCATGCCCTTGGTCTTTCTGGGCGGGGCCTTCTATTCGGCCAGCATGCTGCCGCCCTTCTGGGAGGGTGTCGCGAAGCTGAACCCGGTCCTGTACCTGATTTCGGGCTTTCGCTGGTCGTTCTTCGGGCTGGCCGACGTGCCGGTGGGCGTGTCGTTGGTTGCCGTCGGGATCATGGTGGTGGTCTGTCTGGCCATCATCCGCTGGATCTTTGCCACCGGCTGGCGGCTGCGCGACTAGGGGCGGATGCTGTCGCATATCCGCGCCTGCGGGTCCAGGCGGACATATTCGCGGGCGGTGATGATCTTCATCTCCATCGAGCGGTTCCAGCCGCCGAACCACCGCTCGCGGATGCCGCCGCGATAGAAGTTGCCCATGATCTGATCGACATAGGGCGGAATGATCTGGGTTCCCTGGATGCGCGGGGCGTGAAACCCGATCCGCGCATGCGGTCCCAGGCAGGCGTTGGGCATGGTGGTCAGGATCGTGCAGGCCGACCGGCAATAGCCGCGGATGCGCACGGTCCGACCAGACGATGCCAGCTCTTGCCGGGTCTGCACCATTTCCAGCACGTTGCCGCCGCGGTTGTTCCAGACATCGATGAACTGCCCCGTCCGCTGAATGCCCTGCTGGGCCAGGGCCGGAGTGGCGACCGTCATCGCGGCGGCAAGGATCAGGGCAAGGCGGCGTGTCTTTTTCATGGCGACATCTGGTCCTTTTTTCGGGCCGTGGTGAAATCACGTTCCGGCGACGACGGGCATCGGAAACGCGCATTGTGGTGAACCGGTTGCCCGCCTGTGACGTTGAGCCCGCGAACCCCAACCGGAGAAGCCCCGTGTTCCGCCTGCTCAAGCTGTTTGCCGTCTTCAAGATGATCCGTCGCATGATGGGCCGCCGCTGACCGCGGATCGGACTTTCCCCGCGACCCCGAATCGCTTATGTGCGGCGGATGCAGCAGAACCCGCCCGAACTTCGCCCCGACCTTGCGCGTGCGCGCGTCCCGGATGACCGTCGTGACGGTCAGCGACCATCGGCATGGTCAGCCTTGGCTGTCCCAAGGCGCTGGTCGACAGCGAACGCATCCTGACGCGCCTGCGGGCGGAAGGATACGCCATCAGCGCCGATTATCACGGCGCCGATGCGGTGGTGGTCAACACCTGCGGGTTTCTGGACAGCGCCAAGGCCGAAAGCCTGGATGCCATCGGCGAGGCGCTGCGCGAGAACGGCCGCGTCATCGTCACCGGCTGCCTCGGGGCGGAGCCCGATTACATCACCGGCGCGCATCCCAAGGTTCTGGCCGTCACCGGTCCGCACCAATACGAACAGGTGCTGGATGCGGTGCATGCCGCCGTGCCGCCCAAGCCTGATCCGTTCATCGACCTGCTGCCAGCCAGCGGGGTCAGCCTGACGCCGCGCCATTACAGCTATCTGAAGATCTCGGAAGGCTGCAATCACAAGTGCAAGTTCTGCATCATCCCCGACATGCGCGGCCGTCTGGTCAGCCGCCCGGCCCATGCCGTGGTGCGCGAGGCTGAGCGTCTGGTGCAGGCCGGGGTCCGCGAACTGCTGGTGATCAGCCAGGACACCAGCGCCTATGGCCTGGACCTGCGCCATGCCACCGACCGGGGGCATCGCGCCCACATCACCGATCTGGCGCGCGATCTGGGCAGCCTTGGGGCCTGGGTCCGGCTGCATTACGTCTATCCCTATCCCCATGTGCGCGACCTGATCCCGCTGATGGCAGAGGGTTTGGTGCTGCCCTATCTGGACATCCCGTTCCAGCACGCCCACCCGGACGTGCTGCGCCGCATGGCACGTCCTGCCGCGGCCGCGAAAACGCTGGACGAGATCGCCGCATGGCGCGACGTCTGTCCCGATATCACTCTGCGGTCGACCTTCATCGTGGGCTATCCCGGAGAGACCGAGGCCGAGTTCCAGACCCTGCTGGACTGGCTGGACGAGGCGCAGCTGGATCGCGTCGGCGCCTTTCAGTACGAAAACGTCAGGGGCGCGCGGGCCAACGACCTGCCCGACCATGTGCCCGCCGAGGTCAAGCAGGACCGGTTCGACCGCTTCATGCAGAAGGCCCAGGCCATCAGCGCCGCCAAGCTGGCCGCCAAGGTCGGCCAGCGCATCCAGGTGATCGTGGACGAGGTCGACGAGGGCGGCGCCACCTGCCGCACCAAGGCCGATGCCCCCGAAATCGACGGCAACCTGTTCATCGATCAGGGGTTTGACGCGCTGTCGCCGGGCGATATTGTGACCGTGACGGTGGACGAGGCGGGCGATTATGACCTTTGGGGAACACTTGACCGCTGACGCCCTGTCGCGCCTGGTCACCACGCTGACGATCAGCCCGGCATTCGACCCGCAGGGCCAGCCCCGCAAACCCGGCGCGCTGTGCATCGGCGCGCAGAAGGCCGGGACCAGCTGGCTGGCGCAGATGCTGGGCCAACACCCGCAGGTCTGGATCCCGCCCTTCAAGGAGGTGCAGTATTTCAACCAGCTGCACATCCCCGAACACCGCCGCTGGATCGCTTGGCACTATCGCAACAAGCCGCAGGAGATCCGCGACCGCCACAAGGCGCGCAAGGTCGAGCTGCAGCCGGAACTGGACGCCTATCTGACCGCCATCACCAGCGGCAAGATGTTCCACAACCAGTGGTACAAGCGCGTCTTTGCCCCCGCCCCCGAACACGCCATGCCGATGGATTTCACCCCCGAATATTCCGGCCTGCCGGAGGACGGCGTGCAGGCGGTCCGCGACCTGCTGCCCAAGGCGCGGGTGATCTATCTGATCCGCCACCCGGTCGACCGCGCCATATCCCAACTGCGCATGAACCTGCGCCGCGAAAAGCGCGTGCCGGTGACCGACGCCGACTGGCTGACCGAGGTCGCGAACCCCGTCCTGGACGAGCGCGGCGATTACGCCACCTATCTGCCGCGCTGGCTGGCGCGCTATCCCGACATGCTGGTCCTGCCCTTTGGCCGGATCGCGCGCGCGCCGCACCAGGTGATGGACGCGGTCGAGGCGCATCTGGGGCTGGGCCCGTGCTTTTACGGCAACCTGACGCAAAAGGTCTTTGCCAATCCCGACGGCCCGATGCCGCCCCCCCGCGCCGTCGCCGCGCTGGAGGCCCGGCTGGCCCCGCAGATGGATGCGCTGCGCGCCATCATGGGCGCCGATTTCGCGGACGAGGTGCGCTGATCTTCCCTCGGACGTCCGTTTCCCCTACAAAGCGGCAAATTTACAGGAGTTTCCGATGGCGTCCTATCAGTTCGTCTACCACATGGACGGCGTGTCCAAGACCTATCCCGGCGGCAAGAAGGTGTTTGAGAACATCAAGCTGAACTTCCTGCCGGGCGTCAAGATCGGCGTCGTCGGCGTCAACGGATCGGGCAAATCCAGCCTGATGCGCGTGATGGCCGGAATCGACAAGGATTTCACCGGAGAGGCCTGGGCCGCCAAGGGCGCGACCGTCGGCTATCTGCCGCAGGAGCCGCATCTGGACGAATCCCTGGACGTGCGCGGCAACGTGATGCTGGGGGTCGCGGCCAAGCAGGCCAAGCTGGACCGTTATAACGAGCTGGCGATGAACTACTCGGACGAGACCGCCGAGGAGATGTCGGCCCTGCAGGATCAGATCGACGCGGAAAACCTATGGGATCTGGACAGCCAGGTCGATGTCGCGATGGAGGCCCTGCGCTGTCCGCCGGACGACGCCGATGTCAGCACCCTGTCGGGCGGCGAGCGTCGCCGGGTCGCGCTGTGCAAGCTGCTGCTTGAGGCGCCGGACATGCTGCTGCTGGACGAACCGACCAACCACCTGGACGCGGAAACCATCGCCTGGCTGCAAAAGCACCTGATCGAGTACAAGGGCACGATCCTGACCGTGACCCACGACCGCTATTTCTTGGACGACATCACGACCTGGATCCTGGAGCTGGAGCGGGGCCGCGGCCTGCCGCACGAGGGCAACTATTCGTCCTGGCTGGAGGCCAAGGCCAAGCGCGTCGCGCAGGAGGCCCGCGAGGACAAGTCCAAGCAGAAGGTTCTGGAAAAGGAACTGGAATGGATCCGCGCCGGTGCCAAGGCCCGTCAGGCCAAGCAGAAGGCCCGCGTCAACGCCTATAACGAGATGGCCAACAAGACCGAAAAAGAGCGCATCACCAGCGCCCAGATCATCATTCCGAACGGCGAACGCCTGGGCGGCAAGGTGATCGAGGTCACCGGTCTGAAGAAGGCCATGGGCGACAAGCTGCTGATCGAAAACCTGGATTTCACCATCCCCCCCGGCGGCATCGTCGGCGTGATCGGTCCGAACGGCGCGGGCAAGTCCACGCTGTTCCGCATGCTGACCGGCCAGGAGCAGCCCGACGAAGGCACGATCACCCTGGGCGATACGGTACAGCTGTCCTATGTCGACCAGTCGCGCGATGCGCTGGGGGACGGCCACAACGTCTGGGAGGAGATCAGCGGCGGTGCCGAACTGATCGCGCTGGGCGATGCGACGATGAACAGCCGCGCCTATTGCAGCGCCTTCAACTTCAAGGGCAGCGACCAGCAGAAGAAGGTCGGCACCCTGTCGGGCGGCGAACGCAACCGCGTGCACATGGCCAAACTGCTGAAGTCGGGCGGCAACGTCCTGCTGCTGGACGAACCGACCAACGACCTGGACGTCGAGACCCTGCAGGCGCTGGAGGCGGCACTGGACGATTTCGCGGGCTGCGCGGTGATCATCAGCCACGACCGCTTCTTCCTGGACCGGTTGTGCACGCACATCCTGGCGTTCGAGGGCGATGCCCATGTCGAATGGTTCGAAGGCAACTTCGAGGCCTATGAGCAGGACAAGATCCGCCGCCTTGGCCCCGATTCGGTGAACCCCAAGCGCGTGAAGTACAAGAAGTTCACCCGCTGATCGCAGTCACCCCGACATGAAAAAGGCGGCCCCCGCGGGGGCCGCCTTTCGCGTTCGGATCGCGGGGATCAGAACCGGAACGAGGCGCGCAGCTGCACCATGTCGGTGTCCAGATCGACGCCCGACAGGTCGGCCACGTCGTCAAAGTCCTGGCGGGTGTATTCCGCGCCGACGGTCACACGCTCGGTTACCTTGAAGTCGGCGCCGATGCCGTAGGTGAAGGCGGTTTCCGACAGGTCGTCCGCGTCGATATGCGCGGCGCCCAGGGAGACGTAGGGCAGGAAACGGCCCAGGTCATAGCCGGCGCGGCCGCGCAGGCGGACCAGGTCGCCTTCGCCGGCGTCATCCAGGTCGATGCGGTTGTAGTCCAGCTCTCCGCCCAGCACGAACTGGCCGAAATCGCGGTTGTAGCCGGCGTGCAGGCCGTACGCGTCAAAATCGTCCGACACGCTGTCGCCGTCGAACGAAACGTCGGCATCGCCCTGACCGTACTGCAGACCGGCATAGAAGCCGGACCAGTCGGAGACGTTGGTCACGACGGGGGTGACGATCGGCGCGGGGGCCGGCTCGACCACGGGAGCGACATAGCCGCCGGCATGGGCGGTGACGGCGAACAGGCTTGCGCCCAGAGTTGCGAATGCGAGTTTCATGGTGGGGTCCTTCTCAGTCTGATTGATGAGGCAGACGTAAGCGTCTGACAGGACAGCCGAAAGGCGTGCGGACAGGATGCCGGCGCGTGGCGTTGCAGGGTGGCAACCACAGGGTTGTGACCCTGCGTGAGCGGGGCAGGCCGAACCCCTGCATATGACCGCGCAGACGGCACCACGCGCTCACGACCGGCAGCCGCGCGGGCGGCCAAGTGAACGAGACGCGCGGTTCAGCGCGGCCGGGGGCCTTGCCGACCCCACGCGCCTGTCAGGAGGTGACCTGCCGTGCTCCGCCGCAGGACCGCGTGCCGGTCGTAGTGGGCATGTCGGGCATGGTGGCGTCGGGGGTCCGGGCCTCCTGGGGCGCAGGATGGTGATCGGCACGGGCGCCGGTGCCTGCGGCGGTCCGGTCTGGGCCAGGGCCGCGGGGGCGGTCAGGGCGCCCAGGGCCAGCGCGGTCAGGGTCAATCGGTGCATGGGACGGTCCTTTCGCAAGGGACGACTGGCCTAGCGTGCGCCCGAATCACGCATCCGCAAAGCGAAAAGCCGCGATGTCAGCGCGTCTTGCCGGAAAAGCCGGGCGGGCGGCGGGCGATCCACGCCCAGAACGGCGCTAGGTCGGGATGGTCGCGCAGCGCCTCGACCGTGTTCACGCTGCGGGCCAGTTCGGTTTCGCGCAGGGTCTTGTGGATCGTCTTGTGGCAGATGTGGTGCAGCAGCACCGTGGGCCCGCCCTTACCGCCGCGCAGCTTGGGGATCAGGTGATGGCGGCTTTGCGGCACGTCCGGCGGGATCGGGCGCAGGCACAGGGGGCAGACCGGGTCGGGGTCTGACGCCATCGTGACCTCTGGTTCGGTATATCTGGATTTACGCATCTGTCCGCCGTCGGTTAGGCCGAGCGATATCTGACCCCGGACCCGCCGAAAGGACAAGCCATGCTGACCCGCCGCTTTCTTCTGGCCTCTGCCGGTGCCTTTGCGGCCATGCCCGCCTTTGCGCAGGACCGTGCCAACCCGATGCCCGAGGAACTGCGTCAGGCGTTGGAGCGTGACCCGACCGCGCCAGTGCTGGGCAACCCCCAGGGCGACATCACGCTGACCGAATTCTTCGATTACAACTGTCCGCACTGCAAGACGATGCTGCCGGTGATGTCCGACCTGGTCCGGTCGGACCCGCAGCTGCGGGTGGTGCTGCGCGAATGGCCGGTCTTTGGGCCGGGGTCGGAGTTCGCGGCCCGCGCCTCGCTGGCGGCACTGCCCACGGGCAACTACTGGCGCCTGCACGCCGGCCTGCTGGGCATGCGCGGCCGCGCCGAGGAGGCGACCGTGATGCGCACCGTCCGCGATCTGGGCCTGGACGAGGCCGCGATCCGCACCGGCATGGACGGCGACGCCGTCGAGCGCCATATCACCAACAGCCACCTGCTGGGCGATCACATGGGTCTGATGGGCACGCCCAGCTTCATCTGCGGGGACGAGGCCGCGTTCGGCGCGATGAGCCTGGAGGAGCTGCGCGCCCTGGTCCAGCGCGGACGCCGGACGATGGGGGTCTAGTCCCCCGTCTTGTCCCGGCGCCCCCACGCGGCGTCCTGCATCTCGCGCAGGCGGGACGCGGTGCGTTCGAATTCGAAACTGCCCTCGCCCTCGTTGTACAGCTGTTCGGGCTGGTCGGCGCCGCTGGCGATCAGGCGGACCCGCGCCTCGTAAAGGGCGTCGATCAGCGTCACGAAACGCTTGGCCTCGTTATAGTTCGACGCCGACAGCCGCGGCACCCCGTCGATCAGCAGCACGTCGACTGCCCGCGCCACCGCCAGGTAATCCGCGGGCCCAAGCGGCTTGCCGCACAGGTCCCAGAAGCTGGTCCGCGCCGCACGGCCGACATGGGCGGGCAGGGTGACCTGACGCCCCTGCACGGGCAGGACCAGCGGTTCGGGCGTGGCGCCAGCGGTCAGGTCGGCCCAGACCGCATCCAGCTCCGCCCGCGCCGCCGTGTCGGCGGGTGCGAACCAGACCTGGCCCCCCTGGCGGTTCTGGCGATAGTCGGTGCGGCTGTCCAGGCAGACCACCTGCATCTGCTGGCGGATCAGCGCGATGAAGGGCAGGAACAGCTGCCGGTTCAGCCCATGCTTGTACAGCTCGTCCGGTTCGCGGTTCGAGGTGGTGACCACCGTCACCCCCTGATCGAACAGCACCTGGAACAGCCGTCCCACGATCATCGCGTCGGCGATGTCGGTGATCTGCATCTCGTCAAAGCACAGCAGGCGGACCTGGGCTGCGACGGCCTCGGCCACGGGGCGGACGGTGTCCTGCTCGCCGCGCTTGCGCGCCTCGTTCAGGCCGGCCTGGATCTCCTGCATGAACTCGTGGAAATGCACCCGCCGGGTGGGAATGTCGCCGGCCGCGTCGGCCATCAGGTCCATCAGCATGGATTTGCCGCGCCCGACGCCGCCCCACAGATACAGCCCCTGCACCGCGGGCGCCGGATCCGGGCTGCCCACGCCCAGGAATGCCCGCCAGGCCGACCGCGGTTTCGGCGCCGGCGCGACTGCAGCTGGTCCAGCACCCGGTCCATGTGCGGCAGCACCTCGGCCTGCGCGTCGTCGTGGCGCAGCGCCCCCGATGCGATGCGCTGGCGGTAAAGATCGCTGACCTTGCCCATGGCGTGCCCTTGTCCTGTGACCGATGCACCCCTGCCACGGCGCGACCCGTGCCTGCAAGGGTCTGCGGCCTTGACCGCCGCGCCGCGCCCGTGCGACCCCCGGCGTGATCCCCGCTGACGAAGGTGCGCCGATGACCGACCTGCCGATCCTGTTCGTGATGGCCGCCCAGCCCGAATACGGCCCCGCCCTGCGCGCGCGCATCGACCCGCTGATGACCGGCATCGGCCCGGTCGAGGCGGCGGTCCAGCTGACCGCCGCGCTGGCCCGCATGGACCAGCTGCCCCGGCTGATCGTGTCGCTGGGGTCGGCCGGATCGGCGCGGCTGGCCCAGACCGAGGTCTATCAGGTGGGCGCCGTCGCTTGGCGCGACATCGATGCCAGCGCGTTGGGGTTCGCGCGCGGCTGCACGCCGCTGCTGGACCTGCCGCGGGTGATCGACCTGCCGCACCGCATTCCCGGCCTGCCCGTGGCCAGCCTGTCCACCGGCGCAGACATCGTCAGCGGCCCGGCCTATGCCGCGATCGAGGAGGACATGGTCGACATGGAGACCTTCGCCCATCTGCGCGCCGCCCAGCATTTCGGTGTGCCGCTGATCGGGCTGCGCGGCATTTCCGACGGGGCGGCGGATCTGGGCGGGATGGACGACTGGACCCGCTATCTGCAGGTGATCGACGGCAAGCTGGCGGCGGCGGTGGACCTGCTGCGCGACGCGCTGGCGCAGGGGCGGCTGGTCCTGTGACAGGCCGCGCGCTTGTCCTTGGGGCGGCGGCCCCCTAAACCGGGGCGGCAACTGACAAAGACGGGCGATCATGGCACGCGGCGCAAGCAATCTGGAAGACCGGCCCACCAGCCGGCGGGTGGGGGCGCTTGGCGCGCTGTGGCCGTTCGTTCGGCCCTATCGCGGGCAGATGGCGCTGGCGCTGGTGGCGCTGGTGGTGACATCGGCGATCAGCCTGATCCTGCCGCTGGCCGCGCGACGGGTGGTCGACAATTTCGATGACGGCGCGGGCCTGCTGGACAAGTATTTCGGCGCCGCCCTGATGATCGTGGCGCTGCTGGCCCTGGGCACGGCGGCACGGTATTTCTTTGTCACCCGGTTGGGCGAACGGGTCGTGGCCGACATCCGCAAGGCGGTCTATGCCCGCGTAATCACCCTGTCGCCCGCGTTCTTCGAACGCGTGATGACGGGGGAAATCCTGTCCCGCATCACCACCGACACCACGCTGATCCAGTCGGTCGTGGGGTCGTCGCTGTCGATCGCGCTGCGCAACATGCTGATCCTGGCGGGGGGCATGGCGATGCTGGCCTGGACCTCAGTCAAGCTGATGGGGCTGGTTCTGCTGATCGTGCCGGCGATCCTGATCCCGATCATCGTGTTGGGACGCCGCCTGCGCAAGCTGTCGCGCGCCAACCAGGACTGGATCGCCGCATCCTCGGGCACCGCGTCAGAGACCCTGTTGGCCGCCCAGACCATCCAGGCCTATACTGCCGAGGCGCGCAGCATGGCGCGGTTCGACGACGTGACCGAACAGTCCTATGTCGTGGCCCGCACCCGCATCGGCACCCGCGCGGTGATGACCGCCATCGTGATCTTCCTGATCTTTGCGGGGGTCATTGGCGTGCTGTGGGTCGGCGCCCGCGACGTGCAGGACGGCGTGATGACCGCGGGCCAGCTGGTGCAGTTCGTGATCTATGCGATCCTGGTCGCAGGCGCCGCAGGTGCCCTGTCCGAGATCTGGGGCGAGCTGCAGCGCGCGGCGGGCGCCACCGAACGCCTGGCGGAACTGCTGTCGGCCACCGACACGCTGACCGATCCGGCCCGCCCGGTGCCCCTGCTGCTGCCCGTCCGCGGAGAGATCGTGCTGGAGGGGGTGTCGTTCAGCTTTCCCTCGCGCCCCGACGCCCCGGCGCTGCACGGGATCGATCTGACCATCCGGCCTGGGGAAACGGTGGCGCTGGTCGGCCCGTCGGGCGCGGGCAAGACGACCGTGATCCAGCTGATCCAGCGGTTCTGGGACCCGCAATCGGGCCGCGTGACGATGGACGGCACCGACCTGCGCCAGCTGGCGCGCGTCGATCTGCGCAGCCATATCGCGCTGGTCCCCCAGGACCCGGTGATCTTTGCCGCCTCCGCCGCCGACAACATCCGCCTTGGCCACCCCGATGCGACCGACGCGCAGGTGCAGGCCGCGGCGCAGGCGGCGCATGCGCATGATTTTATCGCGGCCCTGCCGCAGGGGTATGACACCGCCTTGGGCGAACGCGGCGTGATGCTGTCGGGCGGCCAGCGCCAGCGGGTGGCCATCGCCCGCGCGATCCTGCGCGACGCACCGATCCTTTTGCTGGACGAGGCGACCAGC
>NZ_BBPH01000155.1 GCF_000787695.1 Paracoccus sp. PAMC 22219 | reverse complement strand
TGTGCTGACCATCGGTGCGGCCTGGGTGGTGACGGTGCCCGGCCGCCGCGGCCCTGGTCGGGCGTCCTGTTCTGGGCGCTGCGCGCGATCGGAGGCTAGGCCGCGCAGGCCGCCAGCCAGCGACCGATCACGTCCAGGGCAGGGGCCTCGTCCAGCCAGGGGATATGGGCACGGCCCGGCACCTGGGCCGTGATCAGGTCGGGGCGCATCGCCTGCATGCGCGCGGCCACCGCCGGCGACAGCAGGTCGGAGTTCGCTCCGCGGATCAGCGCCACGGGCAGTCCGGCCGTCGCCTGCCACAGCGGCCACAGATCGACGGGATCGCCTTGGAACGCGTCCAGAAACGCCTCGCGCAGGGCCGGGTCATAGGTGATGCGCAACCCGTCCGGCGTCTCATGGTAATGGCGGCGGACGTCCTCAAGCCATCGGCCCTCGGGCACGTCGGCAAATCCGGGCATCAGGCCGGGCATCCGCGCGGCCAGTTCGGCATGGGTCGCGACCGTCGGATTGCGCCCGACATAGTCGAAGATGCGCTCCAGTCCGGCACGCTCGATCTCGGGGCCGACATCGTTCAGGCACAGGCCCGACAGGCGGTCATGCGCGGTCGCGGCCAGCACCATGCCGATCAGCCCGCCGCGCGACGTGCCCAGCACCGCGGCCCGGTCGATCCCCAGATGGTCCAGCAGTTCGATGGCATCGCGCGCCTCGCGCGGAACGGTATAGGTCGCGGCCCCGGTCCATTCCGACGCGCCGCGCCCGCGGTAATCCATGCGGATCATCCGCACCCCGGACAGGTGCGGCGCGACATAGTCGAAATCGGACATGCTGCGCGTCAGCCCGGCCAGGCACAGGACCGGGAGGCCGGCCCCCGCATCGGAAAAGGCGATGCGCGCCCCGTCACCCGCCGTGAAAACCGCCATGCCGCCGCCCTTTCGTGGTGATCGCCGCTAGAGGTTCTCGCTCTGCGGCATGCCCAGCACGTGATAGCCGCCATCGACCATCACGATCTCTCCGGTGGTGCAGGCGCCCCAGTCGGACAGCAGCCAGACGGCGGTGCCGCCGATGGCCTCCAGCGTCGCGTTGGCGCGCAGGGGCGAATTCGCCTCGGTATGGCGGAAGGTCTTGCGGGCCCCGCCGATGGCCGCGCCGGCCAGCGTCTTCATCGGGCCGGGGCTGATCGCGTTCACGCGGATGCCGTCCGGGCCAAGGTCGTTGGCCAGATAGCGGACGCTGCTTTCCAGCGCCGCCTTGGCCACGCCCATCACGTTGTAGAAGGGCGTCACACGGTTCGATCCGCCATAGGTCAGGGTGATGATCGACCCGCCATCCGCCATCAGCGGATGGGCACGCCGCGCCAGTTCGATCAGGGAATAGCAGCTGATATCCAGGCTGTGCTTGAAATTGGCGCGGCTGGTGTTCATGAACCGGCCGGTCAGTTCGTCCTTATTGGAGAACGCCACCGCGTGGATCAGGAAGTCCAACGACCCCCACCGATCGGCCAGCGTCGCAAAGGCCGCATCCAGCGACGCGTCGTCCGTTACGTCCACATCGACCAGCAGGTCCGACCCGACAGAGGCGGCCAGCGGTTCGACCCGCTTGCCGAACGCCTCGCCCTGATAGCTGAACGCCAGCTCTGCCCCCTGGTCGGCCAGCGCGCGCGCGATGCCCCAAGCAATGGACCGCTCGTTGGCGACCCCCATCACAAGCCCGCGTTTGCCCTTCAGAAGATCGCCCATGCGTTGGTCCTTTGCGTCAGTCCTGATAGCGCGACATCAGCAGGGTGGCATTCGTGCCGCCAAAGCCGAAGCTGTTCGACAGGACCGAATCCAACCCCGCGTTGTCCACGCGGCTGGTTGCAATCTCGCCCGGTTGAATCTCGGGGTCCAGCGTCGTCACGTTCGCGGATGCGGCGATGAAGTCATTCTGCAACATCAACAGGCTGTAGATCGCCTCGTGCACGCCGGTTGCGCCAAGCGAATGCCCGGTCAGCGACTTGGTCGAGCTGACGGGCGGGGTCGAACCCTCGCCCCAGATGCGGCGGATGGCCTTGATCTCTCCCAGATCGCCGACCGGGGTCGAGGTGCCATGCGCGTTGATATAGCTGACCTTGCGACCCTCGGGCAGGGTGGCCATCGCCACGCGCATTGCGCGCTCGCCGCCCTCGCCGGACGGGGCGACCATGTCGTAACCGTCGCTGGTGGCACCGTAACCGGTGACCTCGGCATAGATCTTGGCGCCGCGCGCCAGCGCGTGCGACAGCTCCTCCAGCACCACGACGCCGCCGCCGCCCGCAATCACGAACCCGTCGCGGGTCGCGTCATAGGGGCGCGATGCGGTCGCGGGCGTGTCGTTGTATTTCGACGACATCGCACCCATCGCGTCGAACAGGCACGACAGCGTCCAGTCCAGTTCCTCGCCGCCGCCGGCAAAGACGATGTCCTGCTTGCCCATCTGGATCTGCTCGACCCCGTTGCCGATGCAATGCGCGGATGTCGCGCAGGCCGAGGTGATGGAATAGTTCACGCCCTTGATCTTGAAGGGCGTCGCCAGGCATGCCGAATTGGTGGACGACATGCAGCGGGTGACCATGAACGGGCCCATGCGCTTGGGGCTGCCCTTTTCGATCACCGTCTGGTGCGCCTGGAAGAAGTTCGACGTGGACGGACCGCCCGAACCCATGATCAGGCCGGTCCGCGGGTTCGACACGTCGTTTTCCTCAAGCCCGCTGTCGGCGATGGCCTGTTCCATGGCCAGGAAGTTGTATGCCGCGCCCGGACCCATGAAGCGCAGGTTGCGCTTGTCGATATGGTCCTCCAGCACGATCTGCGGCATGCCGTGGACCTGGCTGCGAAAGCCGTGTTCGGCGTATTCGGGGGCCGCGACGATGCCCGACTTGCCCGCGCGCAGGCTTTCGGTGACTTCATCGGCGTTGTTGCCGATGGGGGATACGATGCCAAGCCCGGTGATGACGACACGACGCATGGGGGCCTCCTTGAAATGGTGGGGTCAGCTGGCCGACAGGGCCACTTTCATGTCCTTGACCTGATAGATCAGCTCTCCGTCGGCCTCGACCCGGCCGTCGGCGACGCCCATGGTCAGGCGGCGGGTCTGGATGGCCTTGGTGAAATCGACGGTATAGCGCAACAGCTTGCGGTCGGGGCGGACCATGCCGGTCAGCTTGACCTCTCCGACGCCCAAGGCATAGCCGCGACCCTGCCAGCCGCGCCAACCCAGGTTGAACCCGGTCAGCTGCCACAGCCCGTCCAGGCCAAGGCAGCCCGGCATGATCGGGTTGCCGGGGAAATGACAGTCGAAGAACCACAGGTCCGGGGTGATGTCGAATTCGGCGACGATATGGCCCTTGCCATGTTCGCCCGCGTCCTCGGACACCTCGGTGATGCGGTCCATCATCAGCATCGGCGGCTCGGGCAGCTGGGCGTTTCCGGGGCCGAACAGTTCTCCGCGCGCGCAGGCAAGCAGGTCGTCGCGGTCGAAGCTGGTCTGGGTCAATGCCATCCGGGTCGTGCCTTCATCTGTGCGGCCCCCGCGGGCCGGTCGGTTTTCTGGTTGCCGCAGGGTCTATCATCCGGGGCAAGACCCGCGCAAGGGCCAGCCGCAGGCGGCTAGAACCACTGTCCCGGCTCCATCAGGCCCAGATCCATCAGCTGCTGGCCGGTCCAGTCGAAGCGCTGCGAATGGCGCCAGGTCATGTCATGCACGTGGTCGCGCGATCCGGGATTGCGCACCAGCGCCTTGGCGACGCGAAAGGACGCGACCGCCGCCGTCAGGTTGTGGTGCCAGGGACAGGAGTAGGTGTTGTATTCCTCGACCGAGAAGCGGTGGTCGGCGGTCACGGTCAGGCCGGGGGCCGCGCGGAACAGCGCGATGCGGTCGATGCGGCGGCGGTCGGCGGGCAGGAACTCCTCGTACCGCCAGCGCAGGCCGCCGTGGAAATCCAGCTGGCGTTCGCGGATCTGCCGTCCGCGCCGCGCCGGCCAAGCGCGTAATATCCGGTCCGGTCGAACAGCGCGCCGTCCAGATCGACCGCGTCGGGGCAGGCCTGCAGATCGCCCGCATAGAGGTCGATCACATAGGACAGCATCGCGCCGCGCCGTTCCTCGGTGTGAAAGGCCAGCATCTCTCCGACGCTGCGGGTCTCGCAGAACGGATAGAACAGGAATTCGGCGTTGAAGCGTAGTACAGCCACGTGCCCGCAGGCACCGCGCGGATCACCGCGTTCACCGCGTCAACATGCGCCGCAGGCCGGCGCGGGTCGTACCGCAGCTGGGTGACCTGTTCGGCCATCGCGTCGGGCAGGTCCTGCGGCAGGTCCGACATCAGCAGGATGTGGCGGAACCCCCGGTCCAGGTGGTGGCGCAGGGTGGCCGCCACCGCGGTGTCGTCCTCGACCAGGATCACGGCCAGCGGGCCGCGGGCCAGAACGGCGGGCCGTCCCGCCAGGAACGGCTCCATGTCCCGGATCGGCAGGACGGTCATCAGCGCATGACCGCCTTGACCTGCTCCAGCGCGGCGGCCAGCAGGGCGGGGTTGCCCTCGGCCTGAGACACCAGCTGCTTGAGCGTCTGCTTTTGCGCGTCGGAAATGGACGCGCCGTCGATGATGCTGTCGACCTGGGCCCGGTCGAACCCTTCGGGCGTCAGCTGCGCCTCGATCTGGGCTGCGACCGATGCGGCATCGGCGGTGTCGGCGGCGGCCTGGGCCGCGTCCTGGGTGGCG
>NZ_BBPH01000156.1 GCF_000787695.1 Paracoccus sp. PAMC 22219 | reverse complement strand
GATCTGCGTCGCCCGTCGGCGGTCAGCGAAAAGCCGACATAGGGTTCGGCCATCGCCAGCCTGCGCACGGTTTCGGCGACGGCCTGCGTTTCCGCCCGGTCGGTGCGCAGGAACTTCAGCCGCGCGGGCGTGGCAAAGAACAGATCGCGCAGCTCGACCACGGTGCCGCAACTTGGCCGCCGCCGGGCGCAGCGGGTCCAGCCGCCCCCCCCGTCACCGCCGATGGACGCCCCCTCGGGCCCCTGCGCGCGCGAGGTGATGGTCAGCCGCCCGACCGCGCCAAGCGACGGCAGCGCCTCGCCGCGAAAGCCGAAGCTGGTGATGGCCAGCAGGTCGGTCCCGTCGATCTTGCTGGTCGCATGGCGCGACAGGGCCAGCGGCAGGTCGTCCGGCACCATGCCGCAGCCGTCGTCGGTGACGCGGATCAGCCGCTTGCCGCCGTCCTGGATGGCGATCTCGATGCGGGTGGCGCCGGCGTCCAGCGCGTTCTCGACCAACTCCTTGACCGCGGATGCCGGACGCTCGACCACCTCGCCCGCCGCGATGCGGTTGGCGGTGGCCTCGTCCAGCTGGCGGATCACGGGGCGGGCATCGGGGCGTATCTTGGGGGCGTGGCTATGCATTGCCCCAAATCTAGCAGGACTGCCCCGCCGCCGCCAGAGATTCGAGGGCCACACGACCCGCGGACCGACCGCGCCGCGCCTCTTGGGGCGCGGCGCCACCGCAGGTCGCGGCTCAGTTGGTGACCGGGTCCGATTCGATCCCCTCGGGGCGACCCACCAGCACGAAGCGCAGCTGTTCGGGGTCCAGCAGGCGTTGCGCCACGCGGGACACGTCCTCGGACGTCACCGCCTCGACCTTGTCGTTGCGGGTGTCGATATAGTCGATCGGGAACCCGATCAGCTGCATCCCCGCCATGATCGACGCGATGCGCCCGTTCCCGTCGAACCGCAGCGGATATTCTCCGGTCAGATAGGTCTTGGCGTCGGTCAGTTCCTGGTCCGTCACGCCCTCGGCCATGCGGGCCCATTCGGCGCGGATCAGGTCCACCGCTTCGGCCGTGGTGGCGTTCGATCCCGACATGCCGCCCTGCCAGGTCTGGCCGTACAGCCCCGTTGCCAGGGCGGTGCCCACGCCATAGGTCAGCCCGCGCTTTTCGCGGATCTCCTCCATCAGGCGCGAACTGAAGCCGCCGCCGCCCAGGATGTGATTGGCCACAAAGGCCGCGAAATAATCGGGATCGTCGATCGGGATGCCCGGTCCGGCAAAGGCCACCACCGTCTGCGGGCTGTCCCAGTCGATCACCGTCGTGCCGCCGGTCACCTGCAGCTCTGCGGGTTCGGGCAGGGGCGCCGTCGCCTGTTCCGGCAACCCGCCCAGGATGCGATCCAGCAGCAGCCCCAGCTCCTCGGCCGAGATGTCGCCCGCCGCGCCCACGACCACCCGGTCGCGCGCCAGCACACGGTTCTTGGCCGCCACCAGGTCCTGTTTCGTCAGCGCCGCGACGCTGTCCGCCGTCCCGTTGATCGAGGTCGCATAGGGGTGGTCGCCCCAGGCCTGCGCCGCCATCTCCTTGGCGGCGATGCTGTTCGGGTCGGTCGCCTCGGACCGGATCACCGCCTGTACCTGCCCGCGCACGCGGGCCAGCGCATCGTCGTCGAAGCGCGGCTGCGCCAGCGCCTGCGCCAACAGGTCGGCGGCGGCATCGCGGTTTTCGGTCAGCGACTGGAATCCGACCGACAGCGTGTCGTCGCTGGCCGAAAAGGACAGCCGCGCGCCCAGATCCTCGACCGCCTGCGCGAATTGCGTGGCGGTGTTCGACCCGGCCCCTTCCTCCAGCAGTGCGGTCATCAGGTTGACCGCGCCGCGCTTGCCCTCGGCATCCATGCTGGCGCCGCCGCGGAACTGTATGTCCAGCGCCACGAAGGGGATGCTGTCGTCCTGGACCAGCCAGGCCTTGATCCCGCCCGGAGAGGTGACGTCCTGAATCTCGATCGCCTGCGCGGGCACGGCCAGCAGGGCAAGAACGGTGGCGATTGCGGCACGGATCATCCTTGCACCTCGGTCTGTTCGTCGGGGGTGGCCGGGGCCGGTTCTTCGGTCGCGGCGGGCGTCACGGCCTCCGCGTCGGCGGGCAGCAGCCAGCCGGTGACGGCGGGCGCCTCCAGCACGTCGCGCGCCGCGGCCATCACGTCCTCGGCGGTGACCGCGCCCAGGATCTCCGGCCAGTCGTTCACGTCCTGCACCGTCAGGCTGGTCGACAGCCCCTGGCCATAATCATAGGCCCGGCCATGCGCCGAATCGCGGGAATAGATCTCCTCGGCCCGGATGCGGGTCTTGACGCGTTCCAGGTCGGCGTCATTCGGCCCGTCGGTCAGAAACTGCGCCAGCGTCTCGTCCAGCGCCGCTTCGGCGTCTTCCGGCGTGGTGCCGTCGGCCGGGATCATCGACAGCATGAACTCGGTCCGGTCCAGCGACAGCCCGTCATAGCTGGCCCCCGCCCACAGCGCCGTCCCCGGCAGCATCAGCTCCTGCGCCAGATACGAGGTCTGCGACGACCCGCCCAGCAATGCCGCCAGCACGGTCAGCGCCGCCGCGTCCTCCTGCGCGCCCGGATCGCGTTCCGCGGCCAGCACGGTGCGGATCATCCGGGGCTGCGCCACGCGCGGGTCCGACATCTCCAGCCGGCGCGCGGTCCGCTTGGGCGGCTCCTGCGGGCGGACGCGCGGCTCGGCCTCGCCCTTGGCGGGGATCGCACCGTAATGCTCCTCGGCCAGGGCACGGGCCTCCTCCGGCGTGACGTCGCCCGCGATGACCAGCACGGCCTCATTCGGGGAATAATGCGTGTCGTACCACGCGACCGCGTCGTCACGGGTCAGCGCCTCGATCTCGTCGCGCCAGCCGATGATCGGGCGACCATAGGGGTGGTTGTCATAGACGACCGCGTTCAGCTCCTCCATGAACAGCGCGGTGGGGTCGCTGTCCACGCGCTGCGCACGCTCTTCCAGCACGACCTGGCGTTCGGCTTGCCAGTCCTCGTCGCGGATGTTCAGGTTGGCCATGCGGTCGGCCTCCATCCCCATCACCAGGGGCAGGCGGTCGCTGGCGATCCGCTGGAAATAGGCCGTGAAATCCCACGATGTGAAGGCATTGTCGCTGCCGCCATTCGCGGTGACCGTCTTGGACAGCTCTCCGGGCTCCAGCGTGTCGGTGCCCTTGAACATCAGATGTTCCAGGTAATGCGCGATGCCGGACTTGCCCGGCACCTCGTCGGCGGCACCGATCCGGTACCAGACCATCTGCACCACGACGGGCGCACGTTCGTCCTGGATGACCACCGCCTCCAGGCCGTTGGGCAGGGTGAAATGGGTGACGCCGTCGGGCATCGGGGCGGCGTCGTCCTGCGCCAGTGCGGGCAGGCCTGTCAGCGATGTGCCAAGCGCCAGGGCCACGGCCAGGGCGGAACGGGATGCGGGGTGACGCATGGGTGGAGCAACCTCCTCTTGCTGTGGCGCAACTTGGACCGCAGGGGCAGGCCGCGCAAGCCACGCTCGCGCGAATGTGCAGCGGTGGAGGGTGGCGCGGCGGCGCCAGCCGCCCGCCCGGATGGCCCCCTCGATGGGGGCCGTGCGGGCGACGCGTTCCGGTCAGCGGGCGGTCGCGGACCGCTCAGGCGGTCAGCCGCATCGGCAGGGACAAGGGCCCATGCGCCTGCAGCCCCTGTTTCCAGCGCACCGGCCCGTCGGCCACCAACCCCGGCGCGCGGGCCAGCAGGGCCGTGAACAGCGTTTCCATGTTCAGCCGCGCCAGATTGTTGCCCAGGCAGACATGCACGCCCGCGCCAAAGGCCAGATGCACGTTCGGACGCCGGGTGACGTCAAAGCGGTCGGCTTCCGCAAAGGCCGCCGGATCGCGATTGGCCGACGCATACAGCAGGCCGAACAGCGTCCCCTTGGGCCAGTCCCGACCGCAGATCGTCAGGTCCTCGGACGCATAGCGGTGAAAGAACGGCAGCGGCGCGGCAAAGCGGACCATTTCCTGCACCGCCTGCGGCATCAGCCCCGGCTGCGCGCGCAGCAGCGCCGCCTGCTCCGGGTGATCCAGCAGCGCCACCATCCCCGATCCCAGCACGTCGATGGTCGACCCGTGCCCCGCATGCAGGATCTGCATGATCGTGGCGATCAACTCGTCATGGGTCATCAGGCCGGCCCGCTCGGCCTCGATCATCGCGGACATCAGGTCGTCGCGGGGGCGGGCGGCACGTTCGGCGTGCAGATCCTCCAGCAGGGCCGCGAACAGGCGGGTCGCCTCTTCGGCGCCGGCCTTCTTTGCGGGGGTGCGGTCGATGTCGAAATAGCTGACCACGTGATCGGACCATTCGGTCATCTGCGGGGCCAGTGCCGGGTCGGTGCCGATCAGGTGGCCGATCACCTGCCCCGGCAGATGCGCCGCCAGATCGGCGATGAAATCGATCCGCCCCTGCGGGATCAGCCGGTCCAGCGCCCCATCGACCCATCCCGTGACGAATCCGCGCAGCCCCTCCAGCCGGGTCCTGGTAAAGAACGGAAACACCGCCCGGCGCAGCCGGTCGTGGTCCGGCCCGTCCGTGTCCAGCATCGAGGTCTGCACGAAGCGTTCGTGAAACGGCATGTCGTGGAAATTGCCTGCGACCTGCATCGCGCGGACCTGATCGGGCGGCGCAAAGGCCGCGGGTGCGCGGACCATGCGCCGGTCCAGCGCGATGGCGCGCACGTCCTCCATCCGCGATGCCAGATGCCCGTCGAAACCCGGCCAGAAGGGCAGGCCGGGCTGTGCCCTGAGCGCCGCATAGGCGGGCCAGGGATCGGCCCCGAAACACGGGACCGTCGGGTCAAAGACTGCGGTGGTCACTCGGCAGCGGGCGCAGGCGCGGTCGAGGTTATGGCCCCCGCGCGCTGCCAGCGCTGCTGTTCGGCCGTCGCGTCCAGTGCCATCGGCGCATAGGCGCGCTGATAGACGGGGGTGCCGAACACCCGCTCCAGCGGGCGGCGGCCGTTGCGGGCGCGCCATTCTGCATCGGATTGCGCCAGGCGTTCGCGGATCTGCGGATCGGTGCCCGCGCGGGCGGCCTGCGCGACCAGCGCCTGGTCTGCAGCGCCGACGCCCTGGTTCGCCAGCCGTTCGGGGTTGCCGCCCAGCACGGCGACCGCATCACCGCGGGGGTTCGGGTCGGTGATGTTCGCGCCGCCCGGCGTGGGCGCGGGCAGCACCGCCAGGTCGGGCGGCATCGACAGCGACCGCGTGGGCAGGATCGCGAATTCGTCCGGCCCCACCTGACCCGCGCCGATATTGTTCAGCGTGCCCCCGCCACAGGCGGAAAGCCCCATCGCGGCCGCAAATCCGATCACCAGCGCGCTTGTCCGCATGTCCTGCCCCCTTGGTCCTTTGCGCCGTTCTAGCCCGGTTTTCCGTCGCCGTCACGACCCTGTTGGTCGGTGGGTGCGAACAGGTCGGGCTGACGCGGACCCGCGGGGGGCGGCGACGGCACCTTGGGCGCGGGGCGGGCAGGCGGCTTTGGCGTGGTCCGCGGCGCCCTGGGCTTGGCTGGGGCCGGGGTTTCCGGCGTCTTGGGCTGCGGCATCAGCACCAGCCCGATCGCGCCCGCAAAGATGGAGATATCCGCCACGTTGAAGCTGTAGGGGTTCTGCCATCCCGGCAGGGACATGTTCAGGAAATCGGCGACCGCGCCGTACAGGACGCGGTCCACCACGTTCCCAAGCGCGCCGCCGATCAGCAGCCCGGCCGAGATGCGGGCGAACCGCCCCAGTGCCGCGCGCCAGATCCAGATCCACACCCAGGTGCAGATGATCAGCGCCACCGCGATCAGCACCCACCGCATGATGTCCGTATCCGACGCCATCAGGCCGAAATTCACGCCCTGGTTCCACGCCATGCGCAGGTTCAGCCAGGGCGGGAACACGTCGATGGCCCGGACCCTGTCCAGGTCCAGCATGTGCACGACCACGTATTTCAGCGCCTGGTCGGCCAGAAAGATCGCCAGCGCGACCCAGATCACCAGCCGCATGTCGCTGCGCGCGGGCTGCGGGGCCGGACGCGCCTTGCGGGCGGCGGCGGGTTTGGCGGGCGCGGCCATCAGTGACGAAAGTGGCGCTGGCCCGTCAGGACCATCGCCAGTCCAAGGCGGTTCGCCGCCGCAATCACCTCGTCATCGCGCATCGAGCCGCCGGGCTGGATGACCGCGCGCGCCCCGGCCTCGGCCAGGGCCTCGATGCCGTCGGCAAAGGGGAAGAACGCGTCGGACGCCACGACCGCGCCGATGGTCAGCGGTTCCGACAGGCCCAGGGCCTGGGCCATATCCTCGGACTTGCGCCGGCCGATGCGGGTGCTGTCCACGCGGCTCATCTGGCCCGCGCCAATGCCGACGGTGGCCAGGTCCTTGGCATAGACGATGGCGTTGGATTTCACGTGCTTGGCGACGGTCCAGGCGAACATCAGGTCGGCCAGCTCCTGCTCGGACGGCTGGCGGTCGGACACGATCTTCAGGTCGTCGCGGCCGACATGGCCGTTGTCCCGGCCCTGGATCAGCATGCCGCCCGACACCTGCCGGAAGGTCAGGCCGCCCGCCCGCGGGTCGGGCAGACCGCCCGTTGTCAGCAGGCGCAGGTTCTTCTTGCCCGCAAAGATGCGCTTTGCATCCTCGTCGGCATCGGGGGCGATGACGACCTCGGTGAAGATCTTGACGATTTCTTCCGCCGTGGCCCCGTCCAGCGGCTGGTTCAGCGCGATGATGCCGCCAAAGGCCGAGGTGCGGTCGCAGTCAAACGCCCGCTTGTAGGCCTCCAGCGCCGATGCGCCCTGCGCCACGCCGCAGGGATTGGCGTGCTTGATGATCGCGCAGGCGGGACCGCCCGCCGGGTCGAATTCCGACACCAGCTCGAAGGCGGCGTCGGTGTCGTTGATGTTGTTATAGGACAGCTCCTTGCCCTGATGCTGCTTGGCGGTCGCGACGCCGGGGCGCGCGTCGCCGGTGACATAGAACGCCGCCTGCTGATGCGGGTTCTCGCCATAGCGCAACCCTTGGGCCAGCGTGCCGGCGAATGCGCGGCGGCGGGGCGTCGTCTCTCCGATGGCATCGGCCATCCAGGTGCTGACGGCGGCGTCATAGGCGGCGGTGCGGGCATAGGCCGTCTGCGCCATCCGCTGACGGAAGGGCAGGGTGGTGCCGCCATTGGCGTCCAGTTCGGCCAGGACCGCGTCGTAATCCTGCACGTCCACGACCACGGTGACGAAGCCGTGGTTCTTGGCGGCGGCGCGGATCATCGCGGGGCCGCCGATGTCGATGTTCTCGATGCAGTCGTCATGGGCGGCGCCCTTGGCGACGGTCTCCTCGAACGGGTACAGGTTCACGACCAGCAGGTCGATCGCGCCGATGCCGTGCTCCTCCATCGCGGCCACGTGGTCCGCGTTGTCGCGCAGCGCCAGCAGGCCGCCATGCACCGCCGGGTGCAGCGTCTTGACCCGGCCGTCCATCATCTCCGGGAAACCCGTCACGTCGGCCACGTCTGTGACCGTCAGGCCCGCGTCGCGCAGGGCCTTGGCGCTGCCGCCGGTGGACAGGATCTGGACGCCGCGCGCATCCAGGGCGCGGGCGAAATCGATCAGACCGGTCTTGTCGGAAACGGAGAGAAGCGCGCGTCGTATGGCGACGGGGTCGGACATGGGGGCCTCGTGTCTCTGGGTGACGCCCAGTTACCGAAACCCCCGCCGAAGGTCCAGCGCCTCAGCGCTTGCGGGACGAGAACAGCTGCTGCGCCAGCTGCACCGCGGCCACAACCATCACCGCCGTGCCGATCCCCGAGGCAAGGCCCCCCGCACCCTTGGCGGCGGTCGTCGCCCCGCGCGTGCGCAGGACGGCCTGGGCCAGTTTCAATCCCATCGCGACAGTGGTCAGCCTCATCTGGTCATCCTTTCATCCGCGTTCGCGGAAAGAAGGCGCAAGGCCGCCCTACGGTTCCGTTCAGCCGGGCTTGCGCAGGCAGGCCATGTAGAACCCGTCCATCCCGCCGCGGTCCGCCCAGTAGTCCGGGCGCAGGCGCAAGCCGCCTTCGTCGGTGATCCAGGCGGGGTCGATGCCGGCCAGATCGATCCGGGGCAGGTCGGGGCGTTCCACGATCACGCCGGGATGGCGGGCCAGCGCCTCGTCGATCTGGACCTCGCCCTCGTCGGGGATCAGCGAACAGGTCGCATAGACCAGCCGCCCGCCGGGCCGCAGCACCGACAGGGCATGGTCCAGCAACGCGGCCTGCAGCTCGATCAGTTCGGCGATGCCGTGGCCGTCGCGGATGAAGGGCAGGTCGGGATGGCGGCGGATGGTGCCCGTGGCGCTGCAGGGCGCGTCCAGCAGGATCGCGTCGGGCGCGGTGTCGGGGCGCCAGTCCAGCACGTCGGCCGCGACCAGATCGGCGGTCAGCCCGCAGCGCGCCAGGTTCTCCGTCACGCGGCGCAGGCGCTGTTCGCTGATGTCGACGGCGGTGACATGGGCCCCCGCCGCGGCCAGCTGCAGCGTCTTGCCGCCAGGCGCCGCGCACAGGTCGGCGACGCGTTCGCCCGGCTGCGGGGCCAGCAGGCGCGCGGGCAGGGCGGCGGCGGCGTCCTGAACCCACCACTGGCCTTCATCGAACCCCGGCAGGGCGGTCACCTGCGCAGGCCCGTGCAGGCGCCACGATCCGGTGGGCAGCGCATCCGTGCCCGGCACCGGGTCCGCGCCGGGCTTCATGGTCAGGTCCAGGGGCGCGCCGCGCTGATGGGCGGCCTCGATGGCGGTCATGACCGCGTCGCCATAGGCCTCGACCAGCGGGCCGCGCAACCATTCCGGCAGGGGTTGCGGGGCCAGGTCGGCCCAGCCCTGATACGCGCCCGCCTTGCGCAGGACCGCGTTGACCATGCCCGCCGCCGCCTGTCCGCGCGCGCCAAGCGTGCGGGTCAGGTCGACCGCCGCGCCCACGACGCCGTGGGCGGGGGCGCCCAGCTCCAGCATCTCGACCACGGCCAGCCGCAGCACGTCGGCGATCTGGGGCGCGGGCTTGCGGTTTACAAAGGCGTCGATCACCACATCCGCGCGCCCCTGATGGCGCAGCGTTTCCGCCGCCAGCCGCGCCGCGCGGGCCTGGTCCGCCACCGGCAGGGTGCGCAGGCTGCCGGACTGGTCCGACAGGGACCGCCCCTCGCGCACGCCCTGGATCAATCGCAATGCGCCCTTGCGCGCCATATCGCCGCCCGGCTTTGCCAAAACGCTTTCCTTTGCCTAAGTGATGTTCAACACTGTTCCGCGACCCCTTACGCCCATTCGGAGGATCTTTCCATGAGCGATGACACCCCCGCCTTGCCCGCCGCCGCACAGCGCGCCTTGGCCGAGGCCGAGGCCCGCAGGAAGCAGCAGGCCGGGCAGATCCTGCCGGTCGAATACGGCGGGCGCGACGGGCCGGAGCCGGTCCGCTATGGCGACTGGGAAAAGGGCGGAATCGCGGTGGATTTCTGAATGGACTGGTTGCGGGCATCGGCCACCCAGCAGGGCCGCGCCATCATGGCGGGGGTCCTGGACCCCATCGACCAGACCGAGGCCTATCTGGCCGCCGCGAAGGATCACCCCGACTGCGCGCGCATCTATGCTCGCCTGACCGCCGCCCGCGCCCGGTCCGAGGCCGTGGCGTCCCATGACCGCGCGAAACAGGAACGCCGCCACAGCCTGCTGGACGGCGTGGCCATCAGCTGGAAGGACAATATCGACAGCGGCGGCACCGTGACCGAGGCCGGATCGCGCCTGCTGGAGGGGCGGGTGCCGCGCAAGGATGCCAACATCCTGGCCCGCGCCGCCTGTCGCGGCATGGTCTGCCTGGGCAAGACCCACATGACCGAGCTGGCCTTTTCCGGGCTAGGGCTGAACCCGCGCACGGCGACGCCGCCCAACGCGCTGGACCCGGACCTGGCGCCGGGCGGGTCGTCGTCGGGGGCGGCGGTGTCCGTGGCCCTGGGGTTGGCCGCGGCGGCGGTGGGCACCGACACGGGCGGGTCCGTGCGCGTGCCCGCGGCCTGGAACGGGCTGGTGGGGTTCAAGCCCACGCATGGCGCGCTGCCCGAAAAGGGCGTCGTGCCGCTGGCGCGGAAATTCGACATCGCGGGCCCCATCGCCCGCAGCGTCGAGGATTGCGCCCAGATCTTCGCCATCATGGCCGATCAGCGGGCCCCCGACCTGGATGGTGCCAGCGTGCACGGCCTGCGCCTGATGGTGCTGGAGGGGTTGCCCTTCGACGACGCCGAATCCGGTCCGGTGACGGCGTTCCAGGATGCGGTGGACAGGCTGGGTCGCGCCGGGGCGCAGATCGCGCATGTCTCGACCGACTGGCTGGACAAGGCCATGGCCCTGTCGCCGCAGCTGTTCGCCCCCGAGGCCTATGGCATCTGGCGCGCCCAGATCGAGGATGCGCCCGAACTGATGTGGCAGCCGATCCTGGAACGGTTCCGCGGCGGCGCCCAGGTCAGCGCGCCCGATTATGTCGCGGCCTGGGAAAGCCTGGCCCGCGTGCGCCGCAAGTGGATCAAGGAGGTCGTCGGCGGATACGATGCCGTGCTGCTGCCGACGGTGCCGATCCTGCCGCCCGCGACCGAACGGCTGATGACCGACGGGTCGGAATTCGTGCGCGCCAACCTGCTGACCCTGCGCAACACGCGGATCGCCAACCTGTTGGGCCTGCCCGCGATCACGCTGCCCACCGGGCACCCGGCCTGCGGGATCAGCCTGATGGGCCATGCGGGTCACGACCGACATCTGCTGCGCGTGGCGGCAGGGGCCGAGGCCGCGCTGGCGTGACCGGGTCTTTGCTGGACGCAAGGCCCGGATCACGCTAATGTTTCCGCCAAGGAACGGGGCGCAGACCCCGAAAAGCGAGGCAGAGATGGCATTCCCCGAGCGGTTCTCGAACCTGCCGGACTACGCGTTCCCGCGTTTGCGGGCGCTGTTGTCGGATATCGAACCGGGGCTGGCCCCCGGCGAATCCCCCATGATCCTGACCATCGGAGAGCCGCGCCACCCGATGCCCGGCTTTGTTGCGCAGGTGATGGCCGACAGCCTGCCCGAGCTGGCGAAATACCCCCCGAACGAAGGCGCGCCCGAACTGCTGTCGGCGATCGGCGGGTGGCTGGACCGCCGCTATGGTCTGGACGTCGCGCCGGATCGGCTGATGGTGCTGAACGGCACGCGAGAGGGGCTGTTCAACGCAGCCCTGGCCCTGTGCCCGGAAACCAAGGCCGGCCAGCAGCCTGTCGTGCTGGTGCCAAACCCGTTCTATCAGGTCTATGCGGTCGCCGCCGCTGCGGTGCAGGCGCAGGCGCTGTTCGTGCCCGCCACGCCCGCCACGGGCAATCTGCCCGACTACGCGGGGCTGGACCCGGCGCTGCTGGACCGTGTCGCGCTGGCCTATCTGTGTTCGCCCGCCAACCCGCAGGGCGCGGTGGCCGACCGCGATTACCTGGAAACGCTGGTGGCCCTGGCGGACAAGCACGACTTTCTGATCCTGGCCGACGAATGCTATTCCGAGATCTGGCGCGACGCGCCCCCACCGGGTGCCCTGCAGGTCGCCACCGCGATGGGTCTGCCCGACCGGGTGGTGATGTTCAATTCGCTGTCCAAGCGGTCGAACCTGCCCGGCCTGCGGTCCGGTTTCGCCGCGGGCGGCCGCGCCCACATCGCCCAGATGCGGCGGCTGCGCAATTACGCAGGCGCGCCCCTGCCGCTGCCCGTGCAGCGCGTCAGCGCCGCCGCCTGGTCCGATGAGGATCACGTGGCCGCCAGCCTGGCCCTGTATCAGCAGAAATACCGCATCGCGGACGAAATTCTGGGCGACATTCCCGGCTATCTGCCGCTGCAGGGCGGGTTCTTCCTGTGGCTGCCGGTCGCCGACGGCGAACAGGCCGCGCGGACGCTGTGGGCGCAGGCGGGCATCCAGGTGCTGCCCGGCGCCTATCTGTCGCGCGACGTGGACGGGGTCAATCCGGGCGCCGGCTTCATCCGTGTGGCGCTGGTGGCCGATGCCGAACAGACGCGCGCCGCGCTGACCCGCCTTCTGGCGGTCCTATATGACGAAACGGGGGGCTGAGATCATGGCAAGCTGGCAGGCGAAACACCGCGACCCGCTGTTCGACCAGTCGACCCAGGCCGCCCTGGAACGACGCGGCAAGGAGGCCATCGGCGCGGGCCTGATCGTGCTGGGCATCCTGGTCGCGATGATGCTGGGCAGCTGGTCGCCCGACGATCCCAGTTTCGGGTCCGCCACCGACGCGCCGGCGCAGAACATGCTGGGCGGGATCGGGGCGATGATCGCCTCGGCGCTGATCATGATCGCGGGGATGGGCGCGTGGATGCTGGTCGTCGCGGCCTGGGTCTGGGGCCTGCGCATGATGCTGCACAAGGGCGAGGATCGCCTGATGCGCGGTATCTTCACCCCGATCGCCGTGGCGCTGGTGTCGGTCTATGCCAGCACGCTGGTGCCCGGCCCTGGTTGGCAGCAGAATTACGGTCTGGGCGGGCATTTTGGCGACATGGTCATGGGCGCGATGCTGAACCTGCTGCCGATGAAGGCGCAGCTTGGCATCCGCCTGGCGGCCCTGCTGGTCGCGGTGGCCGTGGTCGCGGCGGCGGCGTTCGTTCTGGGGTTCGACCGGACCGAGGTGACCGCCCTGTGGCAGCGGTTCCGGCGCGGGCTGGTGACGGCGCTGCACGGGACGGTTCTGGCAGGCTCTGCCGCTGCCGGTGCGGCGCAGCGCCTGCGCAAGCCCACTGACGGCGCCGCGCCCCGCGCGACCCCGGCCAAGCCCGCCGCCCGCCGCAGGCCATCCCCCCCGGAGTTCGAGCCTGGAGGCCGAGATGCCCGAGCCCGAGCTGATCGAGCGGGATGCCGACTATGACGGCGCCGCCCCCTCCGAGGCCGAGGTCCGTGGCCGCATCAGCGACGCCATCCGGTCCAGCGCCGCGAAATCGTCGGTGCTGAAGGCCGTGGCGTCCAAGCTGGCCCGCGAAGGCGCGCCCGCCGCCCCCGCCCCCGAGGATGCGGTCGACCCGCGCCCCTTTGGCGCCGAGACGCCGCGCCAGATCATCGCCCCGCCAAACGCCCCGAACCCTCGCGCAGCGCACGCGCCGAGGCCGAGCCCGCGTTGCGGTTCGACGACAACGGCAGCCCCGCCTATGAGCGCCCGCCGCTGTCACTGCTGTCGGCGCCGTCCGACAGCGACGTGGTGCCCGTGTCCCACGAGGCGCTGATGGAAAACGCCCGCATGCTGGAGGCGGTGCTGGACGATTACGGCGTCAAGGGCCAGATCACCGAGGTCCGCCCCGGCCCGGTGGTGACGCTGTACGAGCTGGAACCCGCGCCGGGCCTGAAGGCCAGCCGCGTGATCGGCCTGTCCGACGACATCGCACGGTCGATGTCTGCCCTGTCGGCCCGCGTCAGCACGGTCCCCGGCCGCACGGTCATCGGGATCGAACTGCCCAACGCGCGGCGCGAAAAGGTGCTGCTGCGCGAGATCTTTGCCAGCCGCGCCTTCGGCGACGGCACGCAGCCGCTGCCCTTGGCCTTGGGCAAGGATATCGGCGGCGATCCGGTCGTGGCGAACCTGGCCAAGATGCCCCACCTGCTGATCGCGGGCACCACCGGGTCGGGCAAGTCGGTCGCGATCAACACGATGATCCTGAGCCTGCTCTACAAGCTGACGCCGGACGAATGCCGGCTGATCATGATCGACCCCAAGATGCTGGAACTGTCGGTCTATGACGGCATCCCGCACCTGCTGTCCCCGGTCGTCACCGACCCCAAGAAGGCCGTCGTGGCGCTGAAATGGGTCGTGGGCGAAATGGAGGACCGTTACCGCAAGATGTCCAAGATGGGCGTGCGCAATATCGAGGGCTACAACGGCCGCGTCACCGAGGCCCTGAAGAAGGGCGAGATGTTCAAGCGGACCGTCCAGACCGGCTTCGACGAGGATACCGGCGACGCGATCTGGGAGACCGAGGAGTTCCAGCCCGAGACCTTCCCCTATATCGTCGTGGTCGTCGACGAGATGGCCGACCTGATGATGGTCGCGGGCAAGGAGATCGAGGCCTGCATCCAGCGCCTGGCGCAGATGGCGCGGGCATCGGGCATCCACCTGATCATGGCCACGCAGCGCCCGTCGGTCGATGTCATCACCGGCACGATCAAGGCGAACTTTCCGACGCGGGTCAGCTTTCAGGTCACCTCCAAGATCGACAGCCGCACCATCCTCGGAGAGCAGGGGGCCGAACAGCTGCTGGGCCAGGGCGACATGCTGTACATGGGCAACGGCGCGCGCGTCACCCGCATCCACGGCCCCTTCGTCAGCGACGAGGAGGTCGAGGAGATCGTGACCCACCTGAAATCCTTTGGACCGCCCAGCTACAAGTCGGGCGTGGTCGAGGGGGTCGAGGATGACAAGGCCGACGACATCGACGCGGTGCTGGGCCTGGGCGGTGACGGATCGGACGATGCGCTGTACGATCAGGCGGTGATGATCGTCGCCAAGGATCGGAAATGTTCGACCAGCTATATCCAGCGCAAGCTGGCCATCGGGTACAACAAGGCCGCGCGCCTGGTCGAGCAGATGGAGGAGCAGGGCGTGGTGTCCAGCGCCAACCATGTCGGCAAGCGCGAGGTGCTGGTCCCCGAGGTCTGACGACCGCAACGGGAACCGACAGAGACGGGATGCGGCCATGACGATCTGGCAACTGCACATGCTGAACGCGCGCAGCACTCTGACGCCCGTCATGGCCGAGATCCGCGCCCATGCGCGCGAGATCGTGGCGATGGCCGAGGCGCATCTGGACCTGCCGCGATTCGATCTGGTGGTCCGGGAGGGCGACGCGGTGATCCCGGAATGGGGCATCGCGGGCCATGCCCCCGCCCCCGGCATCATCGAGATCGTGCTGGACCCGTCCCGCGTCACCCCGGAGCATTTCCGCCGGACCTTGGTGCACGAATTGCATCATCTGGTCCGGTGGGATGGGCCGGGCTATGGCCGGTCCCTGGGCGAGGCGCTGGTCACCGAGGGGCTGGCGGGACATTTCGTGCAACAGCTGCTGGGCGGCCCGCCCGATCCATGGGATGCGGTGCGGCCCGTCGCAGGGACGCTGAAGCAGGCCGCAGGGCTGTGGGCGCGGCGCGATTACGATCACGGCGAATGGTTCCTGGGCCGCGGGCGGATCCGCAAATGGGCCGGGTACGGCATCGGTCACCGGCTGGTGGCAGAGCATCTGGCGACGACCGAGGGCGAGGATGCGGCTTCGCTTGTCTGGCAGCCTGCGGATGATTTTCGGGCGGCAATGCGGCGGCTGATGGCCTCGGCGGGGATCGAGGACGAAGCGGAGCCCGCAGACGCGGTCAGTGATATCCCCGCGACGGATGCACCCACAGCCGACGCCCCGGTTGCTGATGCATCCGTCGCGGACGACCCGGTCGCAACCGACCAGGAGGCGGAGACGGTGGACGCGTCGACTGCGGAGGCGGCAGAGGGCGATGTGTCGGTTGCGTCCCGCGACGCCGGGGGGC
>NZ_BBPH01000157.1 GCF_000787695.1 Paracoccus sp. PAMC 22219 | reverse complement strand
CCCAGTGCAACCGCACTTGCCCGTTCAGCGCAGGATCGGGGGGCCTTTCGGACGCGGTGCCGGTTCCTCGGGCTCGGGGGGCGTCAGGTCGAACAGCAGCGATCCCGCGGGGGGCGGCGCGTCGGAAAAGCTGATGTCGACGCCGCCGGGTTGGGCGGGCAGAAAGGCCAGCGCCTCGGCCAGCGCCTTGGCGATGGCGGGCTGGCGATCGACCGGCGCGCCGGCGATGACCAGCAGATGCGCGGCACCGTCCCCCGATGCACCGACCAGCGCCGCGCCTGCGACCAGACCGCGCAGGTCCGCCAGCCGTTCGGCCAGCGGATCGGCCAGCGCCTGCGCGACCTGCGCATCGGGCGCGGTCAGGCGCAGGCGGGCCTGGCCCTGTTCGGGCGACGCATCCAGCGCACCGGTCAGCCAATCCAGCATGCCGGTATCCAGCAGCATTTCCGACGGGTGCCCCGGATTGACCAGCAGCCCGGCACCGTCGGCATTCAGCAGCCCCGCCAGAACCCGCCCCGGCAGCGCCGCGTAAGCCACTGGATGGCCAAAGAAATCCGCCAGCCGATCCTCGGCGTCGCAGGCCAGCGCGACGCGAACCCCGTCCAGGTCGAAGATCTGCAGCTCGACCTGGTCGTGGATGGGTTCGCGCAGCAGGGCCACGGTCAGTTCCGTATCCGCCAGCCGCGACAGCATCCGCGCGCGCTGCGGCGCGTCCGCGTCGTGGAACGGGACGAGGGCAAGATCATCCAGCGCACTCATGGTCGGACCTTTCCGAAAGGGCTGGCCAAGCGGTAAAGCCCGCGCCGCGCCCACGCAAGCGTGATTGCCCATGGCCCACGCCCCGCCCCATATTGTGCGCATGAAAAGACGCGCCCTGATCCTGACCGCCGCCGCCCTGCCCCTGCTGGCAGCTCCCCGCACCGCCCGCGCCAGCCTGGCCCCCTGCTGTCGCAGGCGGGGTCGATGCCGCCGCTGCGCGCCATCGCCCTGTGGCAGGATGATGGTGCCCAAGGCGTCGAACTGGCCGCCCAAGGCTATCACGGCTTCACCCCGGACAGCCCCACGAACATCAAGTCGGCCTCGAAGTCGGTCGTGTCCGCACTGGCGGGCATTGCCATCGGGCGCGGCCTGCTGGAGGGCGCGGATCAGCCCATCGCCCCGCTGTTGCGCAGCGACCTGCCCGCATCGGCCGACCCGCGCCTGGCGCGCGTCACCTTGGGCAACCTGCTGTCGATGCAGGCCGGGCTGGAACGCCAGTCGGGGCAGAATTACGGCCGGTGGGTCAGCAGCCCGAACTGGGTGCGCAGCGCGCTTGCCGCGCCCTTCGTCCAGGACCCCGGCACGCGGATGCAGTATTCGACCGCCTCGACCCATCTGGTCGCGGCGATCCTGACCCGCGTCACCGGACAACCGTTGCTGGATGTCGCGCGCGACTGGCTGTCGCCCATTCCCGGGTTCCAGATCACCGGGTGGGACCGCGATCCCCAGGGCATCTATCTGGGCGGCAACCAGATGGCGATGAGCACCCGGTCCCTGCTGGCATTCGGCGCGATGTACGCACGCGGCGGGCAGGCGGGCGGGCGGCAGGTCGTTCCCGCCGCTTGGATCGACGAAAGCTGGCAGCGCCGCACCGCCAGCATCTTCAGCGGGCAGGGATACGGCTATGGCTGGTTCCTGGGCCGCATGGCCGGGCGGGATGTTCGCTACGGCTGGGGATATGGCGGGCAGATGGTCTATGTCTTTCCCGCGACGCGCCGTCAGCCGGCCCTGTCGATCGCGATGACATCGGACCCGGACCTGCCGTCGGGGCGCACCGGGCACCGCGACGACCTGCATCGGCTGGCCGATCAGTTGGCAGGCGCGGTCTAGGACCGCGCCCCGCCCTGTCACTCGATGAAGTCGCCGGCCTGGAAGTTGCCCAGGTTCCCCAGCAGTTGTCCGATGAACGAGATGTCGGTCACGCTGCCATCGGTCACGCGACGCGACAGGCTGACGACACGGCCGCGTTCAAGGCCGAAGGTCTCGACATTGCTGACCACGCCCGTGGGCGCGAAAGATATGGCGACGACCTTGCGGTCGATCTCTCTGGCGGCGGCGGGGCCGAAGCGGCTCCAGCGCGATCCGACATAGTACCAGCCGGACCCGGTCAGCAACCCCTGGGCCGACGGGCGACCGATCAGGCCGGGCAGGTCGTCCATCGTGGTCTGGCCCGGCACGACCTGCGCCAGTTCCAGATCGGGGGGGACGTATCCGTGGTTCCGTTCGATGGGTGCACAGGCGGCAAGCCCGAGGACAGCCAGAAACGCCAGTGTCATCAGGCTTCTGATGGCGGACATGGGCGGGTTCCCTCCTTGGGGCGGTTGACGCGGCCCGCCCTGCCTAGCAAACTCGGCCACCCTGCTCAAGAATATCAATCCTCGGGGTCACGCGCCCCGCGCCGCACCGAACAAAGGCCCGACATGATCACCCCCGAATCGCATCCGCAGCGGCTGCGCGTCGCGCATCTGAACCCGAACGCGCCGACGACCTTTCACCTGCGCCCCGACGACGGCGTGCGCAGCGCCCTGGCGGCCGAGCTGGGGCTGGACGCGCTGACGCGCCTGGACTTTCGCGGAACGCTGCGCGCGCATGGCACCGACAGCTGGCTGCTGACGGCCACGCTGGCCGCGCGCGTGACGCAACCTTGTGTCATCACCCTGAAACCCGTGCGCACCGACATATCCGAACCGGTGCGCATCCAGTTCTCTCCGCATGTGGCCGCCCCCGAAGGCGACGAGGCCGAGATGCCGGACGAGACGCTGGAACCCCTGGGCAACTTCATCGACCTGACCGCCATCATGGTCGAGGCGCTGTCGCTGGCCCTGCCCGCCTATCCGCGGGCCGCGGGTGCCAGCCTGCCCCAAGCCCCTGTCGCAGACGAAGAGGCCAGCGACACGCGCCGCCCCTTTGCCGGGCTGGACAAGCTGCTGGGCGGCAAGGACAGCGAATCCTGATCACCCCGGCGTGGCCATCGGGCCACAGGCGGGCGCGAAATGCGGCCGATCCCGCCGCCGGGGGGCGCAATCGGGGGCGGTTCGCGGCAAAGGGGGGCCATGTGCGGTGCGTTTGCGGCCGTCCCTTGGCCTTCGGGGCTTGCGGGCGCGGTCGTCATGGCGTATCTGCGCGGTTCATTTACGAATTCAAATCTGGTGTGATTGCGTTCTGGCGCCGCACCCTGACAACCGAGGTGGTGACATGGCTGTCCCTCAGAATCGCGTAACCCGGTCCAAGCGCAACATGCGCCGTGCGCATGATGCGCTGGTCGCGGGCAACCCGAACGAATGCTCCAACTGCGGCGAACTGAAGCGCCCGCATCACGTCTGCCCGTCCTGTGGCCACTACGCCGACCGCGAAGTGATCGCGAAGGCGAACGAGATCGACCTGGACGACGACGCGGCCTGATTCCGGCGCGTCCGTCCTGATGTCCGTCCCCTCCGCGAGCACACCGACACCGCGCGTCCCCGAAACCGGGGGCAGCGTGGTGATATCGGTTGACGCCATGGGTGGCGACCGCGGCCCCGCCGTCGTCGTCGCAGGCATGGCCGAAAGCGCCGAGAAGAACCCCGAGATCCGCTTTATCGTCCATGGCGACGAGGCAGAGCTTGCGGGTCTGATCGCGCGTCGCAAGGTGCTGGCCGGTCGCTGTGACATCCGCCATGCCGCCGGCGTGGTGACGATGCATGACAAGCCCAGCCAGGTCCTGCGCAAGGGCGAGGGCACCTCGATGTGGTCCACGCTGGAATCGGTCAAGGCCGGAGAGGCTCAGGTCGCCGTGTCCTGCGGGAACACTGGCGCGCTGATGGCGCTGTCGATGCTGCGCCTGCGCAAGCTGCCGGGCGTGAACCGTCCGGCCATTGCGTGCCTGTGGCCGTCGCGCAATCCCCAAGGGTTCAACATCATGCTGGACGTGGGCGCGGACATCCGTGCCGACGCGCATGACCTGCTGCAATATGCCCTGATGGGCGCGTCCTATGCGCGCAACGGCCTGGGCCTGCCCATGCCGCGCGTCGGCCTGCTGAACGTTGGCACCGAGGAGCACAAGGGCCGGGCCGAGCTGAAGCAGGCCCACGAAATGATCGAACAGGCGGCCCAGGGCAGCTATACCTATGTCGGCTTCGTCGAGGGCGGCGATCTGCCGTCAGACCGCGTGGATGTGATCGTCACCGATGGATTCACCGGCAATGTCGCCTTGAAGACCGGCGAAGGTACCGCCAAGCTGGTCGGTGATTTCCTCAAGGACGCCTTTTCAAATTCGATCATGTCCAAGTTTGCGGCCGTTCTGGCCATGACATCGCTGAAGCGCCTGCAGAAACGCATCGATCCGCGTCGCGTGAATGGCGGCATCTTCCTGGGCCTGAACGGCACGGTGGTGAAATCGCACGGTTCCGCCGATGCGACCGGCGTGTCCGCGGCCATCAAGCTGGCCTTCACCCTGGCCAAGTCGGGCTTCCAGGATCGTCTGGCCGCCCGCGTGGCCCAAGGTGCCGCGGCATCCGCCAGCGCCACCGAGACAGGAGCATCGTCGTGACGCGTCGTTCGGTCATCTGCGGCACCGGGCATTACCTGCCCGAACGCATCGTCGAGAACAGCTGGTTCGAGGGCAAGCTGGACACCACCGACGAATGGATCCGGTCCCGCACCGGGATCGAGCGTCGCCATTTCGCGGCCGAAGGCCAGAACACCAGCGACCTGGCGATCCGCGCCGCCAAGGTTGCGTTGGACCGCGCCGGCCTGACGGCCGCCGACATCGACGGCATCGTGTTGGCGACCTCGACCCCCGATTTCACCTTTCCGGCTGTTGCGACCATGGTCCAGGCCGGCCTGGGCATGAAACACGGCTTTGCCTATGACGTTCAGGCCGTCTGCGCAGGTTTCGTCTTTGCGCTGGCCAATGCCGACGCGATGATTCGCGCGGGCCAGGCCGACCGCATCCTGGTCATCGGGGCCGAGACCTTCTCGCGCATCATGGACTGGACCGACCGCGGTACCTGCGTGCTGTTCGGCGACGGCGCCGGAGCCGTCGTCCTGCAGGCGCAGGAGGGCGCGGGCACCAGCGACGATCGCGGCATTCTGGCCAGCGACCTGAACAGCGACGGCACCTATCGCGACCTGCTGTATGTCGACGGCGGCGTGTCCTCGACTGGGACGGCCGGTCAACTGCGCATGCAGGGCAACCTGGTCTTCCGCCACGCGGTCGAAAAGCTGGCCAAGACGGCGCATACCGCGCTGGACCGTGCCGGGCTGACGCCTGCCGATGTGGACTGGCTGGTCCCGCATCAGGCGAACATGCGCATCATCACCGCTACCGCGCAAAAGATGCACCTGCCGCTGGAAAAGGTCGTCCTGACCGTGGCAGATCACGGCAACACCTCGGCCGCATCGATCCCGCTGGCCCTGTCGGTGGCCGATGGTCAGGGGCGGTTCAAGCCGGGCCAGGTCCTGGTGACCGAAGCGATCGGCGGCGGACTCAGCTGGGGCGCCGTCGTCCTGCGCTGGTAGGCTATTTCAACAACGCATCCTTGCTGGCGCGGCGGTTCATGCCGCCCGCAGGCCGTCGCGCGCGGTCATGCCTGGACTGGCACGCCACGCACAGCTGCACCCCCGGCTGCGCCGCGCGGCGCGCCTCGGGGATCGGTTCGTCGCATTCCGCGCAGAAGCGCGCGCTGTCGCCGGCCCGAGGGCGTGACGCTGCAAGTCGGGCGCGGGCGATCGCCTCGGCCGTGCTGACGTCGATCTGGTCGTTCACCGCGTCGTCGCGGGCCCATCCGCCTGCCATCATGTTCTCCATCGGTGTTTCCCGTCTCCAACAGATGGGAAGCGTCACGCCCGAATCAATTGCCGGGCCGCGCTCAATTTCCCACACGCGCGTGACAAGTATCGGGCGGGGAACGATTTCCCCGCGGGGCTCGTTGACAGCCATGGGAATTCGAACCATCCTTCCCGCATTCAAGAGGATCAACCATGGGCGACAAGACCTTGACCCGGATGGACTTGGCCGAAGCGGTTTTCCGTGACGTCGGCCTTTCCCGTCACGAATCGGCACAGCTGGTCGAGAGCGTACTGGACCACATCTCGGACGCGCTGGTGCAGGGGGAGCAGGTGAAGATCTCGTCCTTCGGCACCTTTTCGGTGCGCGACAAGAACGAGCGGATCGGCCGCAACCCCAAGACCGGCGAGGAAGTGCCCATCACGCCCCGCCGCGTGCTGTCCTTTCGGCCCTCGCACCTGATGAAGGATCGCGTGGCGGCCGGAAACAAGCGATAGCGCTGGCCAGACCCCATGGCGAAGGGCGCAGAGGCATTCCGGTCGATCGGAGAGGTGGCGGCCCTGATCGGCGTGGCACCGCACGTCCTGCGCTATTGGGAGACGCAGTTTTCGGCCCTGAAACCGATGAAGCGTCCCGACGGCAGGCGCTATTACCGACCCGCTGATGTCGAGATGGCGGCGGGCATCTGCGCGTTGCTGCGTGACGACGGGCTGACGATTCGTGGCGCGATCCGGCAGATCGCCACCGATCGCGGTCAGTCGGTGCGCAAACGCGGGGTGCAGCAGCTGACCGCGCAACCCGAAACGCCGCCCCCTGCCCCGCCACAACCTGCGCCGATGCCTTTGCAACCCACCGTCTGGCTGGCGCGCCTCAGCGGCATGGCGCGTCATCTGCAACGCATTTCGCCGTCAGATCGCCGCTGGCCGCGGACCAAGCCGGCCGTCCTGCGGCTGGCGCAGGCCATGTTGAGCCTGTCCTGATCCCCGCGTGCGATTTGTCAAAGTTTTCCGCGCCCAGGCCCTTGTGCTGGCCTGCCGGATCGCTTTATAGCATGCGCGTCGGGCCGTGGCGCAGCCTGGTTAGCGCGTCCGTCTGGGGGGCGGAAGGCCGAGAGTTCGAATCTCTCCGGCCCGACCATTCCGAAAACGCCCATCCTTTCTCAAGGGTGGGCGTTTCCCTTATCCCCCACCCGCATCAGGGGTTTCCGACATGAATGGCGTTCTGCCCGACAGCGATATCCGCGACCTGATCGACCAAGGCGTCATCCGTGCCGATGCCCCCGTCACACCCGAACAGATCCAGCCCGCCAGCCTTGACCTGCGTCTTGGGCACACCGCCTATCGCCTGCGCGCCAGCTTTCTGGCCGGGCGCGGTCGGCGCATCGCGGACCGTCTGGCCGATTTCCAGATGCACCAGATGGACCTGTCAGACGGCGCCGTGCTGGAACGCGGCTGCGTCTACCTGATCCCGCTGCAGGAGCGAATCGCCCTGCCCGCGGGCATGTCCGCGGTCGCGAATGCCAAATCCTCGACCGGGCGGCTGGACCTGCTGACCCGGCTGGTGACCGATGACGGCACCGAATTCGACCGCCTGCCCGAGGGCTATGACGGACCGCTTTACGCCGAGATCTGTCCGCGCAGCTTTTCGGTGCTGGTGCGGCCCGGGATGCGCCTGAACCAGCTGCGCCTGCGGCAGGGCCAGGCGGTCCTGTCGGATGCCGACCTGACCGCCCTGCATGCGGATCAGCCGCTGGTGGGCGGCGCACCGGTGCTGATCGATCACGGTCTGGGGTTCTCGGTCGACCTGCGGCCTGCCGAGGGCGATCTGGTCGGCTATCGCGCCCGTCCGCATAGCGGGGTGATCGACCTAGACCGCATCGGCGCTATCCCGTGGCCGAATTCTGGGACGAACTGCGCACGACCGAGGGTCGGCTGATCCTGGACCCCGGTGCGTTCTATATCCTGGTCAGCCGCGAATCGGTCGCGATCCCCGCGGACTACGCCGCCGAGATGGCCCCCTATCTGGCGATGGTGGGCGAATTCCGGGTCCATTACGCGGGCTTTTTCGACCCCGGCTTTGGCATCGGCGATGAGGGCCACGGCGCGCGCGGCGTGCTGGAGGTGCGTTGCCACGAGGCGCCGTTCGTCCTGGAACACGGCCAGACCGTCGGCCGTCTGGTCTATGAGCGCATGAGCGCCCGCCCGCAGCGCCTGTATGGCGAGGGGATCCGGTCGAACTATCAGGGTCAGGGCCTGAAGCTGGCCAAGCAGTTCCGCTAAAGCGGCCCGGTCTGCCACAGGCGGACCTTCAGCCCACCATGCGCGACGATCGGACCGGGGGCCTTCCACGGCAGGGCGGTGGCCTTGGCCAGCCCGGCCTCGGACGTGACCATGCCGATGCGCCAGCCCTGGAACCGTTCGCGCAACACCGCGCCCATCTGGCCGTGCAGGCCGAACAGCGGGCCCTTGTTGCCGATCCGGGTGCCATAGGGCGGGTTTACGATCACGATGCCCGGCGGGCCTTCGGGTCGCTGCAGGTCGGTCACCTGCCCCGCCTGGAACCGCGTCGCGTCGGTCACGCCCGCGCGGACGGCGTTGGCCTCGCTCATGCGGATCGCGCCGGGGTCGCGGTCAAAGCCCAGGAACTGCACGGACAGATCACGCGACGCAGGGGCAGCGTTCATCTTGGCGAATGCGGCCGCGTCGTAATTCGCGAACCGCTGGAACGCAAAGCCGCGGCTGCGACCGGGCAGCAGGCCAAGCGCGATCTCGGCGGCCTCCAGCACGAAGGTGCCCGACCCGCACATCGGGTCCAGCACCGGCTGGCTGCCGTCAAAGCCCATCTCGGCCAGGAACATCGCGGCCATGGTCTCGCGCATGGGGGCCTTGGCGACGGCCTCCTTGTGACCGCGCTTGTGCAGCGATTCGCCCGTCGTATCCAAGCTGAACGTCACCAGGTCGTCCTCGATCCGCGCCTTGACGGTGATCGACGGGCCGCGATCCTCTGGCGTGGCCAGGGGGGCACCCAGTTCCTCGGTGATGGCGCGCTCGATCCGCTGCGTGGCCGCGCCCGCGTGATAGATCTTGGACGCCCGGCAGATGCTCTCGACCCGCACCGGCAGGTCGCGGGGCAGCAGGTCACCCCAAGGAAACTTGCGCGCGCGCTTGTCCAGCTGGGCCAGGTGCATCGCGCGGAACCCGCCGATGCGCGCCAGCACGCGGGTGGCGCCGCGCAGCATCAGGTTCGCGCGCCAGACGTCGGCCCACCCGCCTTGGATGGTGACGCCGCCGGGCTGGATCACGCCGGTCCAGCCGAGGGCCTTGGCCTCTGCCGCAAGCGGTGCCTCGAGGCCGGGGGTGGCGACCAGAAAGATCTCGAAAGGGGTGTTGTCCATCGCGCAGCCCTAGCGCGCGTCGCCGGGAAAGCCCAGCCTCAGCGACGCGTCAGCCGCGACAGGGTCCGCATCTTGCGCGCCAAGTCCTGCATCTGCGCATCGCTGCGCCGCGTACCGGGCACAGGCTTGCCCTGCCCCGCCTTGCCGCGCGACAGGCTGCCAAGGCCCTTGTTGATCCCCCAGCTCATCGCGCGGCGCGCGACAAGGCGGGTGAACATGCTGATCAGCTGATTGGCGTTCATCGATCACTCATCCTCGAACAACTCTTCGGGGTCGATATCGGGGTCCGCATCCCGGCCGACAAGGGGCAGGCCCAGACCATCGGCGGGCGGGCGCGATTCCAGCAGCCCCGCCGCCCGCAGTTCCGCAAGCCCTGGCAGGTCGCGCGCCGATTCCAGGCCGAAATGATCCAGAAACGCCTCGGTCACCACATAGGTCGCGGGACGACCGGGGGTCAGGCGACGGCGACCGACGCGCACCCATTCCATCTCGATCAGCTGATCCAGCGTGCCGCGGCTGAGGGTCACGCCCCGCACCTCCTCGATCTCGGTCCGGGTGACGGGCTGGTGATAGGCGATGATGGCCAGCGTCTCGATCGCGGCGCGCGACAGGCGGCGGGTGTCCACCGTCTCGGTCTGCATCAGAAAGGACAGGTCGGGCGCGGTCCGAAACGCGTGCCCGTCGCCGATGCGTTCCAGGACGACGCCGCGCCCCTGATAGGTGGCGCGCAGCAGGGCCAGGGCCTCGGCCGGGTCGCAGCCATGCGGCATGCGGGCGGCCAGGTCGCGCACCGTCATCGGCTGTGTGGCGGCGAACAGGATCGCCTCGACCATGCGGGCCTGTTCGTCCAGCGCGGGGGGCGGAAATTCAGCTGCAGTCGTCATGGGGCTTTTGCCGGTAATGGATGGGCGCGAAGGTCTCGGCCTGCCGTATCTCCAGCCGGCCCTGGCGCGCAAGCTCCAGCGAGGCGGCAAAGGTCGCGGCGGTGGCGCTGCGCCGTCGCTTGGGGTCGTTCGACCAGCCATCGGGCAGGAACACCGACAGGTCGGTCCACTGGCCGGTGAACCCGATCATCCGGCGCAGGCGGTCCAGCGCCTGTTCCATCGTGAAGATGTCGTGCCGGTCAAACGCATAGGGGCGGAATTCGTCCCGCGTCTTCAGCCGGGCATAGGCGCGCATCAGGTCGATCAGCCCCGCCTGCCACTGCGTCCGCCGGCTGCGCGCCACGGTTTCCGGCGCGCCGCGGGCGAACCGCGACAGGCCAAGCCGGTCGCGTCCCATCAGCTGCGCCGCAGCCTGCCGCATCGCGGCCAGACGCTCCAGCTGGAATGCCAGGTGGGCGGCCATGTCCTCGGCCGAGGGGCCCTCGGCCTCAGGGTCGGGGGGCAGAAGCAGGCGCGATTTCAGGAAAGCCAGCCAAGCGGCCATGACCAGATAGTCGGCCGCCAGCTCGATCCGCAAGGCACGTGCCTCCTCGACGAAGACCAGGTACTGTTCGGCCAGGTCCAGCACGCGGATCTTCAGCAGGTCCACCTTCTGCGTGCGCGCCAGCGTCAGCAGCAGGTCCAGCGGGCCCTCATAGCCGTCGACATCGACGATCAGCGCCTCGTCGGCGCGGCGCTGCGCGACATCGGGGTCGGCGACGGGCTGAAGATAGGGGACCTGTCTGGCCACGAAGCCTCCTTGGCGTGGGCGCAAAGGGTCGTGCCCGTGCGCCCGCCTGTCAAGCGCTCAGCACGCGCCACTGGTCGGTCAGGGCGGCGATGTCGACGGCCGCAGGCGGCAGGCGACGGGCCAGCGCGGCATCGGCGCGGCGCATGGCGTCACGCGTCATCGGGCCCGCGGCCTGCACCACCGGCGCCATCTGCGCGATCGTGCCGTTGCAATGCAGGACCAGGTCACAACCCGCCGCGATGGACGCGGTCGCGCGTTCGGCCTCGGTCCCCGACAGGGCGTTCATGGTGATGTCATCGGTCATCAGCAGCCCGTCGAACCCGATCCGGTCGCGGATCAGCCCGATCATCCGGCGCGATGCCGTGGCAGGTCCGTCATCCAGCGCCGGAAAGCGAATATGCGCGGTCATGCCCATCGGCAGATCGTTCAGCGCCCGGAACGGCGCGAAATCGACGGCGTCCAGCTCGGCCTCGGATGCGTCGACCACGGGCAGGCCGTGATGGCTGTCGACCTGCGCGCGGCCGTGGCCCGGCATGTGCTTGACCACCGGCAGGACTCCCGCCGCCAACAGCCCGTCGGCCGCGGCGCGGCCCAGTTCGGCTACGCGGTCCGGGTCGGTGCCCAGGCAACGGTTGCGCAGAAAGGGATGCGTCGCGTCCTGCGCCACGTCCAGCGTCGGCGCACAGTTCGAATCGATGCCCACCGCCCGCAATTCCTGGCCGATCAGGTGATAGTACAGCCACATCGCCTGCGGCCCGGCCTGCGCTTGGTCCAGCGGCGCGGGCCAGTCGGTCCAGTGCGGGGCGCGCAGGCGCTGCACGCGCCCGCCTTCCTGATCGATGGTGATGACGCAGTCGCGGCCCACGGCCTCGCGCAGTTGGGCTGTCAGGCGGCGCAGCTGGTCGGGCGCATCGACATTGCGCCCGAACAGGATGAAGCCCCAGGGGTCGGCGTCGCGAAAGAACGCGGCCTCGTTCGGGGTCAGTGTCAGACCGCCGATCCCGCCCAGAATGGTCGCGTTCTGCACGGCGTCAGCCGCCAAGCGCCAGGCAGTCGGTCCCCGACGATTGCAGCGCCGAACAGAACTGCCGCGCCTCGGACAACGAATCAAAGCCTGCGACCCGCAGCCGCCAGAAGGTGCGGCCGTTCGACTGGTGTTCCTGGATCACCGGCGACTTGCCGGAGAACAGGCCGCCATTGCGTCCGGCCAGCCGCTGCCATTCGCCATTGGCGATGGAATCGCTGTCGAACGCGCCGACCTGCACCACAGGGCCGCTGGCGCTGTTGGAGGCGACCGGGGCCGGGGTCGGTGCGGGGGCCGCTTCGGGGCGGTCGGGGGCCGGTGCGGGTGCTTCGGCCACGGCCGTCTGCGCGGCGGCGGCAGCCGGGGCTGCGGCGACGCGCGTTACGCGGGGGCGCGGCGTGGGCCGGACCGAGGCCACGACCACGCCGGGATTCGCCTCGGCCTGAGCCTGAGCCAGCGCCTCGGCGATGGCCGCAGATTGCGCCGGAAGGCCGTTCTCGTCGGTGACGACCTCGGTCACCGGGCCCTCGGTGGCGGGGGCGTCGATGATCGCGGCCTGGTTCACGGCCTGGTCGGCCAAGGCGCGTTCCGCGGCGGCGGCGGCCTTCGCGTCGGCCAAGGCGCGTGCCTCGCTGTCGGACAGCGGCACGATGGGTTCGCCCGCAAAGGTCAGCGGCGTTTCCGACGGGTTCGAGGGTTCGTGTGCCGTGGCACCCAGTTCGCCCATCGCCACGTCATCGGCGGACAGATCCACCGGTGCGGGCGCGATCGCCACCTGGTCGGTCGGCGACAGGACCTGCCCGCCGGCGACCGAATTCACGGCCAGCCCGGTGTGGTTGGTCAGCTGTCCGCCCGGCTCCTCGGCGGTGGTGCGGGCCTCGCCCTGAACCGCGCGGATGACGGGCACGCCCGACACGTCGCGCGACACCAGCTGCCAGCCCCAGGCCATCAGCCCGACCATCAGCGCCACCGACGCGACCGCACCCATGTAATGGGTGACCCGCGCCAGCCGCGCCGGCAGGCCGTCGGCCTGCACGGGGTGCTGTGCCTGACCGGCAGCCGCTGCGGGCTGTCCGTTCTGATCGTAAGAGAATTCGCGCTTCACCTTGTGACGCGAGAAAACGTAGCCGCCTTCGCGGAAGTCCATCACTGCCATGTTCGCCTGCCCGCCGGTTGTCCCGGATTAACTTTTGCCTGCTCTCAGCCTTCCCCGGCAGCGACGCTTTCAGTCAGCGCATTTCTTCCGCCGGAGTGACGCCAAGAATAGCGAGACCGGATGAAATAACAACGCCAACCGCCCGGACCAGCGCAATTTTTCCTTGGCTTGTGACCGCGTCGCCATCCTGGATGAATCGCAGCGACGTGTCGTCGTTGCCGCGATTCCACAGCGAATGCAGGTCAGAGGCCAGCTCGTACAGGAAGAACGCGACGCGATGGGGCTCGTGCGCGCGGGCCGCGTTTTCCACCAGGCGGGGCCATTCGGCGACCTTGCGGGCCAACTCCAGCTCTGCAGGGTGGGCCAGCACGGACAGATCGGCATCGGCCAGGGTCGAATCGTCGACCGCGATCCCTGCCTCGGCCGCACGGCGCAGCACCGAATGCACGCGGGCGCTGGCGTATTGGACGTACCAGACCGGGTTGTCCTTGGACTGTTCCAGCACGCGGGCAAAGTCGAAATCCAGCGCCGCGTCGTTCTTGCGCGTCAGCATGATGAAGCGGGTGACATCAGCCCCCGCCTCCTCGACTACGTCGCGCAGCGTCACGAAGGTGCCGGCGCGCTTGGACATCTTGAACGGCTCTCCGTTCTTGTACAGCTTGACCAGCTGGATCAGCTTGACGTCCAGGGGCACGCGGCCGTTCGACAGCGCCTTGACCGCCGCGTTCATGCGCTTGACATAGCCGCCGTGATCGGCGCCGAACACGTCGATCAGCTGATCGAAGCCGCGGTCGATCTTGTCCCAGTGATAGGCGATATCGGGCGCGAAATAGGTCCAGGCCCCGTCCGATTTCTGGATGGGCCGGTCCACGTCGTCACCATGCGCGGATGACCGGAACAACAGCTGTTCACGCGCCTCCCAGTCCTCGGGCAGCTTGCCCTTGGGGGGTTCCAGCACGCCGCGATAGATCAGGCCCTGCGCGTCCAGGCGCGCGATCGCGTCCTCGATCCGGCCGGTGCCGTACAGCGCCTTTTCGCTGGAATAGACGTCCATCTGCACGCCCAGGATCGCCAGGTCGCCGCGGATCTGTTCCATCATCGCCTGCGTGGCAAAGTCGCGGATATCCTCCAGCCAGTCGGATTCGGGGCGGTCCAGCAGACTGTCGCCGTACTTTGCCTTCAGCGCCTCTCCGACGGGGATCAGATAGTCGCCGGGATACAGCCCCTCGCGGATCTCGGGCTCCAGCCCGTTGGCCTCGCGATAGCGCTCATAGGCGGAGCGGGCCAGCACGTCGACCTGCGCGCCGCCGTCATTGATATAGTATTCGCGCGTCACGTCATGGCCGGAAAACGCCAGCAGCCGCGCCAGCGCGTCGCCGAAGACCGCCCCGCGCACATGGCCCACATGCATCGGACCCGTGGGGTTGGCGCTGACGAACTCGACGTTGACCTTGGCATCGGCGCCCAGGCTGGACCGACCGAATTCCGTGCCCGCCTGCAGGGCCGAGCGGATCACGCCCTGCCAGACGACCGGCGACAGGCGCAGGTTCAGAAAGCCGGGGCCCGCGACCTCGACCGCGGCAATGCGGGGGTCGGTCAGGCGCGCGGCCAGGCGGTCGGCGATCTCGCGGGGCTTCATGCCGGCGGGCTTGGCCAGCACCATCGCGGCATTGGTGGCCATGTCGCCATGCGCCGGATCGCGGGGCGGTTCGACCGTGACATTGGCGGTATCCAGGCCTGCGGGCAGCTCTCCTGCGGCGGCCATCTGGTCCAGCGCCTCGACGACGACGCCGCGCAAATCGGTGAAAAGGTTCATCATGGGCTTCCTGATTGACCATCGGGGGTTACCCTTTCGGGAGGGGAGAGGTCAACCGAAAGCCCCGCTTTGCACCCCCGCCGGCGGGACGGAACACGCAAAAGATTGACGCGGCAGCGCCTTTGGTCTACGCGATGCGGGCCTGCATCCGGCAGGTATCAAGGCGGGGCGTCCGTGTTTGCGTCCCAACTTAGCCGCCACTGCGCCAGACGGGCGCGCGGCTTGGAACGCATCGCGCCAGAACGGGCGCGGCTTAATGGAAAGCCCCGAATGACCAAGTTCTCTGATCTGAAGCTGGACCCCAAAGTGCTGCAGGCCGTGCTGGAAGCCGGCTACGAGACGCCGACGCCCATCCAGCAGGGGGCGATTCCGCCCGCGCTGGAAGGCCGCGACGTGCTGGGGATCGCGCAGACCGGAACCGGCAAGACTGCCAGCTTTACCCTGCCGATGATCACCCTTCTGGGTCGCGGACGCGCCCGCGCGCGCATGCCGCGCAGCCTGGTGCTGTGCCCGACCCGCGAACTGGCCGCCCAGGTGGCCGAGAATTTCGACACCTATGCCAAGCACACCCGCCTGACCAAGGCGCTGCTGATCGGCGGCGTCAGCTTTGGCGAACAGGACAAGCTGATCGACCGCGGCGTGGACGTGCTGATCGCGAC
>NZ_BBPH01000158.1 GCF_000787695.1 Paracoccus sp. PAMC 22219 | reverse complement strand
TCGAGTCCCTGAACAGGGGAATGACCACACGACAGTGCCCGGCAACGGCCTGTCCAACCGACATCGCACCATCGCGCGGGCCTGCGCCGAACTGGGACAGGCCCGCATCCTTGGCCTGACGGGCGGGATCCAGTGTGAACAGGATACCCTCGCCCGAGCCGCGCGCTTGGGGCTGGCCCGCCACAGGCGTGTGCCGACGGGCTGGTTCATCACGCGCTGCGCCAGATCGCCAGCCGCGCACCAGTAATCGGTGTCTACGCTTCCGGACTGGAACGCCACGGCGATGTCGGTCGCGTCGACCTGTCGGGCATCCATGCCGTTGCGCGCGGTGAACGCGTTTGCGGGCAGGGGCAGTGCCAGCAGCACCATCAGCACGATCCGCATCACAGCCTCATCCGTTGAACAGGTCAGCGGAAACAGCGGGGCCGGGCGTCCGGTTCCCCATCGCCCTGAACCGGCACAGAAAAAAGCCCCCCGGCAGCGGACTGCGGGGGGCCGTCAAAGCTCGCCGAACGAGCGGGATCACATGCCGGACTGAACCTGCGCGCTTTCCTGCTGGACGACCGCGCCGGCGGTCGAGATGTCGCGGCCCGCGCCTTGCACGGTTTCGCAAGCTGCCAGCGTCATCATGGCCAGCACGGCGCTCAGGCCCAGGATCTTCTTCTGCATCGCTCAGTCTCCTTGTGGATAAGCATCTGGGCTTGCAACGCAATCCGGCCGCGTCGGTTCCCGCTAAAACGCAACTCCGGCGTAAAGTGCGATATTCGCGTATGGGGTGCATTCGCCGGTGCGCACGATGGCGCGCGCCTGACACGATGCCAGCTTGAAATCGTCATGCGACAGGGCGGTGACGGGCCCGATGGCCCGCTGCGCGAATTGCGCCTGAAGATCGGCAGCGGCCTCGGTCGCCATGGCGGATCGTTCGACCACCAGTTCGGCCAGCACCGCATCCAGCACGTCGAACACGCCCGGAATGCCACGGGTCAGCGCCAGGTCGATGACCCGGACGCCGGGCGGCACGGGCAGGCCCGCATCGCCGATCACCAGCATGTCGCCATGCCCGAACGCGGCGATCAGCCCCGACAGTTCGGCGTGCAGCAAGGTCGTGCGTTTCATCGAAGAGTCCTTCAGTTGTCCGGCAGGGTTTCGGCCAGATAGGCCATCATGTTGCCACCCATGACCTTGGCGATCTGCACCTCGGACAGGCCTTGATCAAGCAGGGCCTGGGTCAGCGCGGGCAGGTGTGCGGCATCGAACGGCGTGTCGACCGAGCCGTCCCAGTCCGACCCAAGCGAGACGTGATCCTCTCCGGCAACCTCGATCGCGGCGGCGATGGCTTGAGCCACGTCGGCGGGGGTCGATCCGCAGACGACGTCCGACCAGAACCCCACGCCGACGATCCCGCCCGCCTGCGCGATCTGCGCAACCAGGTCGTCGGGCAGGTTGCGCGGGCTGGGGCAATGCCGGGTGATCCCGGTATGGGACAGGACCGGGCGTGCGCCCGGAATGGCCAGCACGTCGCGCACCATCTGCGGGCTGGCATGGGTCACGTCGATGATCATCCCGCGCGCGATCATCGCGTCGGCGACCTGACGACCGAAATCGGACAGGCCCGCGCCGGTGCCGCCCTCTCCGTGCAGGCTGCCGCCCAGCTCGTTGTCGAAGAAATGCGTCAGACCCATCAGCCGGAAGCCCGCGTCATACAGGACATCCAGATTGGCCAGATCGCCCTCCAACGGGTGGCCGCCCTCGGAGCCCAGAACGGCGCCCAGCACCTGCGCGCCGTCCTGCCGCTGCGCCAGATGGTCGGCCAGATCGGCGCGGTTGCGGATCACCCGCAGACGGTCGGGCGCGCGGTCGGCGGCGTCCTGCAGGGCCTGCGCCTGCACCAGCGCCCGTTCGCGCAGCGAGAACCAGCTGCGCGGCGGGCGCAGCTGGCCGATGAACAGGGGCGTGATGTTGTCGCCGGTCTCTGCCGCGTTGTGGTCATAGTTCTGGCCGCGCGGGCTTTTCGTGACCGTGGTAAAGACCTGCACCGCCATATTGCCGTCCAGCAGGCGCGGCACGTCGGTGTGGCCGCGACCCACGCGGTCCAGCAGGTCGCGGTCCCACAGCAGCGCGTCGGAATGCAAGTCGCCGATCACCAGCCGGTCATGCAGCGCCTGCGCCTGCGGCGTGACCGGCCAGCCATCTGGCGGCATGGTGACGGGGTTCATCCCGCGTTCGACATAGGCCGGGGCGAAGGTCAGGAACCCCGCCACGCCCATCGCCAGGACCGCGCCCGTCCCCAGCAGCACCCGTTTCCACATGACCCCTCCGATCCGTTGCGCGCAGTCTAGCGCGACGGGCCGGGGACGCCAGACGGGATCACGCCTCCAGTGCTTCCAGCTGGTCGATCAGGCCCTCGATCATCGACAGGCCCTTGTCCCAGAAGGCAGGGTCGGACGCGTCCAGCCCGAAGGGCGCCAGCAGTTCGCGGTGATGCTTGGATCCACCGGCCTTCAGCAGGTCGAAATACTTGTCCTGAAAGTCCGGCAGACCGTCCTCATAGGCCGCGTACAGCGCGTTCACCAATCCGTCGCCAAAGGCATAGGCATAGACGTAGAAGGGCGAATGCACGAAATGCGGGACATAGGTCCAGAAGGTCTCGTATCCCGGCATGTATTCGAAGACCGGGCCCAGGCTTTCGTGCTGAACTGCCATCCACAGGGCGTTGATGTCGTCGGAGGTCAGCTCTCCCTCGGCGCGGGCGGCGTGCAGGCGGCATTCGAAATCATAGAACGCGATCTGGCGGACGACCGTGTTGATCATATCCTCGACCTTGCCGGCCAGCAGCGCCTTTTTCTGCGCCGGATCGGTGGTCTTGGCCAGCAGCGCGCGGAAGGTCAGCATCTCGCCGAAGACAGAGGCTGTTTCCGCCAACGTCAGCGGCGTCGACGACAGCAACTCTCCCTGACGGGCGGCCAGACGCTGGTGGACACCATGACCCAGTTCATGCGCGAGGGTCATCACGTCGCGCGGTTTGCCCAGATAGTTCAGCAGGATATAGGGATGCGCGGTGGACACGGTCGGGTGCGCGAAGGCGCCCGGTGCCTTGCCCGGCTTGACGCCCGCATCGATCCAGCCCTTGTCAAAGAACGGCTCGGCCAGTTCGGCCAGTTCGGGCGAAAAGCCCGCATAGGCGTCCAGCACGGTCGCCCGCGCCTCGGGCCAGTCGATCACGCGGGGCGCATCGGTCGGCAGCGGCGCGTTGCGGTCCCAGACCTGCAGCTTGTCCAGCCCCAGCCAGCGCGCCTTCAGCGCGTAATAGCGGTGCGACAGGCGCGGATAGGCGGCGGTGACGGCATTGCGCAGCGCCTCGACCACCTCCGGCTCGACATGGTTCGACAGGTGGCGGCCATGCTGGGGCGTGGGCATCTTGCGCCACTTGTCCTCGATCGCCATCTCCTTGGACAGCGTGTTGTGGATGCGCGTGAACAGACCGACATTCGCGGTAAAGACCTTGGCCAGCGCACGGGCACCGGCCTCGCGGCGCGCCCGGTCATGGTCGGTCAGCAGGTTCAGCGTGGCCTCCAGGCCCAGGGTCTCTCCGTCGGCGTCGAAGGTCAGGGCGGCGGTCGTCTCGTCGAACAGACGGTTCCAGGCGGCGGCGCCGACCACGGACGCGTCGTGCAGGAACTGTTCCAACTCGTCCGACAGCTGATGGGGCCGCATCGCGCGCATCCGGTCAAAGACCGGCTTGTAGCGTGCAGGGCCGTCGGCGGCGGTGAACACGCCCTCATAGGTCGCGTCGGGAATGCGGTTGAATTCCAGCGAGAAGAACACCAGCGGCGTCGTCAGGTCGGTGATGCGCGCCTGCAGGTCGCCCATCTGCTTGGCGCGGACCGGGTCGGTGGTGTTCTGGTAATAGCGCAGCCCGATATAGGACATGACACGACCCGCCAGGATATCGATCTGCTCGAACGCCTCGATCGCGGTCAGCATCTGCGGCGGCGTCAGGTCGGCCAGCCGGCCCTGGTATTCGGCGGCAAAGGCCTGCGCCTGCGTCTCGATGCGCGCGATGTCTGCGGTCAGTTCCGGGCTGTCGGGGGCGGGGTACAGGTCGCTGAGGTCCCATTCGGGCAAGGTGCCGAAATCGCCCTTGGCGCGGGCCGGATCGGTTGCATCGAATACGGTGTTGCCTGCCATGGTGGGTCCTTTCCAAATGCTTCGGCGTCAGATGTGGACCTTGGCGGGCAGCGCTGCAAGGGGCGCGCCGTCAGAGGGTCGCAAAGGCCGCGGCATGGGCGATGGTGCTGCCTGGGGGCAGGGTGCCGTGGATCTGCAGACCGGGCCCCGCATGGGGGGACACCGGATCCGCCGGGACAAATCCCGATCCGGCATAGACCGCGGGATCGCCCAGCACCACGACCGGCGCAGCGGCGGCGCGCAATGCGGCCTCGATCAGCGCCCGCCCGATGCCGCGACGCTGCATTGCCGGATGGACGGTCAGCGGCGCCAGCGCGAACGCGGGTCCAGCCGCCCGCAGCGGTGACAGGGCGACGTGGCCCACCGGCACGCCCTCGACATGCACCACCAGCGAATGGGACAGATCACCATCCGCGCGCAGGCTGCGCAACAGGCGGGCCTCGGACGGGCCGCCGAAGGCCAGCGTCAGAAGGGTGTCCAGCGCGGCATGGTCGGACGGCACCTCGGGGCGGATCAGGACCTGCGCGGGGTGGCGACGGAAATCGCGGCCCATGTCGCGACTGCGCTGGCCCCAGGGGCTGGACGCCGTGCGCGCCTGATGCGCCGCGAACGCGTCCTCATCGGCAAAGACCTCTGCCAGGGTCCAGACCATCGGGTCGTCGGATTGCGCGATGTCAAAGCGCAGGCAGCCGGGTTCGGCGCGGCTGGCATCGGCATGATCCTGCAGCAGGTCCAGCGCGGTCAGCAGCTGGGCCTTGTCGCGGCAGGTCAGGTGACCGTGCAGGGCGACGGGCGCAGGCGTCAGGGGAACCGGGGTGCCCGACGGGTCCAGGGCGACGGTGTGGGCATGGCCGCAGGCGCAATCCATCGGCAGATCCTTTCGCTGATCGGCCGCTAGCGTGGCCGGGGTGCAGGCCCGCGTCAAGCGGCTCAGACGGGATCGCCCGCGTCCAGACGGTCAAGGAACGCGGCCGCGTCGCTGCGGATCTGGCGGCGCTTGTCGGCGTCCATCCGGTCCCAGGTCGCATAGGCGCGCCCGATCCGAGGGTTCGACTGGAACCTGTCGCGGTGCCGCACCATGAAATCCCAATAGAGCACGTTGAACGGACAGGCGCCGGGCCCGGTCTTCTGCGTCACCTTGTAGGCGCATCCGCCGCAGTAATCCGACATCTTGGCGATGTAGTTGCCCGAACTGACATAGGGCTTGGACCCCACCACACCGCCATCCGCGAACTGGCTCATCCCGATGACGTTGGGCGCCTCGACCCACTCATAGGCGTCGACATACACGGCCAGGTACCATTCATGCACTTGCGCGGGGTCGATGCCCGCCAGCAACGCAAAGTTGCCCGTCACCATCAGCCGCTGGATGTGGTGCGCATAGGCGTGGTCGCGCGTCTGTCCCACGGCCTGCGCCATGCAGTTCATCCGCGTGGGCGCGCCCCAATAGACCGGCGGCAGGGCGCGGTCATGGCCCAGCACGTTGCGCGCGGTGTAGTCGGGGCCTTCCAGGAAATAGATGCCGCGCATGTATTCGCGCCAGCCGATGATCTGGCGGATGAACCCTTCGGCCGAATTCAGACGGACCCTGCCCGCGGCATGGGCGTCGGCGGCGGCCTGGCACACCTCCAGCGGGGACAGCAGGCCCGCATTGATATAGGGCGACAGAATGGAATGGTGCAGGAACGGATCGTCCTGCAGCATCGCGTCCTGATAGGGGCCGAATTCGTCCAGCGAATGGTCGATGAAATGCGCCAGCACCTGCAGCGCGCCCGCCCGGTCGGTGGCATAGCCAAAGGGCCGCAGCCGCCCGAAATTGTCGGGAAATCGCGCTTCGACCAGGTCCAGCACCTGCGCGGTCACCGCGTCGGGTTCGAACCGGGGCGGGGGTATCCGCAGCAGGTCGGCCTGCGCGGGCTTGCGGTTGTCGTGGTCAAAGTTCCACTTGCTGCCCATCGGCTGGTCGCCCTCCATCAGCAGCCCGGTCTTGCGGCGCATGTCGCGATAGAACCACTCCATCCGCAGCTCCTTGCGGCCATCGGCCCAGGCTTCGAATTCGGGCTGGCTGCAGATGAAGCGGTCGTCGGGCAGTTGCGTGACAGGCACGGGCAGGTCGTCCAGCGCGGCGATCAGGCGCCATTCGCCGGACCGCGTGGCGATCACCCGATCGGCGCCATGCGCCGCGGCATGGCGCAGCAGTTCTCCGGGGATGGACTGCGTGTTGTCGGGATCGTCCAGCGTGGCATAGGCGACCCGGTGTCCGGCCTGCCGCAGCTGGTCGGCGAACTTGCGCATCGCGGCAAAGAGGAACGCGATCTTTTGCGGATGGTGGGGGACATAGCTGGCCTCGGTCATCACCTCGGCCATGACGATCAGGTCGTCGGGCCGCGCCTCGCGCAGTGCCGACAGATCAGGCGACAGCTGGTCGCCCAGCACCAGGATCAGACGCATCGCACACCCCCAGAACGACAAGGACGCGCAGGTTGCCCTGCGCGTTCCCCCGATGTCATGCGACGCGGTGCCGCGTCATTCCCACTCGATCGTGCCCGGCGGCTTGGACGTGATGTCATAGGTGCAACGGTTGATGCCCTTGACCTCGTTGATGATCCGCGTGGCGGTCTCGCCCAGGAATTCGTGGGTGAAGGGATAGTAATCCGCGGTCATCCCGTCGACCGATGTCACGGCGCGCAGCGCGCAGGCGAAATCATAGGTGCGCCCGTCGCCCATCACGCCCACGGTGCGGACCGGCAGGATCGCCACGAAGGCCTGCCAGATCTCGTCGTACAACCCATGCTTGCGGATCTGGTCGATGAACACCGCATCGGCCTTGCGCAGGATCTCCAGCTTTTCGCGGGTGATCTCTCCGGGGCAGCGGATCGCCAGACCGGGGCCGGGGAAGGGGTGGCGGCCGATGAAGCTGGCGGGCAGGCCCAGTTCGCGACCCAGCTCGCGGACCTCGTCCTTGAACAGTTCGCGCAGGGGTTCCACCAGCTTCAGGCCCATCTTCTCGGGCAGGCCGCCGACGTTGTGGTGCGACTTGATGGTGACCGACGGACCGCCGCTGAAGCTGACGCTTTCGATCACGTCCGGGTACAGGGTGCCTTGGGCCAGGAAGTCGGCGCCGTCGATCTGGCTGGCGTATTTCTGGAACACGTCGATGAACAGCCGGCCGATGGTCTTGCGCTTGACCTCTGGGTCGCTGACGCCCTCCAGCGATCCCAGGAACAGCTCGGCCTCGTTCGCGTGGATCAGCGGGATGTTGTAGTTGTTGCGGAACATCTTGACGACGTCCTCGCCCTCGTTCAGCCGCAGCAACCCGTGATCGACAAAGACGCAGGTCAGCTGGTCGCCGATCGCCTCGTGGATCAGCACCGCCGCGACCGACGAATCCACGCCGCCCGACAGGCCGCAGATGACCTTGCGGTCGCCTACCGTCTCGCGGATCTTGCGGATCGCCTCGTCCTTGTAGCTGGCCATGGTCCAGTCGCCGGTGAACCCCGCCAGACGGACAAAGTTGTCCAGCATCGTGCGGCCGTTCGGCGTGTGGTGCACCTCGGGGTGGAACTGGACGGCATAGAAATGCCGCGCCTCGTCCGCAATCATCGCCATGGGCGCATTGGGCGAGGTGCCGATCACCTGAAAGCCCGGCGCAAGGCTGGTGACGCGGTCGCCGTGGCTCATCCAGACTTCCTCCCGGCCCGTATCGAACAGGCCGGCAAAGATGCCGTCGGACTTGTGACCCGGCGCGGGGGCGATGAAGGCACGGCCGTATTCGGCATGGTGCCCGGCCTCGACCCGGCCGCCCAGCTGTTCCATCATCACCTGCTGGCCATAGCAGATGCCGAACACGGGCACGCCCATGTCGAACACGGCTTGGGGCGCGCGGGGGCTGCCCTCGGTCGTGACGCTGGCGGGGCCGCCCGACAGGATGATCGCCTGCGGCGCCATCTGGCGCAGCGTGTCGTCGGTCACCGTGTTGAACGGGTGGATTTCGCAATAGACGTTCAGTTCACGCAGGCGACGCGCAATCAGCTGCGTCACCTGGCTCCCGAAGTCGATGATCAGAAGGCGCTGGTGCTGGGTCATGGGTGCGCTTTAAGCGCGGTTTCAGGACCTTGCAAGCATTTCGGCGCACAGGCCGGGGGGAACCGGCGAAACCCGCGCGCGTTCGGGGTCAATCACCCCGATCCGTGCAAAAGGTATGTCCCGATGAAGCGCTTGTCCCTAGCCGCCACCTGCCTGCTGGCCCTGTCGGCCTGCCAGATGCCGATTCCCGGCCTGACGGCCCCGCAGGCCCCCGCCGACCAGGCGCTGGCCGCCGAATGCAGCGGGGACATGGACGCCGGCCAGCGCCTGTCCGCAGGTGTCAATGCCGCCCGCGCGGTCGAGGGCAAGAACGCCTTGGCCCCGAACGCGGAACTGGACCGGATCGCCCTGTCGCACGCCTGTGACATGGCGCGGATGGGTCGCGCCGATGTGGCCGGGTCGAACGGGTCGAACGTCGTCGATCGCGCGCGGTCGGTCGGCTATCCGACCTGCGGCGTGGTGCAGCTGGTCGGTGCCGGCGGCACGCCCGAAGGGACGGTCAACGCGTGGCTGATCCCCGGTCCGCAGCGCGAACAGGTTCTGGGCCAGCTGAGCTATCAGATCGGCAGCGGCGTCGCGCGCGGAGCGGACGGGCGGCTGTGGCACAGCACGGTGCTGGGCAACAACTGCCGCTGAACGGACAAGGGGCGCGGTATGAACCGCGCCCCCTTTTCGCGTTTCTTGGGCCCCTACTTTTCGGGCAGCAGGCCCCGTGGCGCAAAGCGCAGCACCAGCAGCAGAACCGCCCCCATCGCGATGAAGCGCATGTGCGGCGCGCTGTCCAGCAGGTGCGCCTTGACCGGACCGTCGGCCATCGGGCCGGTCAGCATGGCGATCAGGGCAGGGCCCCAGACCTCGGCCTTGATCCACAGGAACCAGATGGTGACGGCACCCAGCACCGCGCCCCAGTTGTTGCCTGACCCGCCCACGATCACCATCACCCAGATCAGGAACGTATAGCGCAGCGGGTTATAGCTGGTCGGTGCCAGCAACCCGTCCAGCGTGACCATCATCGCGCCCGCGACGCCGACGACCGCCGACCCCAGGATGAACACCTGCAGGTGGCGGCGGGTGACGTCCTTGCCCATCGCCTCGGCCGCGGTCTCGTTGTCGCGGATGGCGCGCATCATGCGACCCCAAGGCGATTTCAGCGCCAGTTCGGCCAGCAGGATGATGACCAGCAGCACGACCAGGAACAGCGACATGTAGGACAGCTTGACCCAGATGCCCGACGCCTCGGCCGCGGGGAAACCCCAGCTGGCGGCAAAGTCGACGAATTCCGGGTTGCGCTGCAACGCCACCTCCTGCGCGACGGGGCGCGGGATCGAGGTGATGTTCTTGACCCCGCGGGCCAGCCAGTCCTCGTTCTTCATGACAGCCACGATGATCTCGCCGATGCCAAGGGTGGCGATGGCCAGGTAATCGGACCGCAGGCCAAGGGCGACCTTGCCGATCGCCCAGGCCGCGGCGGCGGCAAAGACGCCACCCACGACCCAGGACAGCAGCACCGGCAGGCCCAGGCCGCCGATGTTGCCGTGACGGGCGGGGTTGTTCGCCTCGATCGCGATGACCGCGGGGTCGAACAGCCAGCGATAGGCGACAAAGCCGCCGATCAGCACCAGCGCGGTCAGAATGCCGCTGCGCGTCCGGGTCCAAGCCAGCTTGGCCATCGCCAGTGTGCCGACACCCACGGCCAGCGCCAGCAGCAGACGCGTGCCGCCCGCGGCCCAGGCCCCTTCGACCGGGGGCAGCGACACCAGCACCGGCGCCAGTGCGCCCATCGCCAGAAAGCCCACGACGCCCACGTTGAACAGGCCCGCATAGCCCCATTGCATGTTGACGCCCAATGCGGTGATCGCCGACAGCAGCCCCATGTTCAGGATCGCCAGCGAGGTGTTCCAGCTGCCCGAGAACATGCTGTTCCGGACCGTGCCCTCCAGCACGAACAGGATGGCCAGGATGGCGAAAAGGATCGGCGCACGCCACGGGTTGGTGGATGCCGCGGCTTGACGGTTGGTTGCCATGATCAGTCCCCCTTACACCGATTTGCCGCGGAACAGGCCGGTGGGCCTGAACAGCAGGACGACGATCAAGATCACGAAGCTGACCGCGAACTTGTATTCCGTGCCCAGCAGCTGCATCAGCCCGCCGGGTTCGTACCAGGGGGCCAGATAGCCCACGACCTTGACCCACGGGTAGGTCACCGCCACCTCCGAGAACGCGACCAGGAACCCGCCCGCGATGGCGCCAAGCGGATTGCCCAGGCCTCCCACGATGGCCGCCGCAAAGATCGGCAGCAGGATCTGGAAATAGTTGAAGGCCTTGAACGACTTGTCCAAGCCGTACAGCGTGCCGGCAATGGTCGCCAGCGCGGCTGCGATGATCCAGGTCAGGCGCACGACGCGTTCGGGGTCGATGCCCGACAGCAGGGCCAGATCCTCGTTGTCGGAATAGGCGCGCATGGCCTTGCCCGATTTCGTGCGGTTCAGGAACCAGAACAGCGCGACCATCACGATCAGCGCGACGCCGACCGTCAGCGCCTGAGTGGACCGCAGGGCAAGCCCTTCCTCCAGCCCCGTCATCTCGCGGAAATCACGGACGGCGATGATGAAGCGCGCACCGTCGTCAAAGCGGATCTCGTCCACGCCGATCAGGATGCGGGTCAGGCCGTTCATCACGAACATCACGCCGACCGATGCCATCACCAGGATGATCGGCGCGGCCTTCTGCCTGCGATAGAACTTGTAGACCGCCCGGTCGGTGCCCAGCACCAGCAGCGCCGTCAGCGCGATGCCAAAGGGCAGGGCGATCAGCGCCGTGGGCAGCGGCCCCGCGCTTATCCCCAGGGATTGCAGCCCCCAGGTCAGCAGGATCACGATGCCCGTACCAAAGGCCATCGTGTCGCCATGGGCGAAGTTCGAAAACCGCAGGATGCCGTAGATCAGCGTGACGCCAAGCGCGCCAAGCGCCAGCTGCGCGCCATAGGCGGCGGCCGGAATAAAGACAAAGTTCAGAAAAACCACCAGGGCGTTCAGGAAATCCACGGCTCAGCCCCCCAGGAAGGTGCGGCGCACCTCGTCGTTCTGCATCAGGTCGGCCCCGGTGCCGGTATGGGCGTTCGCGCCCTGCACCAGCACATAGGCCTTGTCGGCGATCATCATCGCCTGACGTGCATTCTGTTCGACCATCAGGACGGGCAGCCCGCCCCGCGCGATGGCGATGATGCGGTCGAACAGCTCGTCCATGACGATGGGGCTGACGCCCGCGGTGGGTTCGTCCAGCATCAGGACCTTGGGCTGGGTCATCAGCGCGCGGCCCACGGCGACCTGCTGGCGCTGACCGCCCGACAATTCGCCCGCGCCTGACGGCGCTTGGCGGCCACGGCGGGGAACAGCTCATAGACCTGCTCCATCGTCGCCTTGATATCGTCCCGGCGGATATAGGCACCCATCTCCAGGTTCTCCTCGACCGTCATGGACGGGAAGATGTTGTTGACCTGCGGCACGAAACCCATGCCCGCCTTGACCCGGTCCTGCGGGTTCAGCGCGGTGATGTCCTGGCCGTTCAGCCGGACCGATCCCTGGCGCAGGTTCAGCATGCCAAAGATCGCCTTCATCGCGGTGGATTTCCCGGCGCCGTTGGGGCCGACGATCACCGCGATCTGGCCCTGCTCCACGGCGATGGTGCAGTCGTGCAGGATGTCGGCGCCCTTGCCGTATCCGCCGGTCATGTTGTCCCCGATCAGGAACGGATCGCCCGCGCGACCGGCACCCACCGGGCCCGACCGTCGCGTGCCGTCGATCTGGCCCATCCCCTTGATGTTGACCACCGAGGCGTCGCGATTGCCGCGATTGCCAAAGCCTGCGTCGCTCATGCGCCCACCATGTCCTTGTTCTTCAGGCCGGTGCCCAGATAGGCCTCGATCACGGCTTCGTTCTTCATGATGTCCTGGGCGCTGCCCTTGGCCAGCACCTTGCCCTCGGCCATCACGACCACCGGGTCGCACAGCTTGCCGATGAAATCCATGTCATGTTCGATCACGCAGAAGGTATAGCCGCGTTCCTTGTTCAGGCGGATGATCGCGTCGGCGATGGTCATCAGCAGGGTCCGGTTCACGCCCGCGCCGACCTCGTCCAGAAACACGATCTTGGCGTCGACCATCATCGTGCGGCCCAGCTCCAGAAGCTTCTTCTGGCCGCCGGAGAGGTTGCCGGCCTTTTCATGGGTCAGGTGGCGGATGGTCAGGAAGTCGAGGACCTCGTCGGCCTTGCGGCGCAGTTCGGCCTCCTCGCGCTCGATCCGGCCGCGCTGGAACCAGGTCTTCCAGATCGTCTCGCCGGATTGCGCGCCGGGGACCATCATCAGGTTCTCGCGCACCGTCATCGAGCTGAACTCATGCGCCAGCTGGAAGGTGCGCAGCAGACCCTTGTGGAACAGCGCGTGCGGCGGCAGGCCGGTGATGTCCTCTCCGTCCATGAAGACGCGCCCCGAGGTGGGGG
>NZ_BBPH01000159.1 GCF_000787695.1 Paracoccus sp. PAMC 22219 | reverse complement strand
CCCCGGATCCGGGGGCGCGTTCGTCAGGTCAGGTCAGTGCGGTCGCGTCAAAGCCTGACGTTCGACTTGGGTCCGGCGAAATACCAGATGATCAGACCCAGGATGGGCAGGATCACGATCAGCAGGATCCACAGGATCTTGGACTTGGTGCTGACATTGGTGTTGATGATCTGCGCGATCGCCCAGACATCCAGTGCAAAGATGATGACGCTGAAAAGCCAACCCATGTGATCCGTCCCCTGTTATGTTCAGCCAGCCAACACCACAGGCTGGCCGCAGGTTCCCCGTTTACAGGACATAGCGCGACAGGTCGGTCGACCGCGACAGATCGCCCAGATGGCGTTCCACGAAATCGGCATCCACGCTGACCGACTGGCCGCTGCGGTCGGGGGCGGTAAAGGACAGCTCCTCGAACACCCGCTCGATCACCGTGTACAGCCGCCGCGCGCCGATGTTTTCGACCGAGGCGTTGACCTCGGCCGCGATCCGCGCCAGCGCCGCGATGCCGTTCTGGGTAAAATCGACAGTGACGCCTTCGGTCGCCATCAGCGCGGTGTACTGGCGCGTCAGGGCGTTGTCGGTCTCGGTCAGGATGCGGATGAAATCCTCCTCGGTCAGGGCACGCAGTTCCACCCGGATCGGCAGGCGACCCTGCAGTTCGGGGAGCAGGTCCGAGGGCTTTGCCACATGGAACGCACCTGAGGCGATGAACAGGATATGGTCCGTCTTGACCGCGCCATATTTCGTGCTGACCGTCGTGCCCTCGATCAGCGGCAACAGGTCGCGCTGCACGCCCTCGCGGCTGACATCGCCGCCGCGGGCATCGCTGCGGGCGCAGACCTTGTCGATCTCGTCGATGAAGACGATACCGCTCTGCTGCACGGCCTCCAGCGCGGTGGCCTTGACGGCGTCGTCATCCAGCAGCTTGTCCGCCTCCTCGGCGATCAGCATCTCATAGCTTTCGGACACGGTGACCTTGCGGCGCACCTTGCGGCCGCCGAACGCCTTCATCAGGCCGGACAGGTCCATCATGCCGCCCAGAGGCTGCCCCGGCTGGCCCGGCATCTCCATCCCGCCAAGCGGGTTGGAATTGTCCTGGACCTCCAGCTCGATCACCGTGTCGTCCAGCTCTCCACGCTTCAGCTTGTCGCGGAACATCTGGCGGGTGCCGTCGCGGGCGTCCTTGCCGGCCAGCGCCTCGACCACGCGCTCCTCGGCGGCCTTGTGGGCGCGGGCCTTGACCGCCTCGCGCATCCGCTCGCGCGTGTCGATCATCGCGGCATCCGCCAAGTCGCGGATGATCTGTTCCACGTCGCGACCGACATAGCCGACCTCGGTGAACTTGGTCGCCTCGACCTTGATGAAGGGCGCGTTGGCCAGCTTGGCCAGGCGGCGGCTGATCTCGGTCTTGCCGACGCCGGTCGGCCCGATCATCAGGATGTTCTTGGGATACACCTCGTCGCGCAGGTCGTCGCCCAGCTGCTTGCGGCGCCAGCGGTTGCGCATGGCCACGGCCACGGCGCGCTTGGCGTCCGATTGTCCGATGATGAACCGGTCCAGTTCGGACACGATCTCGCGGGGGGTCAGGTCACTCATGTCGCTCTCCACGGGGTCCGGCGCCGTGCACCGCGCGCCCCTTGTTCGTTGTCCAGATACCCATCAACCGATGGTTTCGACCGTCAGACGCCCGTTGGTATAGACGCAGATGTCGGCCGCGATCGCCATCGCGTGCCGGGCGATCGCCTCGGCGTCCAGATCGGTCTCCAGCAGACCGCGCGCCGCGGCCAAGGCAAAGTTGCCCCCAGACCCGATGGCCGCCACGTCATGTTCGGGCTCCAGCACGTCGCCGGCGCCGGTCACGACCAGCAGGTCGACGCCGTCCGTGACGATCAGCATGGCCTCCAGGTTGCGCAGGTACTTGTCCATGCGCCAGTCCTTGGCCAGATCCACACAGGCGCGCTGCAGCTGGCCCGGCGCCGCCTCCAGCTTCTTCTCCAGCCGCTCCAGCAGGGTAAAGGCGTCGGCGGTCGATCCGGCAAAGCCCACGACCACGTCGCGCCCGCCGGGGGTCAGGCGGCGAACCTTGCGGGCGCTGCCCTTCATCACGGTCGGGCCGACGCTGACCTGCCCATCGCCCGCCACGACCACCTTGCCGCCCCGGCGGACCGCCAGGATCGTGGTGCCATGCCAGCCGGGAAACTTGTCATCAGCCATTGCGCGCTCCGTTCTGTGTCTGTTGGGGGTGCAGATATGGACGCCCCGCCCGGCTTGCAACCCGTTGAAAACCGACCCGTCCCCCCCTAGCGTCGCGCCATGAGCGATCTGCTGCTGACCGTGTATCTGCATCCGCCCGTCCTGCAGACCGCGCAGGCGGGCAAGCTGGGCATCCTGAACCGCATCCGCGCGGTGCTGGAACCCCAGGGCTGGCAGATCCGCATCGAGCGGTCCGGCCCCAATGCGCGCGCGCAGGCGCCCGACCGCCCCGGCCACGCGCTGTTCAACATGGAGCGTCCGACCCATGACCGCGCGCTGACCTTTCGTCTGGCCTATCACTATCCCTACTGGCGGCTGGAGCGTCTGGCCGAACGCTGGCGCTGGCCCATCGCGCAGACCGCCTTCGATCCCGCCCGGATCGAGGACGCCGCCGCGCGCAACTTTGCCCGCCGCCTGCGCGCCCGCGTGCTGCCGGGACCGGACCCGGTGCGGGGCGATCACATCCTGATCCCGCTGCAGGGCCATATCCGCCGCCAGCGCAGTTTTCAGTCGGCCAGTCCGGTGCAGATGATCCGCGCCGCCGCCCGCACCGGGCGCCCCTGCATCGCGACCCTGCACCCCAAGGAGGTCTATGACGATGCCGACCGCGCCGCCCTGGACCGCCTGGCGCGCGATCACCCGAACCTGACCATCGGCGCAGACACGGCGGCGCGGCTGCGCGATTGCGCCTTCGTGGTGACGCAGAACAGCGGCGTGGGGTTCGACGGGCTGATCCTGGGCAAGCCGGTGGTGCTGTTCGGGCTGTCCGATTATCACCATGTCACGCTGGATGCGGGGCGCTTGGCGCCGATCGCGCCTTGGCGATGGCCGCCGATCACGACCCCCCGACCGCGAAATTCCTGGACTGGTTCCTGCGCCGCACCAGCCTGGACATGATGGCGCCCGATGCCGACGACCGCCTGCTGGCGGCCATGAAAAAAGGCGGCTGGCCCGTCTGAGGGGCCGCCGCCTTTCGTATCAGTCAGGCAGGATCAGACGGATTCGTCGATCCAGCTTTTCAGCGCGGCCTTGGGGGCGGCGCCCATGCGGTTCGACACGACCTCTCCGCCCTTGAACATGAACAGCGCGGGGATGCCGCGCACGCCCAGGGCCGCGGCCTGTTCGGGGTTCTCGTCGACGTTGATCTTCACGATCTTGATCTTGCCGGCATATTCGTCGGACAGCTCTTCCAGGGCGGGGCCGATCTGCTTGCAGGGGCCGCACCATTCGGCCCAGAAATCGACGATCACGGGGGTGTCGGCCTGACGCACTTCGGCGTCGAATTCAGCGTCGTTCACATGCACGGTGGCCATGTTCGGGCTCCTTTTGGGATGGGCCGGACGGGCCGGCAGGTCGGGTTCTGTCCAACAGGTATGGGCCGCATGGGGACGGGTCAAGGGGCAGGGGTCGCCTTGACCAGCCCCGCCATCACCCGGTCGAGCAGCGCATCGGGCAGGGTCATCAGGCTGCGCGTCGCCGTCCACAGCACCGCCATGCGGATCGGACGGTCCGGCCAGATGCCCCGCAGCGCCGCACGATAGGCCGCCATCTGCCGCAGGATGCCCTCGGGTACGGCCTCGGGCGTGGCGGGCACGTCGGCATTGGTCTTATAATCGACGGTGGTGATCAGTGCGTCGGTCACGACCAGCCGGTCGATCACCCCGTTCAACGTGCCCAGCCCCGCGACGGGCGCAGTCAGCGCGACTTCGGACAGGATGCGCGCGTCGTCGCCGGGCTGCAGCACCTGCGTCAGGGCTGGCGCGGACAGGACCGCGTGGGCCTCGTCCAGCAGGTCGGCCATGTCGAGCGCGTCGGGCAGGCCGCCTTCGGCCCCGGACAGGATCGCGCGGGCGATGCGGGGCCAGTCGGCGGCGGGATGGGCCGGCAGGTGTTCCAGCAGCAGATGCAGTCGCGTGCCGCGCAGCATGGCGGCGTCGCGGTCGCCCGCGCTGGCCCCGGCCAGCACCTTGGCGCCGCCCAGCCCGCTGGCCGTCACAGGGCCCACGAAATCGGGCGCGGGCGGCGCCATGCGCAGCGCCCAGTCCGGCGCAGCGACCGGGACGGCCACGTCGGGGGCCGGGCTGTCGGCCTGCGCCGGCCAGTCGCCCCAGGACAGGCGCAGCCCGGTGCCGATCCCGTCGATCGGCAGGTCATGGCGGGTCAGGGCGGTGCGACCCGCGCCTTCGGCGACCATCGCGTGCCAGCTGTCCAGACCTTCGCCCGTGTCGCCGGCCGCGGCCACGATCAGCCAGCTTTCGGCCCGCGTCATCGCCACATACAGCAGGCGCCGCCGCTCCTCCTCCTGGCGGGTCTGCCAGTCGGCCACGGCCATCGCGACGGCGTCGCAGCGTTCGGGGGCGGCACCGCGCCAGACCGGCATGTCGTCCAGCCGCACCAGCGTCTGGCGGTTGTTGGGCTTGCGCACCTGGGTTTCGGGCAGGATCACCACGGGGCTTTCCAGACCCTTCGACCCATGCACCGTCATCACCCGGATCAGCCCGCCCGCGCCGCCGGGCAGCTGGCGTTTCACCTCGACCTCGTCCTGGGCCAGCCAGACAAGGAAGCCGGTCAGGGACGGGGTTTCCACCTGCTCGTAGGCCAGGGCCTGGGACATCAGCTCGTCGATGCCATCCACGGCTTCAGGTCCAAGGCGGGCCAGCAGGGCGGCGCGGCCCCCGTGACGGGTCAGCAGCCGGGCGATCAGGTCGTGCGGGCGCAGATAGTCGGCCTGCCCGGCCAGGTCGTTCAGCACCGCATGTGCATCGGCATGGAGCGATTCGCGCAGGCGCATCCACAGGTATTCCCGCTTTTTCCGCCTGTGGGCCAGGCGGTACAGGTCGTCCTCGGACAGCCCGAACAGCGGCGACCGCAGGGCTGCGGCCAGCGACAGGTCATCTTCGGGCGTGGCCAGCACCGACAGGGTGGCGATGATGTCGCGCACCGCCAGCTCGCCCGCCAGGCGCAGGCGGTCGGCCCCCGCCACCGGCAGGCCCGCCGATTTCAGCGCCGCGATCAGCGCCCCGAACAGCGTGCCGCGACGCTGGACCAGGATCTGGATGTCGCCTGCGTGCAGCGGCCGCGGCAGGCCCGATTTCGCGTCGATGATGGGGCTGCCCAGCATCGTGCGGATCTGGGTCGCCACATGGCGGGCCAGCTGGGTGTCGGCGTCGTTTTCGGACGGCGCATCGACCGGGCGGGTCCAGTCCTCGGGGTCGGTCTTGTCGGGTTTGGGCAGCGCGGGCCAGATGTCCACGCGGCCGGGCAGGGCGGCCTTGAAGGCCACGTGGCGGGGCGGATCGCCCAGGCCCGCCGCGGCCTCTCCCTGAAACACCGCGTCGACCAGCGCCAGCACCGCGGGAGACGACCGAAAGCTGTGGGCCAGCCCGCGTTGCTGCATCGGCGCCTGCACGGCGTCGAAATCGGCGGCGAAACGGTCGCGCATCGCCTCGAACACGGTGATGTCGGCGCCCTGGAACGAATAGATCGACTGTTTGGGATCGCCCACGACGAACAGCGTGCGGGGTCGGTCATGCGCGCCGGCGCCGCTGGTGAATTCGTCGGTCAGGCGGCGGATCACCCGCCACTGGCCGGGGCTGGTGTCCTGCGCCTCATCGACCAGGATGTGGTCGATGCCGCCGTCCAGCCGCCACAGCACCCATTGCGCCATGCTGGATTCCTCCAGCAGTTCGGCGGTCCGGCCGATCAGGTCGTCGAAATCCAGCCAGCCCTGCGCCGCCTTGGCCGCGTTCATGCGCACCGCAAAGGCATGACCGAACCGGTGCAGCGCCATCGTGCGTTCCGCCGCGGCCAGGGCCAGCGCCTGAGGGCGGGCCAGTTCCACCCGCTCCATCAGGGCGTCCAGATCGTCCATGAAGGGGGCGCAGGGGCCGATGGCCATGGCCTTGGTCGGGATCTTGCCGGTCTTTGCGCCGAACGGCACCTTGGCGCTGCCGCCGAACAGAAGACAGCCGAACAACCGCGACAGGTCGTCCATGCCGGGGTCGCGCCAGTTCACCTGCGCCAGCGCCTCGGCCAGCTTGATGTCATTGGCCGAGCTGCCGCGCAAAGGCGGGATCAGCGCGTCGGCCAGATCGCCTTCCGTCCCGGTAAAGACCTCTGCCAACAGGCCGTCCGACGTCAGGCCCGGCGGCAGGTCCAGCGCCGCCCAGATCGCCGCCGGGTCGGGTGCGTCCGCGTAATCGGCCAGCGAAAGCCCGGCCAGGAACCCGTCCAGATCGTCGCCCCCCTGGAGGCGGGTCAGATCGGCGATGGCGGGGTGGGATTCCTCGGCCATCTCCTCGATGATCTCGGCGCGCATGGCCCGCGCGCTGCGGTCGTCCAGTTCCGCAAAGCCCATCGGCACCCCGGCCTCCAGCGGAAAGCGGCGCAGGACGGCGGCGCAAAAGCTGTGGATGGTCTGGACCTTGAGGCCGCCCGGCGTCTCGATCGCGCGGGCGAACAGGCGGCGTGCGGCGGGCAGGTCGGGGTCGCCCCCCTCGCCCAGCAGGGCCAGTTCGGCGCGCAGATCGGGTTCCGACAGCATCGCCCATTTGCCAAGCCGCGCCAGCAGGCGGTTCTGCATCTCGGTCGCGGCGGCCTTGGTATAGGTCAGGCACAGGATGCGTTCCGGCGGCGTCCCCGCCAGCAGCAGCCGCGCGACCCGGTCGGTCAGCACCCGCGTCTTGCCCGACCCCGCATTCGCGGTCAGCCAGGTCGACCGCAGCGGGTCGGCCGCCGCGATCTGGTTCAGCGTCGCCTCATCCATGATGATCGCCCACCTTTCGCGGCACCGCCGCATCCGTCAGCGACCATTCGCCGTATCGCGCCAGGTGATCGTAATCGCCCGCATAGGCCGTGCTTTGCGGCGCCCGCATCGCGGTGAACCCGGCCTCTCCGTCGACATAGGACCGCAGCAGGCGGACGAAGCCGTCCCAGGTCTCGGCCTCGATCAGGTCGTCATGCTCTCGGGGGTGGGTCTTGCCCTCTCCGCCCAGCTGGATATAGCGCAGGCCCGCCACGTCCACGGGGCCAAGCGCGTCGAACCCGCCGCGCCGGGCCATCGCGGCCTCCAGCATCAGCTGCTTGTCGAAATGGCGGATCATCGCGTCGGTGGGCGGCGTGCCGGATTTGTAGTCATAGACCACGACCCGGTTGTCGATCAGCAGGTCGATCCGGTCGGGCTTGGCGGTCAGGGTGACGCCCATGTCCGCCACGGGCACCTTGCCGCGATGTTCCACGACCATCGGCCGGCCTTCGGCCAGGCGGGTCAGCTCGTCCGCGACGATGCGGTCGGCGATCCGCGCGATGCGCGCCGACCAGAAGGCGCGGGCGGCGGGCCATGGCACCCCATCGGCCAGCACCTGGTCGGTCAGGGCCAGGAACTGGGCCTTGAGAACCTCGGGCGGGGTGTCGGGCGTGGGGCGGCTGTGCAGCAGCGCCTCGACGATGGCGTGCAGGGTCTGGCCGCGCAGCGAGGCGTCGGGCTGTGGCCGCAGCGGCGGCAGCGCGCGCAGGCCCAACACGCGTTTCGCATAGACCGCATAGGGGTCGCGGATCAGCAGCGACACGTCCGTCACCGGCAGTTCGGGAAACAGCGGCAGCGGCGGGATGGGCGACGGACGCGCCGCCGGGGGCACCGGCGCAGGGGGCCGCGCCACGGCCTGTGCCAGGGCCAGCCATTTCGCGCCGCGTGCCCGCATTTCGGCCAGCGCCTGCGGGCCGCCGCGGTCGGGCAGGCCGCCCATCAGGTTCAGCATCCGGTTCAGCCAGCGCGACGGGATGGTCTCGGCCTCGGCATCGCGTTTCGCGCGGGTCAGATAGACCCGGTCGGCGGCGATGGCCTGCTGAAAGTCGTGGGCCGCCAGCCCGATCTGGCGTTCCGGCAGGGGCAGGCCCGCCGCGGCGCGCATCTGGCGCGACAACCAGGGGTCGGGGGACAGGGCCTGCGGCCAGCCACCCTCGTTCAGACCCGACAGAATGACGGTGCCGTGGCCGTGCAGGCGCGCTTCGCGAGGGCCGTGGATGCGCAGGCAGTGATGCGCCTCGACATCGTCGCGCACCGCCTTGGCCTGCAGCTCGGTGACCAGCAGGGCGCTGAAATCGCCGGGGCCGATATCAGGGCCGAGTGCCGCATGTTCCGACAGGTGGTCCAGTACGGCGCGGGCCATCTGCCCGGCCTTGTCCTGCCACAGCTGCGATCGGTCCGCGTCGCCGTCCGGTCCCGCCGCCAGCGCCTGCGCAAGGTCCAGCATGTCGGCCAGCCGGTCGGGCAAGGGCCGTGGCCCCCGGTCGCGCGCCACGGCGGTGATGCGGGCCAGCATGCCGGCCAGCCATTCCGCCCAGATCTTGCGCGTGCCGTCGCCCCTGGTCGCCCAATCGGCCAGCGTCGCGGCGTCGGGAAAGGCCGGTCCGTTCCGGCGCAGCTGCAGCTCCAACTCGCGCGTTTCGCGCAGCATGTCGTTGCGCCCGACCGCGGTCGATCCGGTCGCGGTCAGCGGATGTTTCAGCAGGATCAGCAGCCGGTCGATGGTCAGCGGCTGACCGAACAGCGCGGCCACCTGGCGCAGGAACAGACCCGGCGCGGTCAGGGGCAGGGGTCGGCCCGCGCTGTCGTCAGGGCGGATGTGCCAGCGGTCCAGCGCCGCCGTGACGCGGCGGATCAGGCCGCTGTCGGCGGCGATCAGGGTGACCTGTTCGCCGCCGCGTTCGGCCGCGTCGCGCATGATCAGGGCGATGGTCTCGGCCTCCTGGCCGGGCTGGTCGGCCTCGATCAGGGTCAGGTCGGCCGTCGCGGGGATCAGGTCGGGCAGGGCGGGGCCCTCGGCGATCCACTGGTCGGTGACCGGCGCGGGCCGCAGCGCCAGAGAGATCAGCCGGTTGCGCCCGTCCGACGGCGGCTGCACCGCGGTCCAGCGTTGCGGATAGCCCGCCGCCGCGATCAGCGGCGCAAACCGCGCCTGCGGGTGGTCGTCTGCACGCTCCAGCCCGTCCCAGACCGGGGCGGGCTGATCGAAATCGAACCCGGGCAGCACCACGGCGCCGTTGGGCAGCGCCGCCACCGCCTGCATGTAGAGCCGCGTCGCCCCGTGCGACCCGGTGGACCCCGCGACGATCACCGGCCCCTGTGGCAGACCGATGCCCTGCGGCCAGTCGCGGGCGGCGGCCTCGGCCGCGGCGCGCTGGCGGGCGGGGCGGTCTTCCCAATCATTCTTCAGGTGAAAATCAGCCGCGATCTTCAAAAAGGCCAGCGCGTTCTGCCAGTGGCGGGCATGATCGCCGGTGTCGATCGCCTCCAGATCGGACAGGTCGCGGCCTTCGGTCTGCATCTCGACCATCAGCTGGGACAGGGACTGCGCCAGCACCGGGATCGAATGGCCCGCCCCAAGGTCGGGGCGCAGGGCCAGCATCTGCGCGATCAGCCGCGCCAGCTGCAACCGCCGCGCCAGGGGCGGCACGGGCGGGTCGGGCATGACCAGCGGCCCCGGATCGACCCCGGTGATCGACCGGATCTGCGGCAGCAGCAGCGGCCCCGCCTTGTCGAAAGCGCGAAACAGCGCCCCCCGCGTGGATGCTGCGTTGACAAAGACGGTGACCCCGGCCAGCGCCTCGGGCGGCTGGTCCGCCATCCGCTCCAGCAGGCCCCGCACGAAGGCGTCGGCGAAATCCACGCCGGGGGGCAGCGCATAAAGGCCGCGCATCTCAGCCATGCAGCAGCGCCTCGGCCAGGGGGATGGCGGCGGGATAACCCACGTCGCACCAGCCGCCGGGATGGATCAGCCCATGCGCACGCCCGTCCGCGATCATCAGGTCCCACAGGCGGTTCAGGGAAAACGCGGCATCGCCGATCCCGGCCAGACGGTCGGTGCGGATGATCTGCGCCCCCGCATAGACGTAGTCGCCGCGCCTGCTCAGGCGCCCGTCATCCAGGCTGAAATCGCCCGCCCCCTGCCGCGCCGTGGCCTGCGCCAGCGGCACCAGCGCCAGCAGCGCGTCCATGCGGTCGTTCCACGCGGCCATCAGCGCCGACAGGACGTTCGGCCCGGTCCACACCACGTCGGGGTTCAGCGTCATCACCGGCCCCGGCCCCAACAGAGGAAGCGCCCGGCGCAGGCCGCCGCCGGTGTCCAGGATCAGGTCCGGCTCGGGGCTTAGGGCCACGTCCTGACCCGCCAGGTGCCGTTCGATCTGATCGCCCAGGTAATGCGTGTTGACCACGATGGGCGCGGCGCCCGCGTCGCGGCCCAAGTCCAGCGCGCGGTCCAGCAGGGTGCGGCCCGCGACCTCGATCAACGGTTTCGGCCGGTCGTCGGTCAGCGGGCGCATCCGCGTACCCAGGCCCGCGGCAAAGATCATCAGGGGCGGCATCGGGCGATCCTTTCGCGCAGGGCGGCGTCGGGGGCGGGCACGCCCGCCAGCATGGCTCGCAAAGGCGCCAGCGCCGGGTGCGCCAGATCGCGCTGCAGATGCGCCCAGACCCGCGGCATGAAGGCCAGATAGCGCGGCTTGCCGTCGCGGATCGACAGCCGGGCGAACACCCCCAGGATACGCAGCGCCCGCTGTGCGCCGATCAGCGCATAGGCGGCGCGGAACGGGGCGTCAGCCACGCCGGTCGCGGCCAGATAGCGGGCGATCTGCGCCTGTTCGGTGGCCGGGTCCACGTCGCGGCGCGCGTCCTGCAGGGCGGACACCAGGTCATAGGCCGGATGGGCTGCCACCGCGTCCTGATAGTCCAGCAGGCCCAGGGGGGCGTCGCCGCGCCAGACCAGGTTCTCGGCATGGAAATCGCGCAGGCTGATGGCGGGGGGCAGGTCGCGGCACAACCGGTCGTGCAGATCGGCGATCAGCGCGGGCAGGTCCGGCAGGTCGGCCCCCGGATAGTATTCGACGAACAGCGCCGCCAGATCGCCCATCGCCGGCCCGTCAAGCGGCGCCACGAAACCGGGGACCGGCTGGCGATGCAGGTCGACCAGCAGATCGGTGATGCGGTCATGGATCCGCGGCGCCAGATCGGGCCTGTCGGCCAGCACGCGGGCCACCAGATCGTCGCCCAGATCCTGCAGCAGCAGGAACCCCTGGGCGGCATCCTGCGCCAGCACGGCCGGTGCGCCGAACCCGCGGCTGCGCAGCCATTCGGTCATCGTCAGGAACGGTGCAATCGATCCCGAAGGATCGTCCATCAGCACGCCCACACCCGGCAGCCGGAAATACCGCCGGGCAGAGGCGTCGCCCGCCAAGGGCAGCACCCGCGCGTCACCATGTCCCGCCGCGACGACGAACGCCGCCCGCGCCGCAAGCCGGTCGGCACCGGGAAAGGCCATGTCGATGCGGCGCAGGTCGGGGTCCGGGTCGGCGCTGATCGCGATGGTGATCGCGCCGGGCGGCACATGGTCCAGCCGTTCGGGCCATTCGATCAGACAGATGGCATCGGCCATCGCGTCGTCCAGGCCCAGCTCGGTCAGTTCCGACGGGTCGGTCAGGCGGTACAGGTCGGCATGCCAAATCTGCGTGCCCATCGGGTCGTCATAGGTCTGGACCAAGGTGAAGGTGGGGCTTGGCACGTCCTCGGCCGCATCGCCCTGGCGGGCGCGGATGAAGGCGCGGGCGAAATGCGTCTTGCCCGCCCCCACCGGTCCGTCCAGTAGGATCGTCGCCGGGGGCGCGATCTGGGCGGCCAGCATCCGGGCCAGGGCTGCGGTCAGGGTCTCGGAGGCGATCAGGCGCGTGTTCATGCCCCGGTTCTAGCCTGTCGCGCGGGCGGGGGAAACAGGCCGCGGATGGACGGCGCGCGCGAATGCGCTAGGCTGGCGGTGAAACCGATCGGAGGCCCCATGCTGCGCATTGCCCTTGCCCTGACGCTGGCCCTGTCGGGGCCGGCGCTGGCCACCCAGGAATACATCCTGCCCACCCTGTTCGACGTGGCGCGGGTCGAGGCCGACGACGTGCTGAACATCCGGGCCGAGCCCGATGCATCCGCCGCGATCATCGGCTCGCTGGCCTTTGACGCGACCCGCATCGAGGTGGTCGAACAGCGCGCCGGCTGGTCGCGCGTGAATACCGGAGAGGGGTCGGGCTGGGTGTCCGACCGCTATCTGGATTACCGCGTCGACGTCTGGCAGGACGGCGCCCTGCCCGCGGGGTTCCAGTGTTTCGGCACGGAACCGTTCTGGGCCGTCATCCCGCAGGGCGACAGCGTGGTGCTGGGCGGCCCCGACATGCCCGAGGACACGCGCCCCGTCCGGGCGGTGCTGTCCACCGGCATCTTCCGCGACCCGACCCGCGCGGTGGTGGCCGATGGGCTGACCCTGACCGCCATCCCGCAGCTGTGTTCCGACGGCATGTCCGACCGCCTGTTCGGGATGCGCGCGCATGTGGTGATCCACGGCGATGCCCCGCGGATGCTGTCGGGGTGCTGTTCTATTCAGCCCTGAAGGCCCAGCACGTCCATCATGTCGTACTGACCCGGACCCTTGTCCTGACCCCAGACCGCCGCGCGGATCGCGCCGCGGGCAAAGATCGCGCGGTCGGTGGCCAGATGGCGCAGGACGATCCGTTCACCGTCGGCGGCAAAGATCACGTCATGTTCGCCCACCACGTCACCGCCGCGGATGGCCGCGAAACCGATGCTGCCCGCGTGCCGGGCCCCGGTGATGCCCTCGCGGGCGGGTACGCGCAGGTCGTCCAGCGCCGCGCCGCGTCCCTGGGCCGCGGCCTCTCCCAGCATCAGGGCGGTGCCGGACGGGGCGTCGACCTTGTGGCGGTGGTGGCTTTCGACCACCTCGATGTCCCAGTCCGTGCCCAGGGCGGCGGCGACCTTGCGGGTCAGCCCGACCAGCAGGTTCACGCCCAGGCTCATGTTGCCGGCGCGGATGATCGGCGCGTGGCGGGCGGCGGCCGCCAGCGCGTCCATGTGCCTCTGTTCCAGCCCGGTGGTGCCGATGACGTGGACGGCGCGCGCCTGCGCGGTCAATTCGGCAAAGGCAACGGTCGCATCGGGGCTGGTGAAATCGATCACCGCCTGCGCCTGCGCGATGGCCGTCACCGCATCGTCGCTGACCGTGACGCCGGCCGGTGCGCCGCCCATCGCCGTGCCGATGTCCTGCCCGATCCAGTCGTGGCCCGCGCGGTCCAGTGCGCCGACCAGCCGCAGGTGGTCGCTGTCCAGGATCAGGCGGATCAGCATCCGGCCCATCCGGCCCGATGCGCCGGTCACCACGACGCCCGGCCGTTGCGGCTGATCGGTGTTCTGCAAATCGCTCATGGTCCACCCCTGTTGGCTTTGGGGCGTGATACAAGGTTGCGGCCCGCGCCGCGACCCCCTACATCGGGACGCATGGCACAGAACCGCAATTCCCAAGGTCAGGGCCCCAAGCAGCGCCAGCTGCGCGTGGGCGAACTGATCCGTCGCACCCTCGCCGACGTGCTTGCGCGCGCGGACGTGCACGACCCCGACCTGAACCGTCATTCCATTACCGTGGCCGAGGTGTCGATGTCGACCGACCTCAAGGTGGCGACCGCCTTCGTGCTGCCGCTTGGCGGCCGCGACGCGCCCGAGGCGCTGCTGGCCCTGCGCCGCAACGCGCCCGAACTGCGCCACCTGGTGTCCAAGGTGATGACGCTGAAATACGCGCCCGAGCTGCGTTTCCAGCTGGACGAGACGTTCGACCGCATGGACGACACCCGCCGCCTGTTCGAGGACGAGCGCGTGCGCCGCGACGTCGAGGCACCGGACCGGGACGACGATGACGCCTGATCTGCCGCGTCTGGCCGCGGTTGCGGCGGGGATGCTGGTCGCGATGGCGCTGCCGTCGGGGGCGGCGCAATGCGAACGCGTGGACCATGACGGCCAGGGCTATGTGCTGTGCCAGGTCGAGGCTGCGCAGGAACCCGCCCTGCGGCTGTTCCAGGATGGCGCCGACGGCGCGCCTTTGCGCAATTTCGCCAATGTCCGCCGCACGCTTGGCCCCGACGAGACGCTGTCATTTGCGATGAACGCGGGCATGTTCCATGCCGATTACCGTCCCGTGGGCCTGCTGGTCGTCGACGGGGTCGAACTGTCGCCCATCGTCACCGGCGCCAGCCGCGACAATTTCGGGATGCTGCCCAACGGCGTCTTCTGCACCGGCGGCGCGCAACCGTTCCAGGTCATCGAAAGCGTCAGCTTTTCGGAAACCCGGCCCGATTGCCGGCTGGCCAGCCAGTCCGGGCCGATGCTGGTGATCGACGGCGACCTGCACCCGCGGTTCCTGGTCGACAGCGACAGCCGCTATATCCGCAACGGGGTCGGCGTGTCGCCCGACGGGCAGACCGCGTGGTTCGCGATTTCCAGCAGGCCGGTGACGTTCCATGAATTCGGGCGGTTCTTCCGCGACGGGCTGGGCGTGCGCGACGCGCTCTATTTCGACGGATCGATCTCGCGGCTGTATGCGCCGTCGGTGAATCGGGCCGATTTCGGGCGCAGCATGGGGCCGATCATCGGCCTGGTCGAGTGACCGGTTGACCCTTGCCCGCCGCGGGTCTATCCCCCGGCCCTTGTTTTTTCAGGAGTGAGCATGGCGCGCAAGAAGGGCCGGGACATCAACGGCTGGCTGATCGTGGACAAGCCCGCGGGCGTCAATTCGACCGCCGTCGTGGCCAAGGTGCGTTGGGCGCTGGACGCGAAAAAAGCGGGCCATGCGGGCACGCTGGACCCGGACGCGACGGGCGTGCTGGCCATCGCCTTGGGCGAGGCCACCAAGACCGTGCCGATCGTCACGGACGCCCTGAAATGCTATGATTTCGTGGTGAACTGGGGGTCCGAGACGACCACCGACGACGCGTCGGGCACCGTGGTCCGCACCAGTGACGACCGCCCCACCGCCGCGCAGATCGAGGCCGCGCTGGCCGGGTTTGCCGGCGACATCATGCAGGTCCCGCCCGCCTTTTCCGCCGTCATGGTCGAGGGCGAGCGCGCCTATGACCTGGCCCGCGAAGGGGTCGAGATGGAGCTGGCCGCGCGCCCGCTGTGGGTCGACAGCCTGACCCTGATGGAAGCGCAGGCCGACACCGCACGGCTCGAGATGGTCTGCGGCAAGGGCGGCTATGTCCGGTCGATCGCCCGCGACCTGGGTCGCGCGCTTGGCTGCCTGGGCCATGTCGCGCATCTGCGCCGCACCTGGTCCGGCCCGTTCGAGGCCAGCGCCGCCGTGGCCTTTGACCGCGTCGACCGCGAGGCGCAGGAATGGCTGGAGACCCAGATCCTGCCGCTGGAGACGGGCCTGACCGACCTGCCGATGCTGCGCGCCACGACCGAAGGCGGCATCCGCATCCGCAACGGCAATCCCGGAGAGGTGACCGGCGGCGCCGAATGGGGCGAGCTAGTCTGGGTTCAGGATGCCAAGGGGCCGGTCTGCATCGGCCGCTATCAGGGCGGGATGGTTCAGCCCGACCGGGTGTTCAACCTGTGACGACGCCGGGGCGGTGGGCGCCCAGAAAGGGCCCCTCGCCCGCCGCGTCGATCCGGGCGATGGCGTCGCGGATCGGTTCGAACGTGACGCACATGGTCCAGGCGGTGGCGTGGATCATCAGGTCCGCCGACACCGCCATCGCCACATGGCCCGGCCAGAACAGCAGGTCGCCGCGCGCGATCGTGTCGGTCGGCGCGAACATCGCGCGCTGCAGGTCGCTGTCGCCGGGGCAGGCGATGTCGCAGGCGGTCAGCGCGGCCTGCACCAGCCCGGAACAGTCGATGCCCGCCCGGCTGTTGCCGCCCCACAGATAGGGCGTGCCCAGCAGGCTTTCGGCCACCGGGACCGGGTCGGGGGCCGGGCTGTCGCCCAGATGCTGGACCGGGACATGGCCGCCGGTGGCCAGGGTGGCAAAGCGCCCCTCGACCTGCGTGACAGACACACGCGCGCCCAAGGACAGCGAGAACCGTTCCGGGCGCTTCATGTCGGGTTCCAGATAGACATGGGTCGCCGGTGCGGTCACGTGGTGGGTGATGGGCGGCAGGCTGGCGGTCAGCGCCGTGTCGGCGATCCAGCCGCAATAGCCGTCCAGCGCCGCGCGGACAAAGCTCATCCCCGCATCGCGGTCGATCACCGTCACGTCGGCACCGAAATTCAGCTGCCGGTCGCGGCGACCTTCGGGGGCGCCCAGCAGGTCGACCACCGGTACCGCCACGCGCGCCGGCTGGCCTGGGACATAGGTCGGACGGTCCAGCACGCCCCGCAGGCTGTCCAACGCCACACGGTCGGTGGCCGGGGTCAGGCGGCGGTCCATCAGTGCGCCAGGATCTGCGGCAGCGCCGCCATGATCGCGCGCGCGCCCTGTCCGACGCCGCCCTTGGGGCGGCCCGGCGCGGCGGTGGGCTGCCAGCCATAGATGTCGAAATGCGCATAGCGGCCCGCCCCGTCGGCAAAGCGGCGCAGGAACAGCGCAGCCGTGATCGACCCGGCCATCCCGCCCGCGGGGGCGTTGTCCAGATCGGCGATGCCCGGTTCGATCAGCGATTCGTACGCGTCCCAGAAGGGCATTCGCCAGACCGGGTCGCCGACCTGCATCCCGGCGGTCTGGATCGCCGCCGCCGTCGCGTCGTCGTCGCAGTAAAGCGGCGGCAGGTCGGGGCCAAGCGCCACCCGCGCCGCGCCCGTCAGCGTCGCCAGCGAGATCATCAGGTCGGGGTTTTCCTCGGCCGCATAGGTCAGGGCGTCGGCCAGCACCAGGCGACCCTCGGCGTCGGTGTTGTTCACCTCGACCGACAGGCCCTTGCGGCTGGCCAGCACGTCGCCGGGGCGGAACGCGTTGCCCGCGACGCTGTTCTCGACCGCGGGGATCAGCACCCGCAGGCGCAGGCCGCTTGCCGCCCCGCTGCGCGCCAGCATCTTCAGCAGGCCAAGCGCGGTCGCGGCCCCGCCCATGTCCTTTTTCATCAGCCCCATCGAGGCGCCGGGCTTCAGGTTCAGACCGCCGGTGTCAAAGCACACGCCCTTGCCGACGATGGTCAGCATCGGGCCCGCGTCGCCAAGGCGGATGTCGATCAGGCGCGGCTCGCAGGTGGCGGCGCGGCCCACCGCGTGGATCAGGGGAAAGTTCTGTTTCAGCAGCTGGCCGCCGCTGATCACCTCGACCCGCGCGCCCAGATCGTTGGCAAGGTTGCGGGCGGCGGCCTCCAGCTTGTCGGGGCCAAGATCGCTGGCGGGTGTGTTGATCAGGTCGCGTGTCAGGAATTCGCCAGCGGCGATGGCCAGCATGTGGTCGGCGTCCACGCCGTCGGGACAGACCAGCCGCGGCCCCTGAACCGGCGCGCCCTTGTAGCGGGTGAAGCGATACTGGCCCAGCAGCCAGCCAAGCGCCATCTGGTCGGGGTCCAGCCCCTGCGGGATGCCCGCCAGGTGCCAGTCGCCCTTGGGCAGGGCATGGGCGCGCGCTAGGTGGAACCGGTCGCGGCCCGCCTGCGCCCGGTCGCCCAGGCCCATGATCGCACCACACAGCCCGCCCGCCGCATCGGGCAGCAGGCAGACCTGTCCCGCCTTGGCCGCGAAACCGCTGGCCAGCGGCCAGTCGCCCGCATCGTCGGGCAGGGGGTCGCCGGACCAGACCAGCCAAAGCGGCAGGGTGGCATCAGAGGCGGGCGCGAATTCGGGGGTCATGGGCAGGTCCTTGGCAGTTCGGCGCCCAGCCTACAGCACCCCGCCCCGACTGCAACCTTACGCCAGGGCCGTCCGGTCCCAGATCGCCGTCAGCGACCGGTTGCCGACCCGCAGCAGCCGCGCCCGGATCGCGGCCAGCGCCGGCACGTCGCCGCGTTCGGCGGTGCTGCCCAGGTCCATCGCCACCCCCGCCAGCGACAGCAGGCCGATCTGCCAGGCAGCCGCGACATGCGTTCGGCATGCGCCGCCGCCTGCGCCAGATCGTTGTCGTTCAACGCCCCCTCCACCGCCGTCAGCGCCGCCGCCAGCTGTTCCAGCGCCAGCCCGATCACATGCTGGGCCGATGTCTCGCCCAGTTCGGCCACGATTTCCGCGACGCGGCGGCTGTCCACGCGGACCGCCTCCGATATGGCCAAAGCCGAAATTTGTGCCATCCGCACCTCCAGGGGATCTGTCCCCGCACGGGCCGACCATGCGGGGCAAGCGGTGAAGAAACCCTTGAGGCGCCATCAAGAAAAGGCTCGAATTTGTCTCAATCCCGGCCTATCACCCCTGACAGAAAGCGAGGTTCCAGATGCACAACCTGTCTCCGTTGCCGCAATATCTGATCAAGCGTTTCCATGGCTGGAAGGCGACGTCCTATTCCGAGAACGCGGCCTGGTTCCGTCGTCTGGCCACCGAAGGGCAGCGCCCCCGCGCCATGGTCATTTCCTGCTGCGACAGCCGTGTGCACGTGACCAGCATCTTCGGTGCCGATTCGGGAGAGTTCTTCATTCACCGCAACATTGCCAACCTGGTGCCGCCCTATGCGCCCGACGGGTTGCAGCACGGCACGTCGGCGGCGGTGGAATACGCGGTCGCGGCGCTTAAGGTCGCCCATCTGATCGTGGTGGGTCACACCAATTGCGGCGGCGTGCATGGCTGCCACGCGATGTGTTCGGGCGCCGCGCCCGAGCTGGAGGAGAAGACCAGCTTTGTCGGTCGCTGGATGGACATCCTGCGCCCCGGATACGAACGGGTGAAGGACCTGCCCGAGGCCGAGCAGGTCAGCGCCCTGGAACGCGAGGCGGTGGTGGTGTCGCTGGAAAACCTGATGACCTTCCCCTTTGTCCGCTCGGCCGTCGAGTCGGGGGAAATGTCGCTGCACGGGCTGGTGCATGACATCAGCCAAGGGACCCTGCTGCAGGCAGAGGATGGTGGCAAGCGGTGGGTGTCGGTCTGACACCCACCTGCCCGGCGTCTCAGGCGTCGGGCCGCCAGCGGACGACCCGCCAGACATACAGCGCGACAAAGCCCAGAACGATGGCCGTGGACAGCGGATCGATCAGGTGGCTGACGCTTTCATAGCCGTTTTCAAGCACGTAACCGGCGATCGCCAGCCCGCCCGTCCACATGAAGCTGCCGATGGCGGTGAACAGCAGGAACCGTCCCACCGGCATCTGTGCCAGGCCTGCGGGCACCGAGATCAGTGTCCGGATAGTGGGCAGGAAGCGGCCGAAGAACACCGCAGCCCCGCCGTGACGGGCGAACCAGCCCTCGGCCGAGGTCAGTTCGTTGGGCGTCAGCGTCAGCCAGCGGCCATAACGGACCACGACGCGGCGCATGCGCGCCGGGCCGTAGGCCACGCCGATGATGTACCAGAACCACGCGCCGAGCGTCGATCCGATCCCGCCCGCCACGATGGCCAGCCACAGGGGCGTGCCGCCGCGGGCGGCGTTGAACCCCGCCAGCGGCATGATCAGTTCCGACGGAATGGGCGGAAAGATGTTTTCCAGCAGCATCAGGGCGAAGATGGCCCAAGCCCCTCCGCCCTCCAGCAGGCCGGTGATCCAGTCGAACAAGGATCAGCCCTTCTTCAGGATGCGGTTGCCCAGCAGTTCCGCGATCTGCACCGCGTTCAGGGCCGCGCCCTTGCGCAGGTTGTCGCTGACGCACCACAGGTTCAGGCCGTTCTCAACGGTCCCGTCCTGGCGGATGCGGCTGATATAGGTGGCATATTCGCCCACGCATTCGACGGGGGTGATGTAGCCGCCGGGTTCGCGCTTGTCGATCACCATGACGCCCGGCGCCTCGCGCAGGATGTCGCGGGCCTCGTCCTCGTCCAGGAAATCCTCGAACTCGATGTTGATCGATTCCGAATGGCCGACGAACACGGGCACGCGGACGCAGGTCGCGGAGACCTTGATCGACTTGTCCATGATCTTCTTGGTCTCGACGACCATCTTCCATTCTTCCTTGGTCGAGCCGTCTTCCATGAAGACGTCGATCTGGGGGATCACGTTGAAGGCGATCTGCTTCTGGAACTTGTTGGGGGCCTTTTCCTGACCCGGCACGTACATGCCCTTGGTCTGGTCCCACAGCTCGTCCATGCCGTCCTTGCCGGCGCCGCTAACCGATTGATAGGTCGAGACAACCACGCGCTTGATGCGGGCGCGGTCATGCAGGGGCTTCAGCGCCACGACCATCTGCGCGGTCGAGCAGTTGGGGTTCGCGATGATGTTCTTTTTCGCGTATCCGGCGATCGCCTCGGGGTTCACCTCGGGGACGATCAGCGGCACGTCGGGGTCGTAGCGATAGAGCGAGGAGTTGTCGATCACCACGCAGCCCGCGGCCGCGGCCTTGGGGGCGTGGATCTTGGTCGCATCCGATCCGATGGCGAACAGCGCGATGTCCCAGCCGGTCCAGTCGAACTGCTCGATATCCTTGATCTTCAAAGTCTTGTCGCCAAAGCTGACCTCGGTGCCCTGGCTGCGGCGGGACGCCAGCACGGCGATCTCGTCCACGGGGAACTGGCGTTCGTCCAGGATGTTCAGCATTTCGCGGCCCACATTGCCCGTGGCGCCGGCGACGACGACTTTGTAACCCATTTCGGGGGAGCTCCTTTTTCTGCGGTCGGGGGCATTTACCGCAAACGGCCGCGCAACGCCAGCGCGCGTTGCATCAGGGCCCCGCGCAACGGGTCCGTGTGGCAGGGCGGGCGGGGCCAGCAATCGCCGGAAAAACCGCCCGCACCGGGGATGCACCGCCGGTGCACAGGATGTGCACAGCGCGTACACCGCTTGCGCGCGCCCGGTTAACCGGACGCGCGCAACAGGCGGTCCTAGAACCGCACGCCAAGGCCCGCGCCGACGGTCGCCTGGCTGCCTGCGTCATGGCCGATGCGGCTGTCCAGCGTCACCCAGGCGTCGGCCTGATCGGACAGGGCCGTCCGGGCCGACAGGCCGATGCGGGCAAAGTTGCGGTCCTGGCCGTCCAGCGTCACGCGGCGGTCGTTGCCGGTGCTGTCGGTCACGCGGATGCGCGAGGGCGCACCCTCGGCCAGGTCATGGACCAGCGCGCCTTGCGCGGACAGGGTCACGTCGCGCCCGGCCACGGCCAGATCGGTGCCGACACGGCCGCCCAGCTGCACCTCGAGGCTTTCGATGGCCTGTCCAGCATAGGTGACCGCGCGACGGTCGCCCGAGCCTTCGGAAAAGCCGCCGATCCGGGTGCGGCTGTAGTCCAGCCCCACGACCGGGCCATAGGTCACCCCGGATGCCAGCGCATAGTCGCGCCCCGCCTGGACCCGCGCGCCCAGCGTATAGGCGTCGGTCGACCAGTCGAAATCTCGTTCGACGATGGTCGCGCCCAGACCGGACCGCAGGACAAAGTCGCGGGTGCCCGACAGGTCGGACTTGCCCCAGCTGACCGCGCCCACGACCCAGTCGTCGTTCAGGCTATAGGCCGCGTCCAGCGACAGCTGGAAGCCGGTCGATTCCAGGTCATCGCCGCTGCGCAGGTCGTCGCCGGTGCGCGCATAGGCCAGCTGACCGCCCAGCGACAGGCCGGGCGCCGCCTGATAGGACGCGCCCGCCCGCGCCATCAGCGCCGCCCCGCCGTCGCGGCCAAAGGTGGCGCTGCTGTCGGGCGTGGACAGCCCCTGCACCGCGATGCTGGGGGTGATCAGGCCGATGGGTGCGTCCGCGCCCAGACGGTCGCGGGTCGCGCGCAGCGACAGGGCGGCCAGGTCGGCCTGCTGGCGGGTGGCCAGATCGGCGATCTGGGCCGCCGACAGGGCCGCGCCCTGGGACGAGGCGACCAGGTCGGCGCCCGTCTCCTCGACCAGCAGGCGGGTCAGGATGCGAGCATAGTCGCGCATGCGCTGTTCGAACCGTTCGGGTCCAAGGGCCGCCAGAAGGAATTCCCAGTTGTCCTCGGTCGGGTCATGCCAGGTCGAACCGCCGGGGATCAGCGGATTGTCGGTCTGGGTATAGCCGTCCAGGTCGCCGATCTCCCAGTTGGTGGATTCCAGCCACAGGATCGGGATGCCGTAACCCTCGAACACGGCGGCGTCGGAACAGCAGCCGGTGTTGATCGGATAGGTGGGGTTCAGGCCGGGATTGCTGCGCAGATCGATGCCCAGGTCGTCGGCGATGGCCTGCGCGCGGGTCCACAGCGACAGCAGCGCCGGGTCGTCCAGGTATTCGGTGCCCGCATGGGCATACATGAAATCGCCGGTGATCAGGCTGTCGATGTTGATCATGCCGGCCATGTCGCCCTGACGGGAGCCCAGCGTGTCGACGTAATGGGCCGCACCCTGCAGCCCGACCTCCTCTGCGCCGAAGGCCACGAATTCCAGGCCGACATCGGTCGACAGCCCGGTCATGTGCGCGGCCAGTTCGGTCAGCATGCCCGCGCCGGACGCGTTGTCGTCGACAGCCTGCAGGTCGGGCGAGGTGCCGGCGCTGTCGAAATGCGCCCCCACCACGATGAAGCGGTCGCTGGCGCCGGGCATCGACACGACCAGGTTCTGCGACGGGCCGATCGTGGCGCCAGAGCCGTCGGTGGCGGTGAAGTCCTGGCGCGCGACCGCGTTGCCGCCGAAGGACAGCTGGCCGCGCATGTATTCGGCCGCGCTGAAGAAGGTCGTGCCGGTTTCGGGCGCGCCCGTGAAGCGGCCCGGAAAGCTGAGCGCCAGCGTGCGCATGGTGTCGTATCCGAAGGCGCCGAAATCCTGTGCCAGCGCCGGGGTGGCGCAGATCAGCGCCGTGGAGGCCAAGGCGGCCTTGATGGTTCTCATGGGGTTTCCCTGCCTGCTTTTTGGTGTCCCCCTGCCCGGGGGAAGCGCACAGGATTGCACAGGGGGCCGCGCGTGCAAGACCGCGTCAGCGGATCAGCGCCAGACGGTGGTCCTGGCGCAACAGGTCAGCGACCCAGGCGCCCTCGGCTGCAAAATCATGCGGCACATCGGCGGCGCGGCGCGTCCCGACAGCGACAGGCTGGCGAAGAAGTCGAACCCATAGAGGGTCAGCGATGCCAGATCGCTGCGCAGGCACAGGTCGATCATCATCGCGCCCGTCGTGGGCGGCGCGCCCAGCCGCCCGGCCAGCAGATCGATATCGGCCAGCGGGTGCAGGTAGAAGCCGGGGCCCGACGCGCTGTCCCAGTCCAGCCGCTTGCGTTTGGGCGACATCCACAGGATGCGGCCGGGATTCAGCCGCGCGCGGTCCGCGTCGGGCAGGCGCGTGGCCAGCGCCAGCCAGTCGGTGCGGGTGCCGTGGCTGGCGGGGTTGGGCATCGGCGCGCGGTTGATGCGGATCACGGTGCCGGCGGCGTCGATCGCCGCGCCCTGCGTCTGGTCGGCCAGCGCGCGGGCATTGCCGATCAGCGCGACATGCTGGCCCGACAGGTCGGCCAGCAGCGCGGATTGCGGCACCGACAGCGCGGCCAAGGGCGCGTCGCGGCGCAGCAGGCGCGCGGTGGCGAAGGCCAGGCGGTTCACAGCAGCGACCGATAGACGGCGGTGATGGCCTGCGCCTCGCCCTCGATGGCGTGGTTCGCGGTGACATGGGCGCGGGCGGCTTGGCCTGCCGCGGCGCGGCCCGCGTCATCGTCCAGCCAGCGTGCCAGGGCGGCGGTCAGGGCGGGGGCGTCGTCTTTCGGGACCAGGCTGCCGGTCTGGCCGTCGCGGATCAGCGCCTCGTATGCGCCGACGCGGGCGGCGACGGTGGGGACGGCGCAGGCGGCGGCCTCCAGCGGGGTCAGGCCGAACCCCTCCCACCGGGCGGGGGCCGCGAACAGGTCGAGGGCCTGGTAATGCGCGATCACCTGTTCCCACGGCAGTTCGCCCAGAAAGCGGATGCGGTGTTCCAGCCCGGCGGCCTTGATGCGCGATTGCAGGTCGTCGGCAAAGGCGCGGTTTTCGGGGGTGATGCGGCCGGTGAAGACGATCTGGGCCCGCGGGCGCGAGGGCAGCAGGTCAAGCCCTGCCTGCACCAGCAGATCGACACCCTTCTGCGCGCGGATGCGGCCAAAGCAGCCGATCAGGATGGCGTCGGGGTCCAGGCCCAGCTGCGCGCGCAGGGCGGCGCGGTCGGGGCTGGGGTGGAACACGTCGGTATCCACGCCATGCAGGATGACGGTCGCGGGACGCTCCAGATAGCTGGCCGCCTGGGGCGAGGTCGCGATCAGCGCGTCCTGTTGCCGGATCAGCCAGCGGGTGAAGCCTGTATGCTTGCGCTGGGCGGCGGAGGTGAACAGCAGCCGGTATTTGCGGCGCAGCAGGCGGCGCAGGATCAGGCCCAGCGCCATTTCGGTGTTGCGGCGCGCGTGCCAGACCCGCCAGCGGTCGCGGGGCAGGGTGGCCGCGCGCCACAGCGGGATGTGGGGCACGTCCGCGGGCAGGCCGGGGCCGGTCGCGCGGATGTCGATCATCCGCGCCTGCACCGGGATCAGCCGCACCACCGTCGCCGTGACGCCCGACAGGCGGCGTTTCAGGTTGGGTGCGACGATCAGCGGGTCAGTCATGGGCGGCGGCCTCGGGCGTCAGGAAATACAGCAGGAACCCGATCACCAGCGGGATCAGGAAGAACAGCCACAGCATAGCGAAGGCCTGCGCGGGGGGATAGGCACCCTGCGCCGCCGCATAGACCGGGCGCGAGGCGAATTGCATCACTCCGACCCCGCCGATGGAGATCATGTTGAGGAAGGTCATCCCTCGACCCACAAGATGTGGGGGCAGAAACGACCGCCCATGCGCCATCAGCAGCGGATAGGCCGACCCGAAGAAGCCCAGCACCACCAGCAGCGCCGTCACCGTCGCCAGGGGCAGGGCGGGCGCCTGCCACATCACCGCCAGCGTGACGATCATCACCGCCGAGAACAGCATCGTGGCGCGCCGCGCGCTGCCGGCCAGGCGGGCGGCGGGGCCGACGGCAAAGCTGCCCGCGACCATGGCCAGACCCATCGCCAGCGTCACCCGGCCGATCTGTGTGGCGTCGGCGCCGTGCACCTGTTCCAGCCAGGGGGCGGCCCACAGGCCGCGGATCGCCGCCGTCACGGCATAGTTCACCCCGAACAGCGGCACGATGAACCACAGCGCGCGCAGGCGCAGGATCTGGCCGATCGACCCCTGCGGATGCCCCGCGCCCAGCTGTGCCGGGTCGCGCACCGCTGCCAGCACCAGCGCCGCCACCATCAGCGTCACGACGGCCAGCCCCCAGAGCGTCTGGCGCCAGCCCGCGGCCTCGATGACCCAGACCAACGGCGATGCGCCTAGGATGTTGCCCAGCGATCCGAACCCCACCAGCACCCCGGCCAGCATCCCGAAGGAGGCGGGCGGGTATTCGCGCGCGAAGATGTAATACGGCCCCATCAGCGCCGGCGAACAGCCGATGCCCAGCGCGGTCATCGCCAGATGCAGGTGCCAGGGCGCGTCGGCCATCGCGAAGATCACCGCGCCCCCCCGCGCCGCCCACGGCCATCAGCCAGGCGACCGTGCGGCGCGGCCCGAACCGGTCCAGCGCCGCGCCGACCGGCAGTTGCATCAGCGCGAAGGCGATGAACCACAGCCCCGAGGACAGGGCCAGATCGCCCGGTCCGGCGCCCACCTGGTCCTGCAGCACCGGGGCCAGCACGGCCAGAAAGGCGCGATAGAATTGCGACAGCATATAGGCCAGCACCAGGCTGACCAATCCGGCCTTGAGCATGAATTCGTTCCTCCGTTCCCCGGCGCCACGCTGGGCCAAGGAGACGAAAGCTGCAAGATGTGCAAATCACGCCGGGGGCGGCGGGATGTTATTCGGCGGGGGCCGTTTCGGGTTCGGCTGCGGCGTCCGGATCGGCGGCGGCCTTGGCGGCGGCGGCTTCGGCCAGGCCGGGGGTCACGGGGCTGGGTGCTGCTGCCGCCCACTCCCCTCCAGCCGGGCGATCAGGTCGGGGACCTGCGGGCCCAGCCGGTTGGGCATGGCATCGGGCCTCGGACATCACGGCAAAGGCGGGGCGGAACGGCAATTC
>NZ_BBPH01000160.1 GCF_000787695.1 Paracoccus sp. PAMC 22219 | reverse complement strand
AAAACGATCGTTTTTGAACATGGGGCAGGGGAGGTCATTGATCCATCGAGCAGCTACTTTTTGACGGGGCTAAGCTTTTCGAGCGCTCTCGTCGAGCTCGCGCTGACGCCCAGGGTCTCGAGCACTGCGCACTACACAGCGAGGTCCTGTTTGTCGGTCGTGAACTGAGCGTAGCCGATCAGAGTACAAGTAATTTCGCCCCCAAAGCCCTAGATTGCTGAGATGATCATAGAGCTGCCTATCTGAGACAGCCTTTACTATGACAGGCGGGGGGGCGACGCACTCGGCGCTGTCCATTCAGCGATCATTGAACGGAAAGACCAATGGCGGCATAGGTAAGAAACAATCTTTTTATGCGAGTTCCGTGATGACCATACCCATTTACCTGATCGACAAGCTGCGTCGTCATGGACCGGCCACCGATCGGCTAATCGCTGAGATCCAGAATGGAGTCGGTGAGTTTCACAACATGCCGATCGCTGCGGCTGTGGCATTTGATGCAGCAGATTATGTATGGGCCATCTTGGTTTCCTTAGGCCTAGAACAGGCACAAGAAAGCCGTGCGATCAGAAATGGTGTAGCGCAAGCTATCATTCAGGCCCTTGAGGCCCATTCTGTCCCCGAAAGGCTTAATGAGATTTAGCAGGCCTGCTTGCAGGAATCCTCTATGAATTTTAAAGGCCAGAGACAGCAGCTTAGTGCGGTCAGATCGTAATATTCCAGTAGGCAAGAACCTTCGTTACCTCCTCACGGGGGTAGTAAGGGCCTGCAGATGCCAAATCCTTACGAATTGTTGCCATCCTGCGGTCGGCAGCATCCTTGATCCGTTCGGAAAACGGAACGGTCCCAATTGGCAGCGAAACCCGTCCAGGTTTGGGCCAGCTTTCGGGATAGGCGTCCCAACCTGCCCAGTTCACTATCTCTTTGGAAACGTGCGATACTTCCTCATGACCACACGACCAGCCGTAGAGATGCAGCGCGCAAACTCGGAGCATTTCTTTCACCTCTGCCATCACGTCAGTGAATGCCTTCAGCGGCGTGGGGAGAAGAACCATGTTGGCAACGCAGGAGAAAAAGCGCCGATCCTGCACCACGGAATTGCTCACTTGGTAGAGCGCGTCGTCCACTCCCCAGATATGGCAGCACGACCAGTTGGGCCGCTCATCAGACCGAAGACCCAGTGCAAGCGTTAGTGCCTTATTCGCATGGATGTTTCCTTCAGACTTGTGGACGCTCAGACGGGTTTGCCGATTGGTGTTCATCTGCGGTTCTGACCAGTTTCCCTTGTAGAACAGACCGCGCCGCGCATGTTCGGGGTACCAGACAGGAAGATACTCAAATGCTTTCGGATCGACCCATCGTGCGGTCCGCTCGATCAGTCCCATGACGTCCACAAGGCTGAGTTCACGACGCAAGACCTCAAGTCCGTCTGGAAGCAGATATTTGTCAATGCTTGTCGTACTCAGATTCTTCAGTTTGCACACTGCTGATATCCGCCAATGCTTGAACCGCTCTGGGTTTCCCGGAGGCTGATTCCGGGCAGTAGATGGCTCGCGCCGACAAAGCCTATCAAAGTAAGCTTTGCGCCAAGCGTTGGCGCTAAGCTTCGGCAGTGTTTACGGCAAATAATCTGAGGCATTTTTGCCCTCATAAAGTGCCTTTATGGTTGTTGCCGTAGAAATCGACGTGCGCGTCGTAGCTTCCTTGAGGTCTAAAACACGGAACGTGTCATCGATCTTCGCAACAGCCTCGATCCGACGATACTGATCACCGAAGCGTTCTGCGTACTGCGCCAACCCCTTGAGCTTCGGCATCGCGTCGCCGAACTGAATGCCGTGCGGATCGACAATATCGGCGACAACGGTCCCATCGTCCTGCTGAGCGAAAAAAACGAAGTCTGGCCGGACGATTTTCGGTTCTCCTCCATCCTCGTAGATAATACCAAGCGAGTCCTGACTGGCTCGCGAAGGGTTCCGATACCAAGCGACAGCTCTCGGCCGTACGAGTTCGGATTTCACAACCTCGCCTTCCCAAGAATTAAAGTCCTCGGGGAACATCCCGTGCTCGTCACACAGCATGTGCTTCTCGAATGACGGCAGTGGGGTCTCTGACCCGTTCGTTTCTCGGATCGTCGTCGCTGCAGCCATGACATAGGACGCGCCAGATCCACATCCATGGGATTGGCACTCATCTCCCGGATCTGCCGATACACGTCCTGACGCTCGTCGGAGAGGTTTTTGATATCGATCCTGAATCGAGTGAGCCACTGGTTGGCCAGCTTCTCGGCCTCAGCCTCGAGCATCTCTCGGATGCCTGGAACCAACCCCAGAGCGCTAACTGTGACGTGCGCCTCTATAAGAGCAGCTTCCATGTCGTCCGCATCGCCTTCGCTCTGCGCCAAGTAGTCGCTGTACGTCGTTGCGAGATCTGGAGTGACCGCACGGCCCGCCCTGCGATATGCGTCCTCGATCACGGCGTAGTCCGCTTCCTCGAGGAAGTCGTCAAACGACATGCCCCCGCCTTTCAGGTCGGCCTTCAGGCTCTTGCCTTCGACTGTCAGAACCGATTTGCGGGCTGTCTCGATTTCCGCCTTGTAGCGCGCTCTGGCGCCATCGAGCACCTTGTGCATTTCCGCGTGGGCAGCCTTACCAGCGCTCTCGAGCAATCCATCCACGGCCAGCTCATGCGCCAGCGACGTCAGTCTCTTGACGGGACGGGCATGCCGCTTCGGCAGGGATTGGGATGGCAGCGAGAGCAGCTTGTCCCAAACGGCCTCCGGGATCGCAGGATTGGGCTTCAGCTCAACGGGGTTGATCAGCACGCGGCGACCCGGCAGGTCATCGCCGCCGTCCCCACCGGACATCAGCGCCTTGGCAACGTCCTTGACCGAGGCTTCGTCGAAGAACGGTAGCAGGCAATCGACCGAGTTCAGTCGCTCATTGCCCGGGATCCGCCGCGCCAGCGGCGTGCGCACCATGCGCCCCAGTAGCTGCGTGATGTGCGTCTTGTCCCGAGCGGGCCGGAACGACACCATGACTTCGGCACGCGGACAATCCCAACCCGTGCTGATGGCGTCCTTCGCGATCAGGATCCGGACCCACGTCGATTCCTGAACACGTTCTGGCAAGATGTAGGGCACGGTGTGGCGGCCGAAGGTCTGGGTGGAGTGCTCCCCGAACACATGCGCCACCGCATCCTCGAGCAAGTCCGGCCACTGCGTGAAGATGGTGTCGAGAGCCCGGCCGATGTCGTTGTGATCGGGCGCGTTCGGGACCTGCAGAACCATAAGGGGCAGCACTGTTCCGGCATCGTCCTGCTGCTGGCCATAGGCCTCCCAGGCGGAGGAAATCTCCTTCAGTTTGTCGGTGCCGCGGCGCACCAGCACGGTATCGAATTGCCCCGCCTCCTTCGGCACGTCCAGGATGATCGTATCCTTCAGCAGACCTGACGCCTGGACCTTGGCGGAATCTACTACCACGTTCGGCAGGGTAGCGCGGCCCGTCATGTCGGTCATGGCGGCGTTGAACCGCTCGACCGTGGCCGAGATGCCCCAGACGACCGGGATGCCGGGAACCGGTCCCGAGCCATTGATCAACCGCTTGACGATGGTGGTCTTCTCGCCCGCGCCTGTCGCGGCGCGCATCCCGCGATGCGCCTCGTCGAGCACGAGGTAAAGCGTCAACGCGGGGTCATCGATGGTGTTCTGGATTGTGTCCCAGATGGTGAAGGAGCGACTGTCAGGCATCAGCCGGATCTGGCCGTCTTTCTCGATCCCCTCGTCATCGGGATCGTGTCCGCGCACCAGGAGGCTCGACTTGCTCAGCTTCTGGGTATTCAGGAAATACACCTTCCCGGGTTCCAGCAACTCGCGCTGGAACGTGCTTTGCACCACCACAAGGTCCGAGATCGACAGTCTGTCCGATGCCTCGAGCAGGCGGTAACGTGACTGCTGGTTCAGGGACGGATCGTCGCTGAACCAGATCACCACGGCACCCGGGTCAGGCTCGATGTCGTAGTTGTCGTCGCCGTGGAACAGCGCCTCGAACACGGCCGCCGCCATGACGGTCTTGCCCGCGCCCGTGGTGGCCGTCAGCGAGAAGGCATGCTTGTCGCCGTCTTCGCGCCAGCGACGCGACGCCTTCTTGAGGTTCACCAGGACCTCCCGAACGGCTTCTTCCTGATAATCCTTGAGTGTGAACTTCATGGCTCAGCGGCCCATCGAAAAGCGGAAATTGGAGAGGTAGGACTCGTAGAGTCGCACCGGCTCGACGCTGTCGGGCAGCGCACGCGCCACCGCCTGGAACCGGCGGTCGTCATCAGTCACAACGTAGGCGATGCGCAGGGTCGGTTGGGCGGCGGCCGCGTCGCAAAACGCGGCGGCGCGATCCAGGTCCATGAGCAGACCGTAGGTGTCGGCCACGTCCCATCCGGCGGCGGGAAGATCGTCGATGCGGCGCCCTTCCGATCCGGCGCGCATCCACAACAGCAGGGCAATGCGCTGGAAGGCGAGGTTGTGGCTGACGGCGACCGGCGCTTCGTACGTCAGCGTGAAGAACTCGGCGTTCTCTTTGAACCCCTCGGCCATCGGGAATTTGTCAGTGAACTTGTAGTCGCCCTTGATATCAGCTCCCTCCGGCGTCTTGCCGGTGATGGCAGCGGCGATGCGAGGCTTAGTGATGTAGTCGCATATGCCCAGCTTTTCCCATTCGGGGTCGCCGGCGCGTAGGCCGGCAGCGCGAAGCTCTGCCTGTTCATCGGCCGCAACCTCATTGTTTGTGACTGAGATGCATTGCCGTCTCCCGCCGTCCTGACGGTTTAACCGCATGACCGCATGGGCTGTTGTGCCAGAGCCGGAGAAGAAGTCGAGAATTGTTGCCTGCGGTTTAGCTAGAACAAACAAGCGCAATACATCCTCGACGGCATAGAGGCTCTTTGGGAAGGGAAACTTCCGCCCAGACAATAGTGCGCGAACAGTCTTCGTCCCGTAATGTTCAGCGTTATGAGAGCGAAGATTCCACTGAGTTGGCGGCGCTTTGGCGCCAAGCTGCTCATAGTAGGCAATCACCGAGCCATCGGGGTTATACCCTTCGACAACAGCCCTCCCTTCTTCGATGTCAGCGATTGGTCCACTCTTCAAGTACTGGATGATGTATGGCTGTGGTTTGCCGGGTTGCGCCTTTCCTGCGCGAGCGAATCCCTTCTTCCACCGGGCAATAAAGGTCGGGCCGGTCACGCCCCAATTCATTTCGGTGCCATCATCGCGGACAGGAAAGACAGCCACGCAGCCAAGGCGAGTTTCGACATCGAGCCGATCTTGTTCGTGCGGGATTGGCTTCCCAACCTCTTCAATTTGGCCGCTCGTTTCATTCACATAGATCGGATAGAATTGCCCGGGGCGGGTCCTTCTAACCGATTGGAGATCGCGCCTTCGAGCCGTTTGCCAATCTAGGCCGATCTTTTGCGTGCCTTCATCTTCCTCTCCTTCTTCGTTCTTCTCGGCGCTGTCTATCGGCCGAGATCCAAGGAGTGGAGAAGAGCTCGGGGTTACATCTTGCGAGCCAAAACGTGCGATGAAAATATACTCATCGACGCGTTTGAAGCCTTCGCTAACGCCGACACCCTTAGGATTGATCTGTGTAGAAATCATCCTGATCCTCGCTTCTGGGAACACCTGCTCCAGAAGCAAGCCGAGCCTGAGGTACTCTTTTTCGTCGATGGTGGCGATCAACACCGAGTTGTCTGGATTCAGCAATACCTTCGCCACCGAAAGCCGGCGCTCCATCATCGCCAGCCATTTGCTGTGTCGGTAGAGATCATCCTTTTCAACGTAGTTATTATTGTATTTCCAATCGCTTGCCCCGGTATTGTAAGGCGGATCGATGTAGATGGCGTCGATCTTTCCGCGATGGGTGTAGGTCAGCGCCTCCAGCACATGGAAGTTCTCGCCGTTGATCACGGTGTGGAACGGCTTGTCGCCGCCGCGCTCCACCCGCCCGGTGCTGACCAGGCCGGGGTAGATGTAATCCCGGAACTCGGCCACCACGACCAGATCGGCGACCGCGACATCCACCGTCTCTGGCGCCTCGGCGTCGATCAGTTCGACCAGCGCCATCCGCACCTTGCCCTTGCCGTCAATTCGCTTGACGCGCCACAGTCGCTGGTCTGCGCGCTGGACAGAGCTTCGCGGCGGCAGGATACGCACCTTGTCGCCCCGCCGAACTGGGCGGCCGGGCAGTTCCACGCTTTCGGGGCGGTGCCGTTCGAAGTTCAGACCGAAGGCCCGCCGAGACGCCAGCGCCTTGAACTCCCGCTCGAGTTCTTCTCCCAGAGCGCTGTCCTTAGCCTTTGTCCGGGCGATCAGATCCGTCAGACGCGACATTGCATGTCCCCGGACTTCGCACCTGCAGCTGCGCCACATCCGGGATGCCCTATGCGCGACGTGCGGAGCAAGGCATGCGCGCCCAGGACAGCGGGCAGGCGGTGGGCGGGCAAGATGGTAGGAAACGCGGTCGCGGCTGTCATCAATCTAATGTCCTGTTAGGCGGCGACGAACTTGCCGAACGCCCTGAAAAATAAGCTGATAGAACCGCCGTTTACGCACGCAGATTAAACCGCAAGTGTATGATCAGACAAGCCGAATGGCGGCTTGCGCCTTTGGTCCTCCGCTACGGTCTGTGCTAGGATGGACGTTAATGGCTACCCTTTTGTCAGAACTGCAGACCGCACCGCCTACAAACTTACCTAATCCACGAAGGATACTGGCATCTGCGACGTCTATCTCGAGCTTGAGGTGCGTTCAACTCGTCAGAAAGATCCTAAGGACCGCCATCAGGGCTGGATTGTTATGGCAAGGATTGTCATAATTGCAGCGTATTCCAACGGAGGTTCTCATGGCCACGATGAACGTCTCAATTCCCGATCCCATGAAGGTCTGGGTCGAAGAACGTGCCCGCGGGGGGAGCTTCAGCAATGCCAGTGACTACATTCGACATCTGATCCGGCGTGACCAGGAACGCATCCAGGCGATTGGGCAGCTGCAAGCTGCCATCACCGAGGGTCTGCAAAGCGGTGACCCCCGGCCGTTCGATGCCACAGCCTTCAAGGCGAAGATGCGCCGCAAGCATGCTAGCTGAGGAACGCTACAGCCTCAGGCTTACGCCCCAAGCTGAAGGCGACATGGAAGAGATCTGGCTACACGGCGCGGCGGAGTGGTCACCCGAGCAGGCAGACAGATATGTAGATGGGATCACGGCTGTTTTCGGTCTGCTCTGTACTATGCCGAGGATTGCACGAGAGCGACTGGAGTTTAGTCCGCCTGTTTGAGCTGCTGCCGGTTTCGTGGACACGAAGATAAGATCGTGACCAAGGAAACGGAGATCGGACATGGTGAGACGGAAGTTCACGAAGGAGTTCAAGTTTGAGGCTGTGAAGCTGGTGACGGAGCGGGGCGTTGCGGTGGCGCAGGCAGCCCGGGATCTGGATCTGGCTGAGAGCGTGCTGCGACGTTGGATGCGGGAGGCCGCAGCGGCCCCTGTCACGGCGTTTCCCGGCAATGGCCAGCAGCGTGCCGAGCTGGCAGAGATCGCAGCCTTGAAGAAAGAGGTCGCCAAGCTCAAGGCGGAGCGTGACATCCTAAAAAAAGCCGCGGCATTCTTCGCGAGGGAAGCGACTTGAGGTTCGCCTTCATCACGAAGCACCGGCACATCTGGCCGGTCAGGTGGCTGTGCGAGGTTCTGGAGGTTTCGCGTTCGGGCTTCCATGCATGGCTGAACCGCCCTCTCAGCGACCGAGCGATCCTTGATGCGAAGCTCGTCACGGCCATCGATACGAGTTTCAAGGCCAGTGACCGGACCTATGGCGCCCGCGTGTCTGGCATGACGTCCTTGAAGAGGGTCTGATCTGCGGCATTCATCGGATCGAGCGGCTGATGCGCCAGAACGCATTGAAAGCACGCCCAAAACGACGCGGAAAGCCCCAGGACGACGGCGAGCGCTCGGTGATCGCCGACAACATCCTTGATCGGGATTTCGAAGCGGATCGTCCGAACCAGAAGTGGCTGGCCGATTTCACCTACATCTGGACCGCCCAGGGCTGGCTCTATGTCGCTGTTGTCCTGGACCTGTTCTCCCGCCGCGTGGTCGGCTGGTCGATGAAGGCCGAGAGGGATGCCACGCTGGTCATGGATGCCCTGATGATGGCCGTCTGGCGCCGCGGCAAGGCGGACGCGCTGCTGCATCACTCGGACCAGGGCTCCCAATACACAAGCGAGCAGTTCCAGCGCCTGCTGGCCGACAACGGCATCACCTGTTCCATGAGCAGGGCCGGGAATGTCTGGGACAATTCGGCCATGGAGAGCTTCTTTTCTTCGCTGAAAATCGAGAGGACCAACCGCAAGGTCTATCGCACCCGCGATGAGGCCCGCGCCGACGTCTTCGACTACATTGAACGCTTCTACAACCCGCGCAGGCGGCACTCGAAGCTGGGCTACATCAGCCCCATGGAATTCGAGGCCCGCGCTATGCTAGCTTAACTTGCTGTCCACGAAACCGGCAGCAGCTCAGTCTTAAAGACCGCCTGCAAAGCGGCCTTTCTTGGCCGCCAAAGCCGATCCAGCTTTCGGCGGCGTTGCTTCCATTTTAAAACATAGGCTCATCGGGTTTCAAAGAGACGCATCTGCTGCCAGACTAGCCTGCGGGGATACACCGGAGGGACCATGAGCCTGCGACCAAAACTTGGCCAGTCTTTGTTCATCAT
>NZ_BBPH01000161.1 GCF_000787695.1 Paracoccus sp. PAMC 22219 | reverse complement strand
AGGCAGCTCGGGGATGCCGCACAGGCCGGAACCCCCCCGCTGCAATGAACATCCCGGTCATGCAAAAGCCCCGTCAAGAGCCTCGCCAGCAGTGGCATAGACCTTTTTCATCGGTCCTCCCGTCCTTGATCCCGTTTGTCGGCCCAAGTTGTTGCGTGCGCTGGCGCGAGTGTCAATCGCAGGGGCGGCGTGTTAGCGCCGCCACCCGGTCCTACTCCGCCTCGGGCTTGGCCGCGGCCTTTTTCGCGGCAGGCTTCTTGGCGGCGGGCTTCTTTGCCGCCGGTTTCTTGGCCGCTGGCTTCTTGGCGGCCACCTTGGGCGCGGCCTTCTTGGCGGCCGGTTTCTTGGCCTTGGCGGGCGACTTGGCGGCCTTGGCCGCGATCAGCTCCAGCGCCTGTTCGACGGTCAGATCCTCGGGGGTGACGTCGCGGGGCAGGGTCGCGTTGACCTTGGCCCATTTGACATAGGGGCCGTACTTGCCGCCCAAGATCTGGATCGGGCCGCCGTCGGGATGATCGCCCATCTCGCGCAGGGGGGCCGCGGCGGCGCCGCGACCGCGGGTCTGCTTGGCCGCCAGAACCTCGACTGCGCGGTTCATGCCGATGGTGAAGACTTCGTCGACATCGGCGATGTTGGCGTATTTCGACCCATGCTTCACATAGGGGCCGAAACGGCCGATCCCGGCCTCGATCAGCACGCCGTCCTCGGGATGGGGGCCGACAGGACGGGGCAGGGCCAGCAGCTGCACGGCCTGGTCCAGATCCAGCGTCGCGACCTCCCACCCCTTGGGGATGGAGGCGCGGGGCGGCTTGGGGGCCTCCTCGGTCGCCTCGCCGCGCTGGACATAGGGGCCAAAGCGCCCGGTCTTCAGGCTGATCTGGTCGCCCGCATCTTCGCCCAGCACGCGGTCGCCGATCGGCGCCTCTCCGTCCGGGGCGGACAGGGGGCGGGTGTACCGGCATTCGGGATAGTTGGTGCAGCCGATGAAGGCGCCGCCCGACCGCGCCGTCTTGAGGTTCAGGCGCCCTTGGCCGCAGACCGGGCAGACGCGCGGATCGCCGCCATCCGCGCGGGGCGGATACAGGTGCGGGGCCAGCGCGTCGTCGATCGCCTCCAGCACCTCGGTGATGCGCAGCTCGGACGTACCCTCCAGCGCCTTGGAGAAGTCCTTCCAGAACCGCGACAGCACCTCGCGCCACAGGCGGTCGCCGGCGCTGATCTCGTCCAGCTCGTTCTCCAGGTCGGCGGTGAAGTCATAGCTGACATAGCGCGGGAAATACTTCAGCAGGAAGATCGTGACCAACCGGCCCTTGTCCTCCGCGATCAGGCGGTTCTTGTCCTTGCGGACATATTCGCGGTCCTGGATCGTGGTGACGATGCTGGCATAGGTCGACGGGCGGCCGATGCCCAGCTCTTCCATCCGCTTGACCAGCGTGGCCTCGGTATAGCGCGGCGGGGGCTGGGTGAAATGCTGGCGCGCGGCGGCCTGGGCCGCATCGCTGACCAGCAGGCCCGGCCCGCCCTTCAGGCCCGCGGGGGCCGCGATCGCGTCGCCGCCTTTTTCGCGGGCCTTGGCCAGTTCGTCGTCAAAGGCGTTGGCGACTAGGCGCGCGGCCTCGCCCTGCGTGATCGCGGGCAGGCGGGCGCTGTCCTCGCCGTCATCGTCGTCGCGGCCCTGGTCATAGACACGCAGGAAGCCGTCGAACAGCATCACCTGGCCGGTGGCGCGCAGGCCGACCTGGTCGTCGGGGCTGGCGATCTCGACCGTGGTGCGCTCCATCCGGGCGGCTTCCATCTGGCTGGCGATCGTGCGTTTCCAGATCAGGTCGTACAGCTTGCGCTGGTCGTCGGCGGTCAGCTTCAGCTTGTCGGGCGACAGCATCATGTCGGTCGGCCGGATGCATTCGTGCGCCTCTTGGGCGTTCTTGGCCTTGTTCTTGTACATGCGCGGCGATTTCGGCAGGTACTTCTCGCCGAACTTGGCCTTGATCGCGTCGCGGGCGGCCATCACGGCCTCGGGGGCCATGTCGATGCCGTCGGTCCGCATATAGGTGATCAGCCCGGCCTCATACAGACGCTGCGCCGCCGACATGCAGGCCTTGGCCCCCATGCCCATCTTGCGGCTGGCCTCCTGCTGCAGGGTCGAGGTCATGAAGGGCGGCCAGGGGTTGCGGCTGGCAGGCTTGGCCGCGACCGACGTCACCTTCAGATCGCGGCTGGCCACCGCGCTCAGCGCCATGGCGGCCTGATCGGCGGCGGCCAGGTCGAAGCGGTCCAGCTTCTTGCCGGCCAGCGATACCAGCGCGGCATCGTATTCGTCGCCGCCCGGCGTGGCCAAGCGCGCATGGACGGACCAGTATTCGCGTGCCTTGAAGGCCTCGATCTCCATCTCGCGGTCGACGATCAGGCGCAGGCAGACCGACTGCACCCGGCCCGCCGATTTGGCACCCGGCAGCTTGCGCCACAGGACCGGCGACAGCTTGAAGCCCACCAGATAGTCCAGCGCGCGGCGCGCCAGATAGGCGTCGACCAGCGGCTGGTCGATCTGGCGCGGGCGGGCCATCGCCTCGGTCACGGCGGTCTTGGTGATGGCGTTGAAGGTCACGCGGCTGACCTCGGCGCCCTTCTTCAGGGCAGGGGCCAGCGCCTCCAGCAGGTGCCAGCTGATCGCCTCGCCCTCGCGGTCGGGGTCGGTGGCCAGAATCAGGGTCTGGTCGTCCTTCAGCGCGTCCTTGATCGCCTTGAGGTGCTTGCGGCTGTCGGCCGCCACCTCCCACTTCATGTCGAAATCGTTGTCGGTATCGACGCTGCCATCCTTGGGGGGCAGGTCGCGGACATGGCCGAAACTGGCCAGAACCCGATAGTCGGAACCCAGGTATTTCTCGATGGTCTTGGCCTTGGCCGGGGATTCGACGACGACGACGGGCATGATGACCTCGGACAACTGCAATGGGGCGGCAAGATGGGTGCCGGGCGGGGCAGTGTCAACGGGGGGTGACAGCACAAGACCGCAAGACGGGCGTCACGACAGCGCCAGACGACCCCCCGCCAGCCGGGTGACGCGCCCCTGCAGCTCCAGCGACAGGATCACCGCGCTGGCGGTCGCGGCGGGCACGCCCAGATCGCGGATCAGGTCGTTCTCCTCGGTCGGAGAGGGGGACAGGCGCTGCAGGATGCGGCTTTCCAGCTGGATCGGGCCGCCCTGATCGCGCGGCGGTGGCAGGGGTTCGGGCGTGGCGATGGCGACGGGGCGGGCAGGGGCGCGTCTGCGCCAGCGCATCGGCCACGTCGGCGGCACTGCGCACCAGCGTCGCCCCGTCGCGGATCAGCGCGTTGCAGCCTGCGGCGCGTGCGTCCATCGGGTGGCCGGGCACCGCCATGACCTCGCGCCCCTGGTCCAGCGCATTGCGGGCGGTGATCAGGGTGCCGGACGCTGCGCGGCCTCGATCACCACGACGCCTTGGGACAGGCCCGAGACGATGCGGTTGCGGGTCGGGAAATGCCGCGCCGCGGGTTCCGTGCCCGGCGGCTGTTCGGACACCAACACGCCGCATTCCGCGATCCGCGCCGCCAGTTCGGCGTTTTCCGCCGGATAGATCACATCGACGCCCCCGGCCATCACCGCGATGGTCCCGGTGGGCAGGGCCGCGGCATGGGCCGCGGTATCGACCCCGCGCGCCAACCCGGCGACGACGGTGAACCCGGCCTCTCCCAGACCCATCGCCATGCCGCGCGCCATGCGCAGCCCCAGGGATGATGCGTTGCGCGCCCCGATCACCGCCATCACGTCGCGCGACAGCCAAGCCGGGTCGCCCCGCACCCACAGGATCGCGGGCGCGCCGTCGATCTGGCGCAGGCTGTCGGGATAATCGGGGCTGTCATGGCGGACCAGCCGCGCACCCGCGCGTCGTCCGGCGGCCAGTTCGGCTGCGGCGACGCCTTCGGGGCAGACGGCATAGTCGGCGATGCCGGACTGGGCCGCGATGCGGGGCAGCGCCTCCAGCGCGGCACGGGCGCTGCCATGTTCGGCGATCAGGCGGTGAAAGGTCGTGGGACCGACCCGCCGCGACCGGATCAGCCGCAGCACGGACAGGTCGTCATCGACCGACGACGCGGGCAGGCCGAAACGGGCAGGGGCAAGTCCGATCGTCATGGGGCACCTTTGGAAGGACAGCCCCAGGATAGCCCCGCGGTGGTTAACAATCCGTTAGCGCGCGCCCTCAGGCGGCCGAGCCGCCGACCGTCAGACCGCCGATCATCAGCGTGGGCTGGCCCACGCCCACCGGAACCCACTGTCCCTGCTTGCCGCAATTGCCGATGCCGGGGTCCAGCGCCATGTCGTTTCCGATGGCGCGGATCTGCTGCAGGGCGGTCGCGCCGTCGCCGATCAGCGTCGCGCCGCGAATCGGGTCGCCCACGACGCCGTTCTTCACGCGATAGGCCTCGGTGCAGCTGAACACGAACTTGCCGTTGGTGATGTCGACCTGGCCGCCGCCAAAGCCCACCGCATAGATGCCGTCGCGCAGGTCGGCCAGGATCGCCGCGGGGTCCGCGTCGCCCCCCGGCATGAAGGTGTTGGTCATCCGCGGCATCGGCACGTTGGCGAAACTTTCGCGCCGCCCGTTGCCGGTGGGGGCCACGCCCATCAGCCGCGCGTTCTGGCGGTCCTGCATGTAGCCGGTCAGAATGCCGTCCTCGATCAGCACGTTGCGGGCAGGGGGCGTGCCCTCGTCGTCGATGTTGATGCTGCCGCGGCGGCCCTCGATGGTGCCGTCGTCAACCACGGTGACGCCGGGGGCCGCGACGCGCTGGCCCATCAGGCCGGCAAAGGCGGACGCCTTCTTGCGGTTGAAATCGCCCTCCAGCCCGTGGCCCACGGCCTCGTGCAGCAGGATGCCGGGCCAACCCGGCCCCAGCACCACGTCCATGACGCCCGCGGGGGCAGGCACCGACCGCAGGTTGACCAGCGCGATGCGCAGCGCCTCGTGGACCAAGCCCTGCCAGTGGTCGGGGGCCATCAGCTGTTCCAGCGCGTGCCGTCCGCCGCCGCCCGCGCTGCCGCTTTCGCGGCGGTCGTTGTTCTCGACGATCACGGCGACGTTCAGGCGCGTCATGGGCCGGATGTCGGTGGCAAGCCCGCCTTCGGGGCGCAGGATGGCGATCTCCTGCAGGCTGCTGCCCATCGAGATGGTCACCTGCACCACCCGCGGGTCCAGCGCGCGGGCGAAGGCGTCGATCTCTCGCAGCAGCGCGATGCGGCGGGCGGTGGAGATTCCCTCGGCCGGGTCGATCGCGGGGTAGAGGTTCACCGGCTGCATCGCGGGCTGCATCGCCGCCGTGCCGCCGCCGCGACCGACTGCCAGACGCGCGGTCTCGGCCGCGCGGCGCAGGGATGCCGTGGAGATGTCGGTCGAATGGGCATAGCCCGTGACCTCTCCCAGAACCGCGCGCAGGCCGAAACCACGCCCGGCCATGAAGCTTGAATTGCGCAGGCGCCCGTCGTCGAAGACCAGCGATTCCTGTTGGCTGCGTTCCAGGAACAGCTCTCCGTCATCGGCGCCGGCCACCGCGTCGCGCAGGATCTGCAGCGCGCCGTCCCGGTCCAGGTCGGTCGAGAACGGGTCGAAGGACGGGCGGGTCATGGCGGATCTCCTGGCGGTTGGCGGGCGGGGACGGGTCTGCGGACAGGCGCGGCAGGGGGTCGCGTTTCCTTTGGACGGGGAAATGCTGTAGGTATGTCTTGCCCGTGAGGGCGAGATATGGTCATAGAACGGTCACTGTGAAAGGAAAAGGGGCAGCCTCCCGGCAGCCCCTGCGGTCATTGGGACCGGGCCACTGCAACGGGATGGAATGATGGCAAAAGCGATGATGGGCCGTGCATTCGCGGCAGCGACTGGGTTCGCGACGGCGAGCATGCTCGCCGGGACGGCGATGGCACAGGGCGTGCTGGGCGATCTGCCCACGATCGGCAAGCCGGTCGCGGGAGGCATGGGCTTTCAGCCGGCCGCCACGGAACTGGCCCGCGATCAGCAATGGCTGGATTATTTCGTGCTGATCATCATCACGGCCGTGACCGTTTTCGTCTGTCTGCTGCTGCTGTACGTGATCTTCCGGTTCAACGCCAAGGCGAACCCGGTGCCCGCGAAATACACGCACAACACCCCGCTGGAGATCGGCTGGACCCTGGTCCCGGTGCTGATCCTGGTCGCCATCGGTGCCTTCTCGCTGCCGATCCTGTTCCGCAGCCAGGAGATGCCCGAGAATCCCGATGTCGTGATCAAGGCCACGGGCTACCAGTGGTACTGGGGCTATGAGTATCCCGAAAACGGCATCGCCTTCGATTCGCTGATGCTGCCCGAGGAGGAACTGGCCGAGAACGGCTATGCCCCCGACGAATACCTGCTGGCGACCGATACCGCCGTGGTCGTGCCCGTCGGCCAGACCGTGCTGCTGCAGGTGACCGCCAGCGACGTGATCCATTCCTGGACCATCCCGCATTCGCCGTGAAGCAGGACGCCGTTCCGGGCCGCATCGCCCAGGCCTGGTTCAACGTCGAACAGGAAGGCACCTATTTCGGCCAGTGCAGCGAGCTGTGCGGCATCAACCACGCCTACATGCCGATCGTCGTCAAGGCCGTCAGCCCCGAGGTTTACGCGGCTTGGGTCGCCGAACAGGGCGGCACGATGGGCGACGAGCCCGCGCCGACCGCCAGCCTGGACGCTGCGGCAAAGGTTGACCTGGCCCGCGCCGACTGAAGGCCGACAGACCCAGGCCCGTGGCGGCATCCTGCCGGCACGGCCAAGGAACAAAGATTGCAGGCGCGATGACCGATATCAACGCATATGAAGCAGCCCCCGAGGGCGAGTTCCGCGACTATGTCGCGCTGCTGAAGCCGCGTGTGATGTCGCTGGTCGTCTTCACGGCCTTTGTCGGCCTGTTCGTGGCCCCGGTCGACGTGCATCCCTTCATCGCCTTCTGTTCGGTGCTGTTCATCGCCTTGGGCGGCGGCGCGTCGGGCGCGCTGAACATGTGGTACGACCGCGATATCGACGCGATCATGAACCGCACCCAAAGCCGCCCGATCCCGTCGGGCCGGGTCGAGCACAGCGCGGCCCTGGGCCTGGGGCTGGTGCTGTCGATCATCTCGGTGATGATGCTGGGGCTGGTGGCGAACTGGTTCGCGGCCGGGTTCCTGGCATTCACGATCTTCTTCTATGCCGTCGTCTATACGGTCTGGCTGAAACGCTGGACGCCCCAGAACATCGTCATCGGCGGCGCCGCGGGCGCCTTTCCTCCGATGATCGGATGGGCCTGCGCCACCGGCGGAATCAGCATCGAATCGCTGCTGATGTTCGCGCTGGTCTTCTTCTGGACGCCGCCCCATTTCTGGGCGCTGGCGCTGTTCATGAAGGAAGACTATCACAACGCGGGCGTGCCGATGCTGACCGTGACCCACGGTCGCCGCGTCGCGCGTCGCCACATCTTTGCCTATACGCTGGTGCTGGCGCCCTTTGCGCTGTGGCTGGGGCTGACGTCGGTCGGCGGGCCGCTGTACATGGCGGTTGCGGTCGTACTGAACGCGGCCTTCATCCGCGGCGGCTGGCAGGTCCTGCGCCGGAACGAGGACGCCGCCATCGCGGATGGCTATCTTGTCGAGCGGCGGGTCTTCAAGCTGTCGCTGTATTATCTGTTCCTGCATTTCCTGGCACTGCTGGTGCAAAGCTGGATGGGAGGCTGGTAGATGGCCCTGAGAACCGAACACGAGATTCACGGCCGCCGCCGGTCCCGCAACGTGGGGCTGGGCGTCGTGCTGCTGGGCTTTGTCGCGCTGGTCTTTGGTCTGACGGTGGTCAAGGTGCAGGAGGGTGGCTTGGTCGAAGGCTATGACCACCAGCCCCGCGTCTCGCTGACGCCCATCGAACCCCAGGCTCCGGCCGTTGCCCGGACCCCCGTGCAGGAGGTGACCGAATGAAGCGTCTCAGCCCCGAAGGCCGCACCGTTGCCATGCTGCTGGGCGTCGTCGTCACGATGGGCGCGCTGGCTTGGGCCGCCGTGCCCTTTTACGACTGGTTCTGCCGCGTGACCGGCTTCGGCGGCACCACGCAGGTGTCGGAAACGACGTCCGACCAGGTCCTGGACGAGGTCGTCCGCGTCCGTTTCGACGCCAACACCGATTCCAACCTGGAATGGACCTTCCGCCCGATGCAGGCCCGCATGGACCTGAAGATCGGCGAAAGCGGTCTGGCCTTCTACGAGGCCGTGAACACGTCCGACGTGCCGCTGACCGGAACGGCCAGTTACAACGTCGCCCCCGAGGTTTCGGGCTATTACTTCATCAAGGTCGAGTGTTTCTGCTTCACCGAGCAGACGCTGCAGCCCGGAGAGCGGATCGAGATGCCGGTCAGCTTCTACGTGGACCCCGAACTTGTGGACGACCGCGATGCCGGACATGTCCGCGACATCACGCTGTCCTATACCTTCCATCGGACCGAGCCGCGCAGCGCTGCGCTTGACACCGGCGCGGCCGACACCATCAATTAAGCCGAATACACGAGGGAGCCGACGGGGATCCGACATGGCGCATGCAAAGAACCACGACTATCACATCCTACCGGCCTCGGTCTGGCCGTTCCTGACCGCCATCGCGGTCTTTGTCATGCTGTTCGGCGCGGTGGCCTGGATGTCCGGCGAGGTGACCGTCATGGGCGCGCCGATCTCGGGCCCCTGGATGTTCGCGATCGGCCTGGTCGCGACCACCTACATCGCCTTTGCATGGTGGGCCGACATGGTCCGCGAGGCGGAGCAGGGCGACCACACCCCGGTGGTCCGCATCGGCCTGCAATACGGCTTCATCCTGTTCGTGATGTCCGAGGCGATGCTGTTCGTGTCGCTGTTCTGGAACTTCATCAAGCACGCGATGTACCCGATGGGCGAGAACAGCCCCATCACCGACGGCGTCTGGCCCCCGCCGGGATCGAGACCTTCGACCCCTGGCACCTGCCGTTCATCAACACGCTGATCCTGCTGCTGTCGGGCGTGGCCGTCACTTGGGCGCACCATGCCTGGGCGCATGAGGGCGA
>NZ_BBPH01000162.1 GCF_000787695.1 Paracoccus sp. PAMC 22219 | reverse complement strand
CCTCAAACGACACAGCGTCTGCGTGTTGCGGGATAGAACCAGACCAGGTCAAGGTCAGTTATCCAGCGTCGGTTAGGCACGTTGCCGTGTTACCCTTAATTCCGGCACAAGGCGCATTGAGCAGCGTCTGTTGCCCTTAAATATAACATTCAGACGCCAGCTCGCGGAAGTTTTTCCCTTTCCGCAGGACAATACGATCAACCGCTGCAAGAAGACGGGGCTCAAGTTCGAACGTACGAAGCATGGCAACTCTTGCGTCCCAATCGAGACCAGTGCTGAACATTGTCGCCTTGACCAGTGGACGTGATTTAGCCACGGCGAAGGCAGAAAGGCAGACGAGTTTCACGTCGGGTTTGAGCCTTTAAGGGCAAAAGGCCGTATGCGCGTGAACGGACTTAAGCGCGTTGGCTTAGATAGGTGTACAAGCGGTCGAGGGACCGATGCCCGGCGCAGCGCCTCAGCACCAGCATCGCCACAGTCTCCTTCATTACCTTCCATCGCTACCAACCGTCCAAGTCCGCGCACCCTATGTCAGATTTAACAACAAGAATGTCGATTTCAATGGCAAGATACCGTTTTTAGTGGCAAAGCCGCTCCATTGATTTATTTGACTTTTCTATACCGCATTTAACGGCTCCGCGACAGTAAGGGCAAAGTTGAGTCAGGTAGAATCTTATCAGCGCATAAAAGTAGGGAGGCTCCAATGACAGTTTGGTATTATGATGAAGTCGGCAAGCCGGCATTTTGCATGATCGATCAATGGATTTTCGATCCTGCGGGGAATGCTATCTACCATGGCCCCGCCGAGCACTGGTACAAAAATGGCGTTGCGAAGTATCATGCTGAAGGTAACTGGATCTTTTCAATGTCCGGAGAGCCATCATTCTACAGAACTTGACGTCCAACATTCATTAGATTGCCCTTCCTTCCCCGTAAGCACATTGGCATTTTTTCACATACACGTTATAATAGAAACAATTTTATATGCTTGCTGTTACTTGCCGTGGTCTTCACGGAATGAATGGTATTGGTTAGCGAGAACTTTCACCCTTGCATCTCCGGGCTGCACTGACCTGGAGACGCGACTTTATTTATCGATCCAGCATCCATCTACCTGCCGGCCCAGGTATCATGAACTGGAAAAATCAGCTCGACCTTGGTATGAAATCACATGAGCAATGACACCAAGATCCCGGATCCGTTCCCGCTGGACTTTGACATCGAGGAAGATCCTTGCCTCGTATGCGATGGCGAGCTGGATTCTGGCTGGGTCTGTATGAGCTGCGGTGCGGACCACTTTGAAGGCGTCATGCTGCTGATCGGCTATGGATCGCCGAAGAAAGCGCCCCACCCTCGCCAGCATGGCGCTGAGCGTTAACTTCACCCACCTGCGACAATCAAACAGCCCCGCCGACGCATTGTCCAACGAGGCCGTTTAACTTTTATAGGTGCGTATTGGCGGTGAGGGATATTCCGTCACCGTGCAGATAGTCTTCCCGGACAGGTGCCCGTAAATCATTGAGAGTGCTGGGTTCGGTATGTTGATAAGTTTATTGGATCGATCAAGTAAACGATACACAACAGATCTTACTAAACAATGAATGACGTCACCCACCGGTCAGAGCATCGAACAGCCCCGGAAAAGGCCCCGGCGCTGTGTTTTGAGGATACGTAGGATGAGGCGAAACTTGATCATGCTTCCGCTGCTAGTATTGCTAGGCTGCGGAGAAAAGCCTGCTACACCTGAGGAGCAAACAGGCGAAGTTCCTGAGCAGCACCTTCGGGCCAATGGAGAACTTAAGTACCAGTTTAAACAGGGCTGCGTAGTTGTGATGCAGCCGAAGCGGTCATGGCTGCGACGGTCAGTACGGGCAGTGCTTCGGTCGGAGAGCCAACAATGCCAGCCGCACCATAGGGACATCGCGCGGCTTTATGCGACAGGAAACGAGGCGGTTTCTGAGAAGCAGCAATAGAAGATGGCCTGTTCGTATCCTCATCCTAGAAAAACTGTCCTGGTTCCTCCACGGTTTGCTCCCCCGTTTTGGGGAGCAATGTTTCCGCTAGTTTTGGCGGAAAATCATCCACCGGTCAGTGCATCGAACAGGCCTGCCGACAGCGAGGTGTTCGATACCAACGGCGCCGTGACAGAACCTCCTGCCATCCGGCGGCCCGCGTGCTGCATCCACGTATCATCTAGGGCCATGACGATTGCGGCATGATGCGGGGGCAGCCGTTTGCGCATCATCTGTGACCAGGCTGCCATTGCTTACCAGGTGATCGGGTTCGGCCCGCTGGCGAGATGGGTGCAGGCGCGGGACAGGTCCATGAACGCGTGGAGGATCTCGCGCCACCGGCCTCCGGCATCTGGGGCCGCTTGCCCTCCAGCACTGCCTCAAGAGTGCGACAAAGAGCGTTCTGCAAGTCGCGACCCATCAGAATTGCCGCCTTTGTGTCTCGCCGTACCAGAGGTAGCTTCTATCTTGCGCCGTCCTGAGCGTTTCGCGCTGATGCTTTTGCGAAATGCCATTGGCTCGCCTATCCACGAAGGCCGTCAGGTTGCCCTATTCGGATCGACACCAACGGTCACGTGTACGTCCATAGCTTGTGACCCGCCACGCTGTGGAGGCACCGATACTCCCCCCGGCCCGCCACTGGCGTAACCGCGCAGGGCGCTCTTGTGCATGGCGTCGAGGTTGCCCACCCCGAGACGCTGGACCGCCTGCGCGCTCTTAACGTACTCGCCGCGGTGAAAGATGCCCGCCGGGTCCTGCTTGCCGCCCATGCCGGTGAAGCCACCACCTACAGAGCCCAGCAACCCAACCAGCACCCCACTTGTCGCCCCCATGCCGGGCAGCGCCATTAGGCCCTTCATCATCTGCGCTTGGCGATCTCAGCCAGCAGTTGCATCAATGTGTCCGTGGCAGACATCGAGCCGTCGATGATCGATCCGAACATGCCCTCCAGCGCGTTCTTGCCCTGTTCGGACTGTCCCTGGATCCGCTCCATCTTCTTCGCTGCGGCCTGAGCCTCTAGCCCTGCTGTGACGTAGCCCTGGG
>NZ_BBPH01000163.1 GCF_000787695.1 Paracoccus sp. PAMC 22219 | reverse complement strand
ACCGAGATCGCCCGCGACCAGATCGGACACGGCCACGACCTCTTGACCGTCCGGGCCAAGCCGCGTGGCGCGCGGCACCTCCAGCGCGGACAGGACAGCGGCCGCCGACCGGGCGACGGCGCGGGTGCGGTGATCCAGATAGCGCCCGGCCAGCAGGAAGAACGTCAGCGAGACCGCCGCGTCGAACCACGCATGTTCGCCCCCCGCCGCCGTTTCCGTCAGCGAGATCAGCGAGGCCAGGATGATCGCAAGCGAGATCGGCACATCCATCCCAAGCCGCCCGACCCGCAGCGACGCCCATGCGCTGCGAAAGAACGGTTGCCCGGCAAAGGCCACGGTGGGCAGCGCGATCATCGCGGATATCCAGTGGAACAAGGTGCGCGTGGCATCCTCGGCCCCCGACCAGACGGCGACCGACAGCAGCATGACATTCATCATCGCAAAGCCCGACACGCCAAGCCGCAGCAGCAGATCGCGCCCCTGCGCGTCGTTGTCGCCGGACGACAGGGCGTCGCTGTCCAGTTCATGCGCCTCGTGGCCGATCCGGGCCAACGCGGTGATCAGGGAGTCGGCGTCGATGCCGGGCGCCGCGTGGATGGTGGCGCGCTTGCGGGTCAGGTTCACCCGCGCGGCCGACACGCCCGGCAGGGCCATCAGCGCGGATTCGATCGCGGTGATGCAAGCCGCGCAGTGGATATGGGGCAGGGACAGGATCAGCCGCTGCGCGTCGTCATCCGGCGTCCGCGCGGCGGCCATCGCCATGGGTGCCACCGCGCAGGCGGGGCAGGCCATCAGCCCGGGTGTCTGGATATAGGTCACGACGCGTCCCCCCCGACGGTGATGACCAGCCGTTGGCGGAACGGCGTGCCGTCCCCGGCCCGTGCCGACACGCGCAGCATCCAGCGGCCGGGTGCCAGGGCCACGGGGGCGACATGGGCCTCGCCCCGGATCGCGGTCACCGGCCGGACATCCGCGCCCGCATCGGTGGTGCGGCCGACCAGCAGGTCCAGGTCATGGACCGCCACCGGCACCCCCGCCGCGTCCGTAAAGCGCAGGGCCAGCTCGCCATCGGCATAATCGGCCCGCATGGTCCAGCGCAGCGCCTGCTGCGCCTGACGGTTGACATCAAATCCCCGGCTGGCGATGGTGGCGTTTGCGGCTTCCAATCCCGGAAAGGTGCGGATGGCCTGCGTGGCCAAGGTGACGTTCGCCGCGATGATCACCGCAAAGGCCGATGCGGCGATGACGAACACCTTGCGTCCTGTCAGCGGTTTCATGTCACGGTTCCTTGCCGTTGAAGAGGGTCGCCCGAGAGGCGCGGTCGTTTCCCGCCGCGTCCTGCACCCACAGGCGCAGGTCGGTGCGGTCGCGAGTGGCGGGGGCGCTGCCTGGGGGCGCGGTCACATAGACGCGCTGCAGGAACGTTTCGTCCGCGCGGACCCGGACTCGGTTGTCGGACGCCCCTCCAGCGCGACTGCCAGGGCCGGGTCGCCCGTGACCGAGATCGCGAAATCGCGCGCGCGGGCATGCTGATTGCGCAGCCGGATGTCATAGGTGTTGCGGATCGTCCCGTCCGACAGCGTCACGAAGGTCGGATTGCGCACCGGCGCCACGCTGAGCCCGATATCGGGGCGCAGGAACAGCGCCACGACCAGCGCCACCCCGATCCCGGCCCATAGCACGGTATAGAGGACCGTCCGCGGGCGCAGCACGTGTTTCCAGACGGGCCGGGGCGCCGCACCCTGCCGTTCCGCATCCTCGTCCGTCAGCGCCAGATAGCCGATCAGGCCCCGTGGCCGTCCGGTGCGGTCCATCACGTCGTCGCAGGCGTCGATGCACAGCGCGCAGGTGATGCAGGCCAGCTGCTGGCCGTCGCGGATGTCGATGCCCATCGGGCAGACGTTGACGCAGGCCATGCAGTCGATGCAGTCGCCCTGCGCCTTGGGCGCGGTTTTCGCATGCTTGCGCCGCGGCTCTCCGCGCCAGTCGCGATAGGCGACGGTCAGCGTGTCCTCGTCCATCATCGCGGCCTGGATGCGGGGCCAGGGGCAGGCATAGATGCAGATCTGTTCGCGCATGAATCCGCCGAACACGAAGGTCGTGGCGGTCAGCAGGGCGATGGTCAGCCATGCCGTCATCGGCGCCTGCAGGCTGAGCAGTCCGGCCAGCAGGGTCGGCGCATCGGTGAAATAGAACACCCACGCACCGCCGGTCGCCAAAGCGATCAGCAGCCACACGGTCCATTTCATCAGCCGCAGCTGCAGCTTGTGCGCGGACCACGGCTGTCGCAGCAGGCGGATGCGGGCGTTGCGGTCGCCCTCGATCCAGCGTTCGACCAGGATGAACAGGTCGGTCCAGACGGTCTGCGGGCAGGCATAGCCGCACCAGACCCGGCCAAGCGCCGCGGTGAACAGGAACAGGCCCAGCCCCGCCATGATCAGCAGCCCGGCCACGAAATAGAATTCGTGGGGCCAGATCTCGATCCAGAACAGGAAAAAGCGGCGGCCCGCCAGATCGACCAGCACGGCCTGGTCCGGCATGTCCGGGCCGCGGTCCCACCGCAGCCAGGGCGTGACGTAATAGACGGCCAGCGTTAGCGCCATGATCACCCATTTCAGGGTGCGGAATCGGCCCTTGACGCGGCGCGGAAAGATCGGCTCGCGGGCGGCATAAAGGGATGGCGGGGCGGCGGGGGACGGGGGATGCACGGGGATGTCTCCGCTTGGGGTTGGGCGCAGTGTGGCAGGGCGGCCGGCACCGCGCCTTGATCCATGTCAGGCGCGCTATTCGCCGCCGCCCAATCCGTGCAGGTACAGCGTGACGGCCCGCAGGTCGGCATCCGACAGACGGGTGTTGAACGCGGGCATGACCCCGAACCGTGCCATCGTGACCGACGTGGTCAGCGCCGCGACATCGCCGCCATACAGCCAGATGGCATCGGTCAGGTCGGGCGCGCCCATGTCGCGGTTCCCGGTCCCCGCATCGCCGTGGCAGGCGGTGCAATTGTCCGCATAGACCGCGGCACCCGTCGCGGCCGCCCCCGCGTCATGATCCTGGCCCGAGATCGCGCGCACATGCTGCACCACGGCGTCGATCTGGTCGCTGTCCAGGATCTGGCCAAAGGGCGGCATCTCGGAATAGCGGGCATCGGGGTCGGTCGTGTTGCGGATGCCATGGGCGGTCGAGGCATAGATGGCATCCAGATCGCCGCCCCACAGCCAGTCGTCGTCCAGGTGGTTCGGGTATCCGACGGCCCCCGCGGCCCCCGCGCCATGGCATTGCGCGCACCACGTCCGGTACACGGACGCCCCGGCCGAGGTCGCGAACCGCAACAGTTCGGGGTCGTCCGCCACCTGCACCAGATCGGTCTCGACCAGGCGCTGCTTGATGCCGGCATTGGCGGCGTCAACGCGGGCGATGTCCTGGGCCACCTCGGCGCGGGTGGAATAGCCCAGCACACCCCGGGTCGCGGTCGTGACCATCGGCCAGGCCGGATAGGCGATGGAATACCCGATCGCATAGACGATGCAGGCATAGAACGTCCACAGCCACCAGCGGGGCAGGGGGTTGTCGTATTCCTGGATCCCGTCCCAGCTGTGCCCCGTGGTGGCGATGTCGCGGGCCTTGAGGTCGGCCGCCGTGTCGGCCCGATGGCGCGCGCGCCGATCAGGTCGTCGGGCGGCGTATCGGCGGGGGCGGGGTCCGCAGGGATGCGGTCGGGTCCGAACGGGTCTGGCGTCTGGCCGGTCATGGCTGGTCATCCTGATGCGCGGCGGGGGTGTCGTCGTTGCGAAAGACGCAGGTGGCGGCCTCGGTTTGCGCTGCGCGGGCGCCGGGACGGAACGCCCACGCGATGATGCCCACGAAGAACAGCGTCAGGAACAGCAGCATCCAGCTGTCGGCAAAGGCGCGCAGAAGCGAATAGGTTTCCATGGCGGACCTCAGCGGTTCGGGTCGGGGATGTAGGTCGAGAAATCGACCATCGTGCCCAGCACCTGCAGATAGGCCACGAGGGCGTCCATCTCTGTCAGTGTCGGCTGGCCGTCGAAATTGCGGATGCCGACACCGGGATAGCGGTCCTCCAGCCCGGCGGGATCGGCCATCGGATCGGCCTGGGCGCGGAAATCGCTGCGGGCGCTGGCCATCATGTCGTCGGTATAGGGGACGCCCACCATGCGATGCGCCTGCATGCTGTCGCCGATCCATTCGCCGTCCAGACGGCGGTCCAGCAGGAACCCGTAAGGCGGCATCACGGATTCAGGCACCACCGATTGCGGATCGGTCAGGTGATCGACATGCCACGCGTCCGAATACCGCCCCCCCACCCGCGCCAGGTCCGGACCGGTGCGCTTGGACCCCCATTGGAACGGGTGGTCGTACATCGATTCCGCCGCCAGGTGTAATGGCCGTACCGTTCGACCTCGTCGCGCAGCGGGCGGATCATCTGGCTGTGGCAGTTGTAGCAACCCTCGCGGACATAGATGTCGCGGCCTGCCAGCTCCAAAGGCGAATAGGGGCGCACGCCCTCGACCGTCTCGATGGTGTTCTGCAGGTAGAACAACGGCACGATCTGCACGATGCCGCCGATGCTGACGACCAGGAAGCTGAGCACCAGCAGCAGGGTCGCGTGGGTTTCGATGCGTTTGTGTCTGTCCAGGATGCCCATGACGCGCTGTCCTTATTCTGCCGGAACGGCGTTGGGGGCGGGTGCTGCGACACCGACCGAGGTGACGGTCCGCCACAGGTTCACGCACATGATGATCGCACCGGCCAGATACATGACGCCGCCCAGGGCGCGGACCACGTACATGGGGAACTTGGCGCTGACGGTGTCGGCAAAAGCGTTGACCAGATAGCCCTGGGCGTCGACCTCGCGCCACATCAGGCCCTCCATGATGCCCGACACCCACATGGCGCTGGCGTAGAGGACGATGCCGATCGTGGCCAACCAGAAGTGCCAGCTGACCATGGCCAGGCTGTACAGGCGCGGCCGGTGCCACAGCTTGGGCACCAGGAAATACAGCGCCCCGAACGTGATCATCCCGTTCCAGCCAAGTGCGCCGGAATGGACGTGCCCGATGGTCCAGTCGGTGTAATGCGACAGCGCGTTGACGGCGCGGATCGACATCACCGGCCCCTCGAACGTGGACATGCCGTAGAACCCGATGGAGACCGCCATCATCCGCAGCACCGGGTCGGTGCGCAGCTTGTCCCAGGCCCCCGACAGCGTCATCAGCCCGTTGATCATCCCGCCCCAGGACGGCATCCACAGCATGATCGAGAACACCATGCCAAGCGTCGTCGCCCAATCGGGCAGGGCGGTATAGTGCAGGTGGTGCGGCCCCGCCCAGATATAGAGGAAGATCAGCGCCCAGAAGTGGATGATCGACAGCTTATAGCTGTAGACCGGGCGGTCGGCCTGCTTGGGCACGAAATAGTACATCATCCCCAGGAAGCCCGCCGTCAGGAAGAACCCGACCGCGTTGTGGCCGTACCACCACTGCACCATCGCGTCCTGCACGCCGGAGAACACCTGCACCGACTTGGACCCGAACACCGAGACCGGGACGGACAGGTTGTTGACCACGTGCAGCATCGCGACGGTTACGATGAAGGCCAGATAGAACCAGTTGGCGACATAGATGTGGCGTTCGCGCCGGTTGATGATCGTGCCCAGATAGACCGCCAGATAGGCCAGCCACACGACGGTCAGCCACAGGTCGACATACCATTCCGGCTCGGCATATTCCTTGGACTGGGTCGACCCCAGCAGATAGCCGGTCGCCGCCAGCACGATGAACAGGTTGTAACCCCAGAACACGAACCAGCCCAGATTGCCGCCCCACAGCCGCACCGCGCTGGTGCGCTGGACGACATAGAACGACGTGCAGATCAGCGCGTTGCCCCCAAAGGCAAAGATCACCGCGGACGTGTGCAGCGGCCGCAGCCGTCCGAAATTCGCGTATCCTTGGGCCCAGTCAAAGTTCAGCTGCGGAAAGGCCAGCTGAAAGGCGATGAACGTGCCCACCGCAAAGCCCGCCAGCCCCCAGAACATCGTCGCGATCACGCCGGCGCGGATCACGCTGTCGAAATAGCCGGTCTGGACGGGGGCGGGCGGTTCGTCGATGCGGCGCAGCATGTGCAGGAACATGCCCCCCGCGATGCACATGATCAGGACCGCATGCAGTTGATACGCTCCGTCCCGGGCGAAATGCGCGGCCAGCGCGGCCAGGGCCGCGACCGCGGCGACGGCTGTCAGTTTCAGGCTATCCCACATGCGGCACCCTTTCGGCAGCCTCCGATGGGCGGAGGATGGCGTGTTGCGTGTGTCACACATGCCGCGCATGCGGGTGTCGCGCCTTGATCCATGTCAAGCGTGACGCGAATTCGCGGCGCCCGGTCGATCCCGATCACTGCCGCATCGGTCGGCATCCCCGCTGCCAGACGCCGTGCAGGCGGCGGTGCGTTACCGCCTCATCCGCGATCCTTGTCGGACAGGGGGCGCTTGGTGCCGGTCAGCATCGACAGGACCAGGTTCTCGTGGTGGCGCAGGCTTTCGACCAGCACGCCTGCGACATGCAGCCCGGCCAGCACCAGGATCAGCGTGGCCAGGACCTCGTGGACCTCCTCCATCGCGGACGAACCCCAGAACGCGTCGGTCGTCTGCAGCCAGCCGGTCAGGGCGGTGCCGGTCACGGTCAGCAGCAGCGCCGCGATCATCGCGCCGCCCGCCGGGTTGTGGCCCAGATAGCGGCGGTCCCGCCCGGCCCGCAGATCGCGCAGATAGGCCAGCACCGGGCGCGGCCCGCGGATGAAATCCGCGAACCGGGCGTGGCGGGGGCCGATCAGCCCCCAGACCACGCGCAGGGCGATCAGCCCCGCGATGACATAGCCCAAGCGTTCGTGCAGGATCCTGGGCCCCTCGGCGGTCAGCCAGACCCCCGCGATCAGCGCGACCAGCGACCAGTGGAACAGCCGCACAAAGCCGTCCCACACGCGGACGCGGTCAGTCATCGCTGCCGACGGCCTCGAAGGTGGCGGGGTCGAAGAACGTCTCGACCCGCTTGCCTTGGGCGTCATGGCCATAGACCTCATAGCAGCCGTCCTCGGTCTTGACGTTGCTGACGGTCCAGCCCTTGGCGGTCAGGTCGGCGGTCAGCTCCTCGACCGGGCGCCAGTCGGCCTGGGCCACGTCGCAGCGGTCGGCGGCCAGAGCGGGAAAGGCCAGTCCGGCCAGCATCAGGGCAACAAGGGGGGTCCGCATGGATGTCTCCGTCATCGGTGTTTCGATGCGCAAAGCCATGAACGGCAGACCTTGCAGCAACCTTACAACCCGCGCGGGCAGGGGGGAGATACAGGGGGCTTTGACAGGACGGCAGTCCGGCGTAGCATCCGGCGAACGGTTCGCGCGTCGTCACGACGCCGACCACAGGACATTTCATCCATGAAAGCCATGTTTGCCGACCGCGCGAACCTTGCCCTGCTGGCGGTCGCGCTGCTGGGTCTGCTGTCAGGCCTTGGCTTCATGGCCGCGGGCCGGCCCGATGCCGCCGCGCTGGCCTTCGGCGGCGGCGTGATCCCGGTGCTGGCGGCCCTGCTGGTCGAAATCCTGCGCAGTCTGGCCCGCCGCGAGGTCGGGCTGGACATCGTCGCCGCCCTGTCGATGTCCGCCGCGCTGATCTTCGACGAAACGCTGGCCGCGGCGGTCGTCGCGCTGATGTATTCGGGCGGCACGTTCCTGGAAAGCTTTGCCGCCGGCCGCGCCCGGCGCGAGATGACCGACCTGCTGTCCCGCGTCCCGCGCACCGCCACCCTGCATCAGGGCGACACCCTGACCGAGGTCGCGCTGGACCGCATCCTGCCGGGCGATCTGCTGCTGATCCGGCAGGGCGCCGTCGCCCCTGTGGACGGCACGGTGGCCGGTCCGGGAGCGCTGCTGGACCAGTCGGCGCTGACCGGCGAATCCATGCCCGTACGGCGCATGCAGGGCCAGGACGTGATGAGCGGTTCGACCAATGCGGGCGACGCCTTCGATCTGCGCGCCACCCATCGCGCCGCCGACAGCACCTATGCCGGGATCGTCCGCCTTGTGGAGACCGCGCAGGCGTCCAAGGCACCGATGGCCCGGATGGCCGACCGGTACGCGATGCTGTTCCTGGCGGTTACCGTCACGCTGGCAACCGCCGCGTGGTGGGTCACGGGCGATCCGATCCGCGCGGTAGCGGTTCTGGTCGTGGCGACGCCCTGTCCGCTGATCCTGGCCGTGCCGGTTGCGCTGGTCGCAGGCCTGTCGCGGGCCGCGCATTACGGCGTGCTGATCAAGGGGGCGAAACCTCTGGAAGCGCTGGCCGGCATTCGCACGCTGATCCTGGACAAGACCGGCACCCTGACCCAGGGGCGCCCCCAGATCGTGTCGGTGCAGCCGACGGGCAGCCTGCTGACCCGCGATCAGGTCATCCGCTATGCCGCGGCGCTGGACCAGGCCTCGGGCCATCCGATCGCGCAGGCAATCGTCGCGTCGGCGCAGGGGACGGCCTTGCCGGTGCCCACGGCGGTGGTGGAGACCCCCGGCGAAGGCGTTGCGGGCATTGTCGAGGGGCACGCGGTCGTCGTGGGCGGCACCGATTTCGTGATGGCGCAGCTGGGCCTGACCCGGACCGACGCACCCTTGCGCGACGAAGGCGCGGTGGTCGTTTCCCTAGGCGTCGACGGCGCTTGGCGGGGCATCTGGTCCTGGCGGACGCCTGCGGCCGGGCACGGCGGCGTTGCTGGCCGGGCTGCGTCGCCACGGCATCGCGCGCATTCTGCTGGCCACGGGCGACCGGCGCGCGGTCGCGATGGCGGTCACGCGGGGGCTTGGGCTGGACGATGTGCGGGCCGGTCTGACCCCGGACGAAAAGGTCCGGCTGGTCCTGTCCGAACGCGGCGCCGGTCCCGTGATGATGGTGGGCGACGGGGTGAACGACGCACCTGCGCTTGCCGCCGCCGACATCGGCGTCGCGATGGGTGCGCGCGGGGCCGCCGCATCGGCCGAGGCCGCGGATGTCGTCCTGCTGGTCGACCGGCTGGACAACCTGCTGCCCGGCATCGAGATCGCGCAACGCGCCCGTCGGATCGCCCTGCAAAGCGTCGCGGCCGGGATCGGCCTGTCGGTGCTGGGCATGATCGCCGCGGCATTCGGCTATCTGTCGCCCGTCCAAGGCGCGATCCTGCAGGAGGTGATCGACGTAGGCGTGATCCTGAATGCCCTGCGTGCCCTGCGGATCGTGCCGCAGCAACCCGCCACGGACCAAGGTGTGCATGAGGTATCCAGGGCTAACACGTCGTCCTGATGGGGCTTTCTGGCAGGGCAGGGTCTGAACCGCCGATCGTCGTTCCAGGAGATGACCGCTTGGCGGTTTGTCCTTTCGACGCCTGTCGCCGGCTTGGCCTGACCAAGCTCCTTCTAAAAGATCATCATGTGGCTTCCCGGTCGCCGAAGGCTTCACTGTCTTTAACGTCTAGATGAAGGTTTCGGATCATGCAGCGCTCTGAAACGACGAGGCTTCTCAGATTTCCGAAATGGCGTACCTTTCACGTGCGCCTCAGAGTAGAACCCACCGCGACGCAAAGGATTTAGCTATAATCTTGATTATGTAACGTATGCCGATTTTTGTCTGAGAAGTTTGGCGCCTCAAAGGCGATGCGCCTCAAGTCGGCCAGCGGCAAGCCGTCTGTCCTTGCCAGGTTTTTGAAAGCTCACTCCCGAAGCTTCCGACCATTTTTCATCGTCGTAGCAAAATGCCATGGAGACACCCCTACGCCAATGCAGAACCAGTCTGTCACCATCATTAAAACCGAGATCTGTGTCGAACGCGTCAGGTCTGTTCAGATCATGAAGTACACGATCAACGAGGAGTTCATGATCGAGCGCAGGCGGCAAGAATGAGCCGACTCCATGCAGTTCCGGCTCGTCTTGCTCCAGATTGGAGCGCCAGAGCGCCCAACGGGGATAGCCAAGCGGCTTGTCATCGGCGCAGGTACAGAACTTGGCACGCAAGCTTGGCTGACACATTGTGGTCTCCTGAAATTGCCAGCACGTCAACGAAAGCATTGGCGGCAGCGGACGTTGGTCTGAGTAAAGCAGGAGGATCAAGGGTCCCGCCGAAGGTCAAGATCAAACGATGAAAGACTGCTTTGAGCTTCGTCTTCAGCGTTCTACGCTCGTGGATTGCTCAGCCCCATATGGAGTGTTCCACGGTGCATGATGCACGGTGGAACACCTGGGTCATAGGAAGAAGTCGTTCTCGTTCAGGGTCATCTGCCGTGACAGCTCGATGGAGAAGTCTGCTCTGCGATCACCATCCAGGTCGGCAAAGATCAGCGTTGCTCCGTTGGCTTGCAGGTAACGCAGTTCGCCTGCAGACCCCGAGAAGCCGTCAGTGCCGACGAACGCGAACGCCTGGTTGCCCGCCAGGCGCAGGTTCGCGTCAATCGCGCCCAGGTCGATCTTGTCGCCCTGAGCCCGATTGAAATCGGTGATGACATCCCGTCCGGCAGGCCCTGCACCGGATTCAAGTCGACTCGCAAACACGAACTGATCTGCACCCAGGCCTCCGACCAACTGATCCTTGCCGCCCCCCGACCAGCCTGTCTGGACCTGTCGCGGTTTGGTGCCGCTCCTTTGACAGCATAATTTGGAGCAAAGGAGATGAACTATGGGCACGGCCAGAGCGGGTGAATTTCGAAGGGATGCGGTGCGGATCGCCCTGACCAGGGGGCTCTCACGCAGACAGATCGCCGATGATCTTGGGATCGGGATGTCGACGCCGAACAAGTGGATCACCACGCACGGTGACACGGATGTGGTGTCGAACGAGGATCGCGAACCTGCGCTTGAGAACGACCGGCTTCGGCGTGAGAAACGCATACTTCGCGAGGAGAGGGACATCCTGGAAAAAGCCACCCAGTTCGTCGCGAGCCTAAAGCCGTGAGGTTCCGGTTCGTTGAAGAACAGTGCGGTGCTTTCCCGATCGACCGGCTGTGTCGGGTGATGAATGTCAGCCCCCGCGGGTTGAGGGCTTTCCGCAGTCGCCCTGCCAGCCGCAGGCAGCACATGGACATGGTGGTTCTGGCGCACATCAAGGAGCAGTCGCGACTGAGCCTGGGTAGCTACGGCCGCCCCAGGATGACAGAAGAACTGAAGGAAGTCGGCGTCGATGTCGGGCACCGCAGGGTCGGGCGACTGATGCGCGAGAACGGGATCGTCGTTGAAGGAACGAGGAAATTCAAAGCGACCACTGACAGCGACCACACATTCACCATCGCGCCGAACTTGCTGGACCGTGACTTCACCGCAGATCGACCGAACCAGAAATGGGCGGGCGACATCAGCTACATCTGGACCCGCGAGGGCTGGCTGTAGCTGGCGGTGATCCTGGACCTGCATTCCCGGCGGGTGATCGTTTGGGCCGTAAGCAACCGCATGAAACGCGATTTAGCGATCCGGGCGCTGAAGATGGCCATTGCTCGTCGAACACCGCCTCGGGGCTGCATCTTCCACAGCGACCGTGGAAGCCAATACTGCGCGCATGACTACCAGAAAATCATGCACGAACATGGCCTGAAAGCGTCAATGAGCGGCAAGGGCAGTTGCTATGACGACGCTGCTGTCGAGACCTTCTTCAAAACCATCAAGGCAGAGCTGATCTGGCGACGCACCTGGGAGACCCGCCGCCAAGCTGAGACGGCCATCTTTCGATACATCAACGGCTTCCATAACCCGTGCCGCCGGCATTCAGCCTTGGGAGGGAAAAGCCCCTTGGCCTTCGAACGCAAGGTGGCCTAAACGAGCACTTGGGGCGGAACGAATACGTGACAAGACCAAAAAGCGAGGCGGCAGATATCCTCGGAATCAGTGTCTCGGGCCTCAAAGCCTGCCTCGACAGCGCTCAGAAGAAGCTGGGCGTCCGCAACACGACGAGCGCAGTCAGCCAGGCGGTACGCATGAACCTGATATGAGTGTGTGCAAAACGGCGCTGAAAAGGGCTATGGAGTTGGGCCGTCGATCTCGGCCTGCGGGTATTCGATAGCCAAGGCATCTTGGGTTTCTGTCTAACGCGGAACACGCATCAGTCCTCAATCGGCTGAATCGCACCGTACAATCAACAGCCCGGACCCGGCATGTGGGTCCGGGCTGGTGATCTTTAGGAGATATCAGAACTCGAACATCTGACCTTCAGTTCGGCCACCGACGACCCGCAGGGGAAGCGGTTGGACAGCGGGGAGAGACGCAGGTATCCGCCCCCGCGACGCTGAGGTCCTGACACCATGTCCTGCAACACGAAACCCCGAGATTTCCTGCGTCAGATCTTCGGCGCGCTGCTGCAGCGATGCCGCAGCGGCATTCGCCTGTTCAGCGACGGCGGCGTTTTGCTGGGTCACCTGATCCAGTTGGTTAACGCCGGTGTTCACTTCGATCAGCCCAATCGCCTGTTCATTGGCAGCCAGCGCAATGGCCGAGATCTGGTCTGACACCTCTTTCGCCTTGACCAGGATCTGCTCCAGACTTTCGCCGGTACGTCCCACCAGCGCCGACCCTGCCTTGACCTGGCTGGCGGATTCGGAAATCAGCAACTTGATCTCACGCGCGGAGCCGGATGCGCGCTG
>NZ_BBPH01000164.1 GCF_000787695.1 Paracoccus sp. PAMC 22219 | reverse complement strand
CGTTGCTTTGTTCTCTGAATTGAAAGGCTCCATCGGAGCCGGGCACGAGAACCATGCCATTTGCAAAGGAGTGGCCTGGATTAAGCGGAAGAAGCCCTATCAGGCAGCCAGCCATTGCCGGAGAAAAGGAGGATAGTGAAGACCTAGCTCTTTTTCTTATCTTCTGGTTTTGTTGACGTTGAATGGACCGTCCGCTCGTCATCAAACAGCGGAACATCCACGTGCCTGAATCCGGCTTCGTGCATGAAGGAAGTAAGGCCGTTAATTGTCCTGAAAACCCTGACTTTAATTTCGTCCATGTCATCGACCTTTCGTGGTGTCGTGACGAGGAGTTTTTCAAAAGTCCCTTCTGAATTAACGACGCGAACGATCCATTCGCCATACCAGACGGATGCTTTGCGGTATGCCGCCGCTTGGCAAACGACCTCAGCGAGATAGCCGCTAGCAACGAGCTTTCTGAATCTGGGTTCTGTAACCACATTCGGCGTTTCTTTTTCTAACTCTATTTCTTCCACGCCTGTGGTCCTCCAACTGGTAGGACTAGGCACCCTTCTCGGGTGGCCCAGTTCTACGATATTATAATATTGACAGCAACCCTATAGGATTGCTGAACGCTACTTTTCTCCTGCGCAGCCATCAGTAGGGCGCTGACCAATGAAATTAAAGCTACTTCGGAGGGTGCGGCTTGTGCTGGCTACGGGGAGTGTTGCATGCAGGATTGTCTTCCGCCCGCAGCAGAATGCCTTTGCCACAATGCCGGGATTTGCTGCTGCGTCTTGCATGGGCTTTCCAAGCGACGCCTCATAAGAAGCATGGCGGGCAGACCTGATGATGGGCCAGGACCGCGATGGATGTCTTGCGTGACAAATAAGCAGGGCGGCCCGAAGACCGCCCTAATGCACGGGGCCGGGGCTATAGGGTGCTATGAGCAATGTGCAGTTTGCACATTCCTCATTCGAAGATCACGTTTTCGCATCTCTCGCCCTTCCACATGATGGCGACATGCCCAGTGTTCCACTTGTAGAGCCAACCCACGACTTCCCGCGATCCCTGATCCAAGACACGCTTGATCGGATGAGCCTGCTCTCTCTCGTTGAGCGATCCAGTCGTATCGTCATCGGCGGACACGATTTTGCTGCCTTGAATACCCATATCATTACTCCCAGGGGCGGCGCGGTGTGTGGCAACGCAGCGCGTTCCATCCACCGGCGATTTGTTCATTTCTGGTTAATGAACTATGGTCCGCGGCCTGATCACGGCACGATACGAAATTGAGCGAAACAGAACGAAATGAAACCCTCCAACATGCTGATAAAAAATGGAAAGTTTTTCGTTCAGCCTGATGCTGGTGGCAGAGATTTCAAGGTGCTTTTCAAGAACCTCGCGGCGGCAGGAGCCGGGCGACCGGTTGACGAAAACGGATTTCCAAAAGGCCCTTGGACGGCAGACCTTCTCGCTGAAGCGATCTCATTGATCGACGCAAACCGGGCAGGGATAGAGCTACGCACTGTCCAGCTCTGGTTCCAAGACAACGACAAGGGCATCAGTCCAGAGAACATCCGATGGCTTGCAAGGATCTTCGGCTGCGACGACCCCAAGGCGACAAGCGCCTGGCAAGCTGAATTGAGTGCATCGCAAAGGCAGCTGGTTGCCAAAAGACGCGAGCGGCAGAAATCTTTGGTCAGCAGCGCTTCTGAGGCAAGCAACCTAGAAGAAATAGCAGTCGACGTTGGCGACGGGATCGTGATTGATGCCGACGACGATCTTCCTGATGATACTCAGCCCAAAAGACGCTTCAGTCTGGCCCGAACATCAGAGGCAATCTTTGGTGGGGGATCGTTCCTAGACCTGCCGGTATCAGTCTTTGCCGGCGCGGCGGTGCTTGGGTTTATGTCTGTCTTCCTGGGTGTCCATAGTATTACTTACGCGGAAAACAATGGACCATTGAAGCAAGTAGGCTTTTTTTGGGCTCCAAACTGGACCCTTCTTTTCATGGTCTGAGGTGCTCCCCATTCCTTGGACAGGATCTGGCGCTTTTTAAGCTCTGATCTGCTCCTGCTGATCGGGTTGCGTGACTTCGATTTGCAGTGAGTAGACCACTGCCGGCGGTCGGCCGCCAAGGGCCTTGTGCGGCCGGCGG
>NZ_BBPH01000165.1 GCF_000787695.1 Paracoccus sp. PAMC 22219 | reverse complement strand
TGGCTTTCGGGAAAGCCGTAGCTGCCGAAGCCCTCCAGCTGGCGGAAGGTGCGCTCGGCAAAGTCGCGCTCGTAGCCGCGCGCCGCCATGCCCTCGATCAGCTTGTCTCGGAACCGGGACACCCCGCCGGTGAACTTGAAGGTCGCCATGGATTTGCGCAGCATGTCGGCCTCGCCGGGCGTGAACCCCGCGCATTCGATGGCCACGCGCATGGCCTGCTCCTGGAACAGTGGCACGCCGAGGGTCTTGCCCAGCACCTTCTCCAGTTCCGGGGTGGGGAAGTTCACGGCCTCCTGTCCCGCCCGGCGGCGCAGGTAGGGATGGACCATGTCGCCTTGGATCGGGCCGGGTCGGACGATGGCCACCTGCACGACGAGATCGTAGAAGGTGCGCGGCCGCAGCCGCGGCAGCATCGACATCTGCGCCCGGCTCTCGATCTGGAAGGTGCCGAGCGTGTCGGCGTTGCGGATCATCGCATAGGTGCGCGGATCCTCTGCCGGGATGTTGGCCAGATCGTGGCGGATGTCCTTGTGCTCGGCCAGGAGCTGCAGCCCCTTGGCCATGCAGGTCAGCATGCCGAGCGCCAGCACGTCCACCTTCATGAAGCGTAGTGCCTCGATGTCGTCCTTGTCCCATTCGATGATCTGGCGATCCTCCATCGCCGCGGGTTCGATGGGCACCAGATCGTCCAGCCGGTCGTGGGTCAGGACGAAGCCGCCGGGATGCTGGCTGAGATGCCGCGGCGTGCCGCGCAGCTGTGCGGCCAGCTCCAGCGTCAGGCGCAGGCGGCGGTCATCTGGGTTCAGGTTCAGCGCACGCAACTCGTCATCGGCGATTCCCTCCTCGGACCAGGCCCAGATCTGGCTGGAGAGCGCCCGGATCAGGTCCTCAGGCAAGCCCAGGGCCTTGCCCACGTCGCGCAGCGCGCCCTTGGTGCGATAGCGGATCACCACGGCGGTCAGCGCGGCGCGGTCGCGGCCATAGGTGCGGTAGATCCACTGGATCACCTCCTCGCGCCGCTCATGCTCGAAGTCCACGTCGATGTCGGGCGGCTCGCGGCGTTCCTCGCTGACGAAGCGCTCGAACAGCAGATCGTTGCGCCCCGGATCGATGGAAGTGATGCCCAGCACGAAGCACACGGCCGAGTTCGCGGCCGACCCCCGGCCCTGGCAGAGGATGTCCCGCGAGCGGGCGAAGCGGACGATGCTGTTCACGGTCAGGAAGTAGGGGGCGTAGTCCAGCCGGTCGATCAGGCGCAGCTCATGCTGCAGGCTGGCGGTGACCTCGGTCGGGACGCCCTAGGGATAGCGTGCAGCCGCGCCCTCCCAGGTCAGGCGCTCCAGCGTGGCCTGGGCGGTCACGGTGGGATCGTCGCGCTCCTCGGGATACTGGTATTCCAGCTCGTCCAGCGAGAAGCGGCAGGCCTCCGCGATCCGGGCCGATCGGGCCAGCGCTTCGGGGTAGCGGGTGAACAGCCGATGCATCTCTACCGGCGTCTTCAGGTAGCGGTCGGCGTGACGTTCGCGGCGAAAGCCAGGGCGTCGACGGTGGTGTTGTGACGGATCGCGGTGACCACGTCCTGCAGGATCCGGCGGTCGGGGGCGTGGAACAGCACGTCGTTGGTGACCACGGTCGCCACGCGCAGGCGGGCGGCGAGGTTCGACAGCTCATGGAGCCGTAGCTGGTCGTTGGGGCGCCGCCGCAGGGTCAGGGCCAGATGGGCGCGGTCACCGAAGGCCTCGCGCATCCGGCGCAGCTGCAGGGCGCAGAGATCATCCGCCTGGTCGGGGATCAGGATGCCGATCAGGCCGTCGCAGGCTGCGGCCACGTCCGACCATTCCAGGTGGCACTTGCCCTTGCCGGCCCGCCCCTTGCCGACCGACAGCAGCCGACAGAGGCGGGAATAGGCGGGCCGGTCGGTCGGATAGACCAGCAGCGACATGCCGCAGGCGAGGTCCAGTCGGCAGCCGACGATCAGCCGGACGCCGGTCTCCTTCGCCGCCACATGGGCGCGGACGATCCCGGCCAGCGAGTTGCGGTCGGTGACGGCCAGGGCTTCCATCCCCATCAGAGCGGCGGTGGCAAACAGCTCCTCGGCCGAGGAGGCGCCGCGCAGAAAGGAGAACTGCGAGGTGACCTGCAGCTCGACGTAAGCCGGACCGCTCATCCAAAGACCTCGCTCATCCGAACATTCCATGCAGGAACCAGCGATGCGATCCGGTGGCCCGGTCCTCTCCGTCGCCCTGACGGAAGATCCAGTAACGGGCTCCGGCCTCGTCCTCGATGCGGAAGTAGTCGCGCACGGCCTGTGCCTCGGCGTCGCGCTTCCACCACTCGCCGAAGATGCGTTCCGGTCCGTCGGCGCATTGCACATGGCGCCGCACCCCGCGCCAAAGGATCCAGCGCGGCGGATGGTCGGGCAGCAGCGCCATGGTCTCGATGGGCTCGGGCCGCGGCAGCAGGCGCGCGGGGCGCGGCCAGTGGTCGGGCCAGGCCTCCATGCCGGGAGTGGCCGTGTCCGCCAGAGGCGGGATGCGGATGATGGCGCGTTCCGGCACGTCGCTGGAAACAGTGGCGAAGCGGAAGACCGAGCGGGCGCCGAGCCGGTTCGACAGCGTGTCGATCAGGCCCGAGAGATCGGGCGCCGTCTCTTCGAGAAGCGAGGTGGCCGTCTGTCGCGGCACTAGCGGTTCGGCAATGGTGGCGGTCAGGGTCATGATCTCGATGCCGAGACCCGGATCGAGGGTGACGATCCGGTCGCAGAAGAGCCGGGTCAGCCGGACAGGGTCGCGCTGCGGCACGGCCAGGCCCACGCGCAGGACCTCGGTGCGGCTGTCGATCCGCGAGCAGAGCAGGTCCAGCCGCCGCGCGCCCAGCCCCTTGGCGGTCAGCTCCGTGCAGAGCTGCCCCACCAGCTTGCCGATATAGCGGGCAATGGTCTCGGGCGCGGCGATGGGTTCGGCGAAGGCGCGGCGGATCTCGATCAGCCCCTCCGGGCGCAGGGCGCGATCGGCTCGGAGGCACGCCCCCGTGCCTGGTCCAGACGCCGGCACAGCGCCTTGCCGAAGCGGCGGGTCAGGGGTGCGCGTGGCTGGCCTATCAGATCGCCGATGGTCTCGAAGCCGAGGTCCCGCAGCCCGGCCGCCGTGGCAGCGGGCAGGCGCAGGGCCTCCAGCGGCAGGGGCGCCAGCGCGGCGTCCGACGCACCAGGGGGCACGATGATGACACCGTCCGCTCCATGCCGCGCCAGCGCATGGGCCGCGCCCCAGCTGTCGGCCAGGGCCAGCCGCGCTGTGATGCCCGAAAGCGCCAGCTTGCCCGCCAGCGCCTCCAGCATCGCCGCCTCCCCGCCATGCAGGTGATCGGCGCCGGTGGAGTCGATGACGATCCCGTCCGGCGGATCGGCCGAGACGATGGGCGCGACCCGCTGCAGCAGCCACAACGCCAGACGCTCCAGCGCCGCGGCATCGGCGGAGGCGTCGTCCGCCTCGATGCGCAGATCGGGCACCAGCGCCTGCGCCCGGCTTACTGTCATGCCCACACGCAGGCCCAGATCCCGCGCGACGGAACAGGCGGCGGTGACCACCCTTCGGTTGCCCACGCGCCCCGCGATGATCAGCGGACCCTCAGCCGACGGCGATGTGACGCCCGCCTGCCGTTGCCGCCGATCGATCGGCCACATCGGCAGGAAGACGGAGATGACCCGCGCCATCGCATGCCTCCAGTTCGAGATCGAAGGAATCCCCGGCCCGGGCCCGGATCAGCTCGATGAGCCACCGCGCTCGGCCAACGCCCGGCACGGGCAGGGGGGCGGAGGGCAGTTCGGACACCCGCCACCGGGTCATCGCCGCGGTCGGCTGCCCGAAATCGCTGGCGTCAGCCTGCCGCCGCCAGCGCCGCAGCGCCAGGCCGATGGTGCCCGACCCCTTGGCGGCCAGGTGCAACCGGCGCGAGGCGGTCATCGACAGCCGCGCCACGTCGCCCACCACGGCGGCCAGGCCGCCATGGCGCAGGCCTTCCTCCATTGCCGCCAGGACCGAGATGTCGTCCCCGGCCTCGACATGGATCACCCGCTCGGGCGGCAGGCCCACCTGCGCCAGGCCCGGCGCGAAGAGATCGGCCTGGGTCACGCACCACAGCACCTGGCCCTTCATCCGCGCGGCGATGCCCGCCACGAAGCAGGCAGCCGCCGCCCCGTCCACGGCCCCCTGGCCGCCGCCCGCCACCTCATGCAGCGCACCCAAGCTCAGTCCGCCCTGGGGCAGACGCCGATCCAGCGCCCGCACCCCGAACGGCAGCACGCCGTGCTGGCGCGCTCCCGTGCCGTCGATCTCGCCGATCCGGGCGCGCAACTCGGCCAGAGCGGGACGGACGGCAGGCATGGGAGGGGGCTCCTTTGAGGTTGGCAATGAACAGGTCTGATTAGTTCCTGTTTTGTTCTCACCGTGCCATTCTGTCAACCGTCGCGGCAGACGTTCCAGCGTAAGCCCGGGCAACGACGCCACAAGGTATTGGAAAGGCTGGATTCAAAGCGGGGGATAAGTCGCCGGTTGCCGTGTAGACTGCCCCATCCTGGTCCCCCGACAGGGTCATGGCATCGATCGTAGAGTGATTGACGCAGGCAGAAAGCAGGCCCAGAACGGGAGGCAGACCAGCGCGAGGGCAGGGCGATTTGCAATCTGTATAACGTGACCACCTCGCAGGAGGCACTCACCCGTCTGATCGACGGGCTCACTGACCGTGCCGGAAACCTGGCGTCCGGCAACGTCTATCCCGATCAGCTGGCGCCGATCATCCGCAACGGCGACGACGGGCCGGAACTGGTCAAGGCGCGATGGGGCATGCCCTCGCCGCCGTCTGTCCTGAAGACCGCGCGCGATCCCGGCGTCACCAACGTGCGCAACCTCGGCTCGCCGCATTGGCGGCGCTGGCTGGGGCAGGGACATCGCTGCCTGGTGCCGGTCACCAGCTTCTCGGAGCCGCGCGGCAAGGGGAAGGGGGTGCAGTGGTTTGCGCCCACTGACGCGGAGACGACCATGTTCTTCGCAGGGATCGAGACGCGCGGCTGGACCTCGCTCCGCAAGGTGAAGGATGGCGAGACGACCGACGATCTCTACGCCTTCCTGACCTGTCCACCGAATGCCGAGGTCGCGCCGATCCATCCCAAGGCGATGCCGGTGATCCTGACCCGCCACGAGGAATGGGAGGCTTGGCTCGGTGGGATCAGCGCCGAGGAGCTGCAGCGGCCTCTGCCGGATGATGCGCTGAGACTGGTCGACGAGAAGATCTGAACTGGGCAGACGGCGGGGCGGACATCGTGGACGGTCTAGCCCCGTGGCGCCCACCCGGCGGTCCTTGCCTCTTCCTCGCTGCAGAACCAGCGTTCGCCCCGGGTTTCGCTGATCCGTGTCGCTGCATAACTGCGGCTATCGGGTATAGCGGTCGCGGTCCCGGGCCGCCGCCAAGCCGCTGGAAGCGGACGCAATCCGGCCGTTCCAGTCCCCGCTGGATCACAGTTCCGACGACAGGCGTCCCGCGCGCTGCGGGACGCGGATGAGGCGCTCAACCAGATCATCCGTCCATTCGACGTATTCGATGTGCAGGCCGTCGGGGTGCCGCGCATAAAGCATCCGCCCCGTGGGAACCGAGACAATGGGCTGCGTGATGGTCGCGCCGCCCCGGATCAGTTCGGCCTCGACGGCATCCAGGTCGGACACAATCAGCGGGCCGTGGCTGTCAGCTATGGGGGCCAGCGATTCGCGTGTCCCGGCCACGACGAAGACGTCGCCGATGCCCGCAAGGTCCCATTCGCCGTAACGAAAGCGGAGATGCGCCTCCCTGCCATGCAGACGCTCCAACAGGGTCAGGGTCTTGTCGCAATCCGGGGTGAACATTCTGGAATAGGTCTTCAGGATCATCTCGCACCTTTTGTATCGATCACTAATGAAATATGTTTGGGACGAGCCCATGCAACGGTGATTTATAGTGAAAGATACAAAACCGTCGTCCAAAGGGGGGCGCCCCCGATCCTTCGACCGCGACGAGGCGGTCGAGACCGCGATGCAACTGTTCTGGCGCCACGGCTACGAGGGCGTCTCGTTGAATATGCTAACCGGGGCGATTGGGATCGCGCCGCCCAGCCTCTATGCGACTTTCGGATCCAAGGCGGGGTTGTTCCGGGAAGCTGTCGCCCGCTATGCGCGGCAATCCGGACTGATGCCGATGTGCCATGATGGCGGACAATCGACGCTGGATACCGCCCTGTCCGGGTTCTTTGACCGTGCGATCGACTGGATCACCGGCCCGGATGGTGGGTGCGGCTGCATGATCTCATCCGGCCTGCTGGCCGCTCATCCCGACAACGAGGAGTTGCGTGATGAGCTTGTCGGGCTTAGGCGCGACATGGCGGCGGATCTTGAGGACCAGCTACGGGACTGGCTGTCGCCTGACTGTGCGGGGATCGCCGCAAGCTTCGTCTGCATGACGTTGCAGGGCCTGTCCGTGCAGGCCCGCGACGGCGCCAGCCCCGAAGCGCTTCGCGCCATGGCCGATCTTGCGCGGGCGGGCGTTCATGCGTTGGCGCGACAGGAACCCGCCGCGTCCCCAATCAGCGTTTAAGCGCGACCGTGGCAAGGGGCGCCGGGCTGCGTGCCAACGCAGCCAGCGCTTCGGGCCACGCCTGTGGGTCAAGACCGAGCGCCGCGCCAAGCCACGCTAGGGTCATCCGCCGTGTCGCCTCCAGCGCATCGGGATGCTCGATCTCGGTTTCTTTTGCGTCCAGCCCGGCAATGCCCCCCAACCCGTGCCCGACATCATGGATCGTCACCAGCGCCTGAGCCGTTGGCGCATCATGATAGGCATCACCGTGCCATTCCGGGCCGCGCGGGGTGAAGTGCCCCGGATCATCCTTTTGGCCACAGACGACCAGCGTCGGCACGCGTATCGTCGCGAAATCCACATCCAGAAAGGACAGGCGCGCGGCTTGCTCTGGCAGAAGATCGCCGCCCCTTCCCGGACTGGCCAGCAGGATGCCCGCGCGGATGCGCGGGTCGAGGAAGTCCTGGCCTGCCACCTGTCCGCCCATTGCAAGACTGCAGGTGTGGCCGCCGAAGGAATGCCCGGCCAAGGCGATCCTTTCGCGGTCAAGGCGGCCCGTGATGCCTGGCAGGCGCTCCAACAGGTCCAGCCCGTCGAGGATCGCGCGCAGTTCGGCGACGCGCTCGCGCCAGAACCAGGGGCCTTCGGGCAGCGTGGGGTCCAGCCCGCCGATGCGCGCGCTGGCATGCGTGGGTTGGATGACCGCAAGGCCGCGTTCGGCCCAGAACTGGGCGAGGGGGGCGTAGCCGTCCTTCGACGGGATCGCGTTCGACGGCCCGAAGCCGTGCGACAGGATCAGGACCGGCAGCGGCCCGGTCCCGACCGGCGCGGTCAGTCGCAATTTAAGCGGTTGACGCCCGGGCATCGGCAGGCGGATCGGCGTATAGGCCAGTGTCAGGGCCGGCGGGGGCGCGGGCAGATCGCGTGACAGGCGGAGCAGGCGGTTCATCGTCTATGCCGCCGATTGTGCATCGGCCATGGCCCGTGCATCGGCCCCGGCCAGCAGGCGCATCGGCGCGTCCGGGTCGGTCACGGCCCGCCAGACGGCCGCGACGACGTCGCCTGCCTGCGTCCGGTCGCGGGCGCCGCGCAGCGACCCCAGGACGGCCTGCATGAATGGGGCGTAACCATCCGGCACCTCCATCCCCATCCGTGCGACCGCATTGCGACCAAAAGCGGTCTCGGGCGCGCTGCCGGGCAGGACCAGCCGGGTCCTGATGCCGAACGGCGCGGCCTCCAGCGCAAGGCTTTCGGTGAAGGCGTTCACCGCCGCCTTGGTGGCGCTATAGACCGACAGCGCGGGCAGAGCCTTCAGCGTCACGGCCGAGCTGATGTTGACGATGACGCCGTGCCCTTGGCGCCGCATCGCGGGCATCACGGCACGCGTCACCTCCATCATGCCCAGGACGTTGATCTGGAACAGCTCGCGCACGCGGTCGATCCCGACGCCTTCCAGCACGTTTAGCATACCGACGCCCGCATTGTTGACCAGCGCGTCCAGCGGGCCGGCCTCGTCCAGCGCGGTTCGGATGCTGGCGGCGTCGGTGACGTCCAGCGGCAGCACGCGCAGGCGGTCGTTCACGGGCAGCCCCTCGGGCGAGGGCTCGCGCATCGTGGCGACGACCTGCCAGCCCCGGTCAAGGAAGTGCAGCGCGGTGGCGCGTCCGAAGCCGGACGAGGTGCCGGTGATGAGAATGCGGGGCATGGTGATCTCCTGTCGTTGTGGTCAACGAACAGATAGACGGCAGCACCCGATCATTATATACAGAGAAGTCCTTAATGCTTCAGCGAAAGTCCAGGATGCCGGTTCAGGACGACACCGATCCCCTCTCTGACGCCGTCGCGCTGCTGCGCCCCGAGATGGAGCTGTCCAAGCTGGTCGAGGCCGGCGGGGCCTGGCAGGTGCGGCGGGACGATCTGGACACTCCCCTCTACTGCGCGATCGTCGAGGGCCGCGCCCGGCTCGAGGTCGCGGAAGGCGGCGTGACGCTTGGGACGGGGGATTTCGTGCTGGTTCCGGCCCTGTCTGGGTTTCGCATGACCAGCCTGCCGCCCCCCGATCCGCGCGGGCTGGAACTGCGTCTGCAGACAGGGCCGGGTCAGGTCTGGCTGGGGCCGCCCCAGGCCCCGGTCGAGATGCGGGCGCTGGTCGGGCATTGCCGCTTTCGCGCGTCCGGGCCCAGGTTGCTGGTCTCGTTGTTGCCGCGGATGATCGTGGTGCCCGGCCAGCCGCGCCTGATCGCGCTGGTCCGGATGATTCATGACGAAACGCGTGCCGCACGGCCGGGCCGGGTGCTGACGCTCGGGCGGCTTCTGGACGTCTTGCTGATCGAGGCGCTGCGCTCGGGCACGGGGTTGGATCTGCCGCCGGGCCTGCTGCGTGGGCTGGCCGATCCGCGGCTGACTGCGGCCTTGGGGCGCATTCATGCCGATCCGGCGGCCGAGGTCTCGGTTGCCTCCCTCGCGCGTGCTGCGGGCCTGTCGCGGACGAGCTTCTTCGAGCGGTTCCGGCGCGAGGTGGGACGCGCGCCAATGCAGTATCTGACCGACTGGCGGATGGCCCTCGCGCAGGACCTGCTGCGCGACGGGCGGCTGACGAACGATCAGATTGCCGGGCGCGTCGCTACGGCTCAGCCAGCGCCTTCGGCATGGCGTTCCAGCGCCATGCTGGGATTTCGCCAAGGGCCTTCGCCGACAGCCGGGCCTAGCGTGCGGCTTCGGGGATACGGGCCACGACCTTAATTTCAAAGTCGAAGCCCGCGAGCCATGTAACGCCCATGGCAGTCCAGGCAGGATAGGGCGCGGCGGGGAAATGGCGCTCTTTGACCGTCATCAGGTCGCCGAACTGGGCCGCTGGGTCGGTGTGGAAGGTGGTCACGTCGATGATGTCGTCAAAGCCGCAACCCGCCGCCGACAGGATCGCGCCCAAATTGTCGAAGGCGCGTTCGACCTGGGCCAGATGTGTCTCCTCGGGGGTGCCGTCCTCACGGCTGCCCACCTGGCCCGAGACAAACAGCAAGTCGCCGCTGCGGATCGCGGGGGAATAGCCGTGTTCGTGATAAAGGGCGTGGCGGGCCGAGCCGGTGGGGAAGATCGCGTTGCGCGTGGTCATGGAATCGTCCTTTGTTGCGTCTGCAGGGCTGCTGGTCGAAAAAGCGTCACAGGGTCGTAGCGGCCCAAGACAAGCCGAATTTACATGCGAAGCGTATGTGAATACTTAAAAGCATACGGTGCGTATGTAAACACCTGTCATGCCGGCGGGGAAAGCGGAGTGGAAGATCATGGCCAGAACCCGTGCCGAAATGACCGATGAGACGCGCGAGAAGCTGATCGAGGCCGCGCGCCGGGCCTTTGCGCGCGACAGTTTCGCGGCGACCTCGATGGACGCGCTGACATCGGATGTCGGGCTGACGCGGGGAGCGCTCTATCACAATTTCGGCGACAAGAAGGGGCTGCTGGCGGCGGTGGTTGATCGGATCGACGCCGAGATGGCCGGCAAGGCGCGCCGGATCGGGGCGGCGGCCGCGCCGGGCTGGGACGCGCTGCTGGCCGAGGGATGCGCCTATATCGAGATGGCGCTGGACCCGGAAGTGCGGCGCATCATGCTGCTAGATGGACCGGCCGTGCTGGGTGATCCCTCGCTCTGGCCCAGCCAGAACCGGTGCCTGGACGCGACCCGGGCGGCGGTTGAGGGGCTTTTGGCCCAAAACGTCCTGCGCCCGGTGGATGTCGAGGCCGCCTCGCGGTTGTTGAACGGGGCCGCGCTGAATGCGGCGCTGTGGGTCGGGACCTCGGCGGACCCGGCCCAGACGCTGCCCAAGGCGCAGCACGCCTTTCGCCTGTTGGCGGAAGGGTTGCTGCGTCCGGCCTGATCCCCGCCTTCAGCGGCTTTCGATCTCGGCCACGATGGCCTGGCCGATGCGGGCGATGGCGGCGTTGCGGTTGGCCATGTCGGCCTCGTTGCCGGTCAGATAGACCGCCGCCAGCCAGGGCTCGTCCTGCGGAGTGCGGATCAGCGCGACGATCGAACGCGAGCCGTGCCCGCCCGCCCCGGTGCGGTCGGCGATGATCCAGCCTTGGGGCAAGCTGGCGCGGATCAGGTCATCGGCTACGGCATTGGCGCGCATCCAGGCCTCGAGCTGCTGCTGCGAGTGCTCGGACAGGACCGGACCGAACAGCATCTTCTCGAGCGTGGCGATCATCGCTTCGGGGGTCGAGCTGTCGCGCGGATCGCCGGGCGCGCCCTCGTTCAGGTCGGTCTCCCACCGGTCGAGGCTGGTTGTCTCGTCTCCAATGGCGCGCAGGTAGTCGGTGAAGCCCTTGGGGCCGCCGACACTGTCCAGCAGCAGATTGGCGGCAGTGTTGTCGCTGAGCGTCAGCGTCGCCTCGCACAGTTCCGCCACACTCATGGCGTCGCGCGTTTCCGTAACCGGCGAATAGGTCACAAGATCGCCGCTTGTGTAGCCTATCACGCGGTCCAGCTGATCCTCGCCTGCATCGACCAGCGTCAGGATCGCCCCGCAGAGCGGCGCCTTGAAGGTCGAGGACAGAGGGAAGCGCTCATCCGCTCGGTAGCCCTGACCCTCGGGGCTGCCCTGGCGGCGCAGGGCGACACCGACGCGCCCGCCCAGTTCGGTCTCGACCGCGCGGGCGGCTTCGGGGATGGTTTCGGCG
>NZ_BBPH01000166.1 GCF_000787695.1 Paracoccus sp. PAMC 22219 | reverse complement strand
GGCGATGATGTCGCGCACCGCCTGTTCGGGCAGCGCGGTGCTGTCCACGATCATCGCGTTCAGCCCGCCCGTCTCCGCGATCAGCGGCGTGCCGGGGGCCATGTGATCGGCCATGCTGGCTGCGATCAGCCGCGCGGTGTCGGTGCCGCCGGTAAACACGACGCCGTTGACGCGCGGATCGCGGGTCAGTGCCGCGCCCACCGTCCCACCGTCGCCGGGCAACAGCTGCAGCGCGTCCGTCGGCACGCCGGCACGGTGCAGCAGGCGCACGGCATGGGCGGCGATCAGCGGGGTCTGTTCGGCGGGCTTGGCCAGCACCGCGTTCCCTGCCATCAGTGCCGCCGCGACCTGTCCGGTGAAGATCGCCAGCGGAAAGTTCCACGGGCTGATCGCCGCGATGATCCCGCGCGGGGCATTCGCGCGGCCTTCGCCCTGCTGGGCGTAATAGCGCAGGAAATCCACCGCCTCGCGCAGTTCGGCCACGGCGTCGTTCAGGGTCTTGCCCGCCTCGCGTGCCAGAATGCCGAAGATCTGGCCGAAATCGGCCTCGAACAGGTCGGCGGCGCGGCGCAGGATCGCGGCGCGGTCCGCGGCAGGGGCGGCCCAGGGGCGTGCCGCGTCGATGGCGCGGGTGACGGTGGCCTCGTCAGCCTCGGTGACGGTCGCCAGGGTTTCACCGGTGGCGGGGTTGATGACGGGAACGGTCTGTCCGGTGCCCGCCTGCGCGGTCAGCGGGCCGGCACTGGGCATCGCCCCATCGCGGGCGCAAAGATCAGGTCCAGCTGGTCCGTCGCGGCCAGATCGAACCCCTGCGCATTGACGCGGCCCGCGCCATAGATCGCATGGGGTGCCAGCAGGGTCACCGGGGCCTGCGCCGTCGCCAGCGCATCGAACGGATCGCGGGCGATCTGTTCCGGGGTCACGTCCAGATCGACGATCTGGTTCACGAAGCTGCTGTTCGCGCCGTTCTCCAGCAGGCGGCGCACCAGATAGGCCAGCAGGTCCTGATGCGCGCCGACCGGGGCATAGATGCGGCAGGCAGTGGCGTTGTCGCGCAGAACGATGTCGTGCAGCCGTTCGCCCATGCCGTGCAGGCGCTGGAATTCGAACGGCGCATCGCCCGCCAGCTCCAGGATGGCCGCGACGCTGTGCGCGTTATGCGTGGCGAATTGCGGATAGATGCGGTCGGTCATGCCCAGCAGCTTCTTCGCCAGCGCGACATAGCTGACATCCGTCGCGGTCTTGGAGGTGAACAGCGGGAAATCCGGATGCCCCTCGACCTGCGCACGCTTCATTTCCGTGTCCCAGTAGGCGCCCTTGACCAGACGCAGCATGATGCGGCGGTCGTGCCGGACGGCCAGCGCGTGCAGCGCGTCGATCATCGGCCCCGCCCGCTTGCCATAGGCCTGCACCACCACGCCGAACCCGTCCCAACCGGCCAATTCCGGGTCCGGCAGGACGGCGGCGATCACCTGCAGCGACAAGGCAAGGCGGTCCTGTTCCTCGGCGTCGATGTTCAGGCCTATGTTGGCGGCGCGGGCCTGTCGGGCCAGATCGCGGACCACGGGGACCAGTTCGGCCATCACGCGGTCTTCCTGCGCGACCTCGTATCGGGGGTGCAGCGCCGACAGCTTGATCGAGATGCCGGGGTTCTTCACGACCGACCCGTGCGTGCAGGCCCCGGCAATCGCCTTGATCGCCTTGCGGTATTCGTCGGCATAGCGGTCGGCGTCGCGGGCGGTCATCGCCGCCTCTCCCAGCATGTCATAGCTGTAGGTATAGCCCTTGGCCTCTTGACCCTTGGCGCGATCCAGCGCCGCGTCGATGGTCTGGCCCAGCACGAACTGACGGCCCATCTCGCGCATGGCGCGGGTGACGGCGGTGCGGATCACCGGCTCTCCAAGGCGGCGGACCGCGCCGCGCAGCGTGCCGGCCAGACCGGGCTTGCTGTCGTCCAGCACCCGCCCCGTCAGCATCAGCGCCCAGGTCGAGGCATTGACCAGGCTGGAGGAGCTGTCGCCCAGGTGGCGGCCCCAATCGGACGGCGCGATCTTGTCCTCGATCAGCGCGTCGATTGTGGCGCGGTCGGGGACGCGCAGCATCGCCTCGGCCAGGCACATCAGGGCGACGCCTTCGCGGGTGGACAGGCCGTATTCGGCCAGCATCAGCTCCATCATCGTGGGCTTGGATTCGGCGCGGATGCGGCGGATCAGATCGGCGGCGCGGGCGCTGATCCGCGCGCGGGTGTCGGGCGACAGCGCCGCATCGCGGAACAGACGGTCCAGCAGGGGCCCTTCGGGTTGGAACTTGGCGGCAAAGGAAAGGTCGGTCATGGCAGCACCCCTGTCTGATGCCGGCAGAATATCGCGGTCGCTCTGGACGATGGGACCAATGATGGGCAGGATCGCAGGCACATCGTCCATTTGCGGGACCCGCCACATGACTGACCTACTGGACCCGATCAACCGCCGCATCCTGGCGGAACTGGTGGCCAACGCGCGGATCCCGGTGACGGAACTTGCGCGCAAGGTCGGCCTGTCCAAGACCCCCGTCGCCCTGCGCATCCGCCAGCTGGAGGAGGCAGGCCTGATCACCGGATACCGCGCGATCCTGTCGCCCGTCCGCCTTGGCCTGACCCACGTCACCTATGTCGAGATGCGCCTGTCCGACACGCGCCACAAGGCGCTGGAATCGTTCAACGCCGCCATCCGCCTGATCCCCGAGGTCGAGGAGTGCTACATGATTGCGGGGGGGTTCGACTATCTGCTCAAGGTACGGTCGCGCGACATGGCCGATTACCGGCGCATCATGGCGGAAAAGCTGTCCGCCCTGCCGCATGTCGCCTCCACCTCCAGCTATGTCGCGATGGAGGCGGTGATCGAGCAGGGCATCGCGCCGATCTAGCCGAACAGGTCCAGCCGGTGCGGGTTCAGCCGGCGCAGGTCGCCCCGGCGCAGCGTGACGCCGTGCCTGTCAAAGAAATCCAGGATCTCGATCGCGACCTTGCGGCCGTTCTGGACCCGGTCGCGGAACAGGGGCGCGGTGAACCACCCGTCCGGCGTCCCCGCCGCCACGTCGCGCAGGATCGCCACCATGTCGGCGGTCACCGCGCGGGCAAAGAAATGGTCATGCGCGATCTGGTCGGTGCGGCCCAGTTTCTGGGTCATGCGGAGTACGCGGCGCACGTCCTTTTCGTCCACCCCGAACTCGGTCGCGAAATCGCGCACCCGCGGCGGGCGATAGCGCAGATCGCCGGTCAGCGAGGGCAGGATGCGGTCCCACAGCGCCTCGTCGTCGGGCGACAGGCGCACCTCGTGGCCGGGCAGGCGCAGGAACGCCCCGTCCGGGACGATCCGCCCGGCATCCGATTCCGCGCGCAACAGCGCCAGATAGGCGTCCTTGGGCAGCCTCGGCGTCAGCGCCAGCCGCAGCCGTTCGCGGCCCATGCCCGGCAGGTCGGGGTTTTCGGCGTGAAAGGCGGACAGCGCGTCGATGATGCCCCGCTGCAGCGCATCCAGATGCGCGGGCGACAGGGCCAGCCCGGCCACCATCCGCGCACCGGCCAGTGCCGTGGCCGCGTCAGCCGGCGACAGGGCGCGGTCGCGCATGAAGACGGCGGAGTCGACCGGGCCCACCGCCAGCATCGCCTGCATCGGATCGGGGGACTGGGCGGCACGGATCAGCGCCAGCCGTTCCGGTGTGCGCCGCTTGCGCGCGGGCGGGCGCAGGTCCAGGAAATGCCCGCCGCCGATGGTCCGGCTGGCCGACACGTCGCGCAGGATGAACCGGTCGCCGATGGTCGCGGCCATAGGTCGGTCCAGCACGATCTGCACCGGGCCGCTGTGGCCCGGCGCGATGGGATCGCCCAACGGCACGATCCGCGCGCCCAGTTCGGTCGCGTGGCTGTGCAGGCGGGCGGGGAACCAGGTGCCGATGGGCTTGGGCTCGGTCTGCAGCACGGTCAGGACGGCGTCGATCCGTTCGGTGGGCGCGTGCAGCGCGGGCGCCAGCACGATGTCGCCGCGATGGATCGCGTCCTTGGCGACCGATTCCCCCGCCAGGTTCAGCGCACAGCGCTGTCCGGCGACGCCCAGGGTTGATTGGCGGTTCTGGGCATGGATGCCCCGCACCCGCGCCGCGATCCCCGACGGGCTGATCGTCACCAGATCGCCGACCGCGACCTGTCCCGACAGCACCGTGCCGGTCACGACCGTGCCCGCGCCCTGCAGGGTAAAGCTGCGGTCCACCGCCAGGCGAAAGCCCGCATCGGCGGTGCGATGCGCGACCTGCGCCTCGGCCGCGATCAGCGCGTCGCGCAGGCTGCCCACGCCTTCGCCCGTCAGGGACGACACCGGGATGATCGGCGCATCCGCCAACCCGCTGTCGGCCAGGGCGTCGCGGATCTGGGCCGTAACCTGCGCGCGGCGGTCGTCGTCGGCCAGATCGGCCTTGGTCAGCGCGATCAGCCCGCGCGACAGGCCCAGCAGGTCCAGGATCGCCAGATGCTCTCGTGTCTGCGGCATGACGCCGTCATCGGCGGCCACGACCAACAGCGCCAGATCGATCCCGCCCGCGCCTGCCAGCATCGTGTGGATCAGCCGTTCGTGCCCCGGCACGTCGACGAACCCCGTGACCGCCCCGCCGCCCAGATCGGCATAGGCAAAGCCCAGGTCGATGGTGATGCCGCGGGCCTTCTCCTCGGCCAGGCGGTCGGCATCGGTGCCGGTCAGCGCCTTGACCAGCGCAGTCTTGCCGTGGTCGATATGCCCCGCGGTGCCGACGATCACGACAGCGCGTCCAGCAGGTCGCGGTCATCGCCCAGACAGCGCAGGTCCAGGATCAGGCCACCGTCGCGGATATGGCCGATCACCGGGCGCGGCCGGGCGCGCAGCCATGCCGCCAGGCGGTCGGGCGCATCGCCGCCCACCCCCGTGATGCGCAGCCCGGCCGAGGGGATGGTGTCCGTCGGCAGCGACCCCGATCCGATCTGGCTGGCGCAATCCGTCAAGGCGACGCGGTAATCGGGCAGCAGCGCCGCGACCTGCGGCGCAAGACGCGCGGCTTGGGCCGCGATGTCGGCCTGCGGGCGGGACAGCATGCGCAGGACGGGCAGCCGCTGGTCCAGCCGGTCCGGGTCGCGATACAGGCGCAGCGTCGCCTGCAGCGCGGCGATGCGGATCTTGTCCAGTCGCACGGCACGCTTCATCGGGTTCTTGTTGATCTGTGCAATCAGGTCGCGACGCCCGACGATGAACCCCGCCTGCGGCCCGCCCAGCAGCTTGTCGCCCGAAAAGGTGATCAGGTCGGCGCCTTCGGCCACGGCTTCGGCGACTGTGGGCTCGCGGCGCAGGCCCCAATGCGACAGATCGACCAGCGACCCGGCGCCCAGGTCGTTCAGCATCACCACGCCCGCATCGCGCGCGATGGCGGCCAGGTCCGGGGCCGCGACCTCGGCCGTGAACCCCTCGATCCGATAGTTCGAGGTGTGGACCTTGAGGATCAACCCGGTCCGGTCGGTGATCGCGTCCCGATAGTCGCGGGGATGAGTGCGGTTGGTGGTGCCCACCTCGACCAGGCGGGTGCCGGCGCGGGCCATGATGTCGGGCATGCGGAAGGCGCCGCCGATCTCGATCAGCTCTCCGCGCGACACGATGCTGTCGCGGTCCTGGCCGAACGTGTTCAGCGCGATCAGGACGGCGGCGGCATTGTTGTTGACGATGGTCGCGTCCTCGGCCCCGGTCAGCTCGCACAGCAGGCCGCGCAGGTGGTCGTCGCGCTGCCCGCGCCCGCCGGTCTGCAGGTCGAACTCCAGCGCCAAGGGCGCGACCATCGCGGCGGAGGCGGCGGCGATCGCCTCGTCCGCCAGGATCGCGCGGCCCAGATTGGTGTGCAGCACGGTGCCGGTCAGGTTCAGGATCGGTCGCAGCTGCGTGACCGCCGCCGCCGCCAGATCGGCTGCCACCAGATGCGGAAGACGCGCCGCCTCGGCCGCACCGTCGGCACCATCGCGGATCGCCGCACGGGCCGCATCAAGGCGCAGCCGCGCGGTACGGGTCACCGCTTGGCGGCCATGCGCGTCGATCAGCGACGGCACGGCCAACAGCACCTGATCGACCGACGGCAGCGCCCGGAAACCCGACATCAGTAGCCCGCAAGAAACGGGTTGAACCCGCCGCGCCGCTTGTCCGTGTCCTTCATCAGCAGGTCCAGACCCAGGCTGCCCACATCGTCGGCGATCGCCTCGAGGCTGGGATTCTTGTTCTGGTACAGGATCTTGACCCAACTGTCGCAATCGCCACAGACCTCGGCCCGGACGGTCGCCTGGTCGGTCTCGACGCTGCGATAGCTGATCTGGCCGGTCTGGCCACAGCACAGGCAGGTCAGGCGCACCTCGTTCCATTGGGTCTGGCAGCAGGCGCAGGCGGCGTAGCGCACGCCGTCCAGATCGCCCACCCCGATCACGCTGGAGGTGGCAGGCTTGCCACCGCAGGACGGGCAGACGCCGGTGCGGATCTTGACCAGCTGATCGGCGGGCAGTCCGGCCGCCAGACGCGACAGATGCAGCTGCACGGCCAGCGACGCGAACAGATGCGGTGCGACGCTGTCATCGGGAATGGTGTCGGCCAGGATGTTTTCCAGCAGCCAGTGGCGGTCGGCCAAGGGCGCGGCGGTCACTGCGGACAGGGCGATGCGCGCCGGTTCCGGCATGTCCAGCGCCGCCGCATGGGTCAGGACCGCGTCCAGCACCGCATGCAGGTCCGGGTCGGACGCCAGCCGCTGCCGGTCGATCGGCGGCATGCGGTTTTCGCGGGCCAGACGGATGCGGTCGGCGGACAGGGGGGCGGGGCGGGGCAGTTCCTCGGCCAGCCGTGCCTGCAGGTCGGCCAGCTGGCCCAGAAAGGCCAGCCAGGGCCCCAGGTTCGCGCTGTGCTGAGCCAGGAAGGCCAGACGTTTCGCGCGCGTCGCGAACAGGCGCAGCGGTTTGGGCAAAAGACCAGCGGCGCCGTGGGGACGCCGCCGATGGCCGAGGGATCGGGTTGGATGGTGGTGGTCATGTCAGTCTCCGGGCCGAACCGGCCACAGGGGATGCCGGTGATGGTGGCCGGCAAATTACTCTGCCGGGCCCTTGTTGTCGCGGCTGGCGATCTCTCGCAGCCATTTGCGGTGGTGGCGCCAGGCCCATCCGCCGGTCACGGTGCCCCGGGTCATCGCGCGCAGCGTGCCCCGCGTCCAGATCGCGGCATAGACATGCATGATGAACACCAGGATGATCGCCACGGCAGCCAGCGCATGGACCAGCACCGCGATGCGGCGCACGGGGATGCTGACCAATCCGGGGAAGAACTGTTCCCAGATCATCACCCCGGTCACGATCAGCACGATGATCAGCCCGGACATGCCCCAGAAGACGAACTTCTGACCGGCATTGTACTTGCCCAGTTCGGGCAGGTTTTCCTCGCGGCCCTTGACCACGTCGCCGATGTTGGCGACCCAGGTCGCATCCTCGGGCTTGGGCATGTTCAGGCGCCACAGCTGGATGAACATCAGCGCAAAGCTGATGAACAGGACCACGCCGATGATCGGGTGGATCCAGCGCGTCGTCTGCCCACCGCCGAACAGGCCCGTCAGGAAATAGAGGGCCGGATCGAACAGGGCCAGTCCCGACAGCGCCAGCGCGATCAGGCTGAAGGCCGTCACCCAGTGGTTCAGCCGGGTGATGCCGCGATAGCGGCTGACCTCGACCGGCTGGATGCTCTCCAGCCGGTCGCCGCGTTCAGAGTAGTAGGGGCGCGGTGCCATCAGACATGCCCCCCGTGGTCGGGGTCTTCGCCCTTGACCAGCGCATCGGCGGACTGGACGTCATGCTCCTCGACCTCGTTGCCGCGGGCGAACAGGCCGTGCAGCGTGGCACCGACGGCTGCCAGACCGATGGCCGCAAGGCCCGCGGTCTTGGTCACGCCCTTCCAACCCTCGACCACCGGAGAGATCCGGGGGTTTTCGGGCAGGTCGTTGTAGATGCCGGGCTTGTCCGCGTGATGCAGCACATACATCACGTGGGTTCCGCCGACGCCGGCCGGATCGTAAAGGCCCGCGTTTTCATAGCCGCGCGACTTGAGATCCTCGATCCGGGTCTCGGCATGGGCCTGCATGTCGGCCTTGGTGCCGAACACGATGGCCTGCGTGGGGCAGGCTTTCGCGCAGGCAGGACCTTGGCCCACGGCCACGCGGTCCGAACACAAGGTGCACTTGTAGCTCTTGTGGTCGGTCTGGCTGATGCGCGGGATGTCGAAGGGACAGCCGGTGACGCAATAGCCGCAGCCGATGCAGTTGTCGTGGATGAAGTCCACGATGCCGTTGGAATACTGCACGATGGCGCCAGGCGCCGGGCAAGCCTTGAGACAGCCCGGATCCTCGCAATGCATGCAGCCGTCCTTGCGGATCAGCCATTCCAGGTCGTTGGTGGCCGGGTTCTCCCATTCCGCGAAACGCATCAGGGTGAACATGTCGGGGGTCAGATCGTGGGGGTTCTCATAGACCCCACGTTCTCTCCGACCGCGGGGGTCGTGTCGTTCCATTCCACGCAGGCGGATTGGCAGGCCTTGCAGCCGATGCACTTGGACACATCGATCAGCTTGGCCAGCTTTTCCAGCTGGCGTTCCGGGGCAGGCACGTTCCGCGTGGCCGAGATGCGCACGACGTCGCGCGCATCGAAATAGGCCTCGGTCGGTTGCACGGGCGGGTTGGACGCCGCCGTGGTCGGGCTGTTTGCCATGTCGTTCATGCCACCGGCTCCTCGGTTGCGGGTTCGATGTTGACCAGGAACGCCTTGAATTCGGGCGTGTCCGTGTTCGCATCCCCGATGAACGGCGTCAGGCTGTTCGGCCCCCAGCCTTTTTTGGCGGCCCCCATGAAGCCCCAGTGCAGCGGAATGCCCACCACATGGACGGGCTTGCCGTCACAGATCAGCGGCTGCAGGCGACGGGTGACCACCGCCTTGGCCCAGACCTGTCCGCGCTTGCCGAACACCCGGACGCGGCTGCCATTGGCGATGCCGCGTTCCTCGGCCAGCTCGACGCTGATCTCCACGAAGAACTCGGGCTGCAACGCGGCGTTCACCCGGTTGTGCTTGGTCCAGTAGTGGAAATGCTCGGTCAGGCGATAGGAGGTCGCGACGAACGGAAACTCGTCGCTGTTCCCAAGCCGGGCCACGTCGCTTTCGAACACGCGCGCCACCGGGTTCCCGCGCATGCGCGGATTGAACACGTTGGCCATCGGGCTTTCGAACGGCTCCATATGCGTCGGGAAAGGCCCGTCGCGCATCATGCCCCGGCTGAACAGGCGCGACACGCCCTCCTGGTTCATGATGAAGGGTCCGACCGTCGACGGGTCCGCCGTCGGCGCGATGTCGGGCACGTCGTAGCCGCCCCATTTGGCGCCGTCCCACTGGATCAGCGGGCGCGTGGCGTCCCAAGGCTTGCCCGCCATGTCGGCGGAGGCACGGTTGTACAGCACGCGCCGGTTGGCCGGCCAGGCAAAGGCCCAGTTCAGGTACATGCCGGTCTCGTCGGGATCGGAATTGTCCCGCCGCGCCATCATGTTGCCGTCCTCGGTCCAGCTGCCGGCATAGATCCAGCAGCCTGCCATGGTCGTGCCATCGTCGCGCAGCTGTCCGAAACCGGACACCTGCTGACCCGCCTGCAGGACCTGCGCACCCGTTGCCGGGTCCGTCACCGCAGCCAGCGCACGACCGTTCATCTCGCGCGCCAGTTCGGCGGGCGTGGGTTCGCCCGGATCGGCATAGTCCCAGGACAGGTTCACGATCGGATCGGGGAAGGCACCGCCTTCGGTCCGATACAGCTCGCGCACCCGCGTCCAGATCTGCGCCATGATCCAGGTGTCGTGCTTGGCCTCGCCCGGCGGCGTCGCGCCCGGCCAGTGCCATTGCAGCCAGCGGCCGGAATTGACCAGCGCACCCTCGTCCTCGGCAAAGCAGGTCGTCGGCAGTTCCAGCACTTCGGTCTGGATGCTGGCCGTGTCGACCTCGTTATGCGCGCCGTGGTTCTGCCAGAAATGCGAGGTCTCGGTGGACAGGGGGTCCATCACGACCAGCATCTTCAGCTTGGAAAGGCCCGCCGTCACCTTGCCGCGGTCCGGGATGGACAACAGCGGGTTGAAGCCCTGGCAGAAGTACAGGTTCACCCGGTCGTTGTTCATCAGCTCGAACATGCGCATGATGTCATAGGCCGGGACGTCCAGCTTGGGCAGATAGTCGAAGGCCCAATCATTCTCGGCCGTGGCGGCATCGCCCCACATGGCCTTGAGGAAGCTGACCATGAACTTGGGATAGTTCTGCCAATAGCTGGTCTGGCCCGGCTGCAGGGGCCGGAACTCACGGGTCGACAGATAGGTCTGCCAGTCGACCTCCTTTTCCGTCGGGATGTTCAGGTATCCCGGGATCAGGTTCGACATCAGGCCGATATCGGTCAGGCCCTGGATGTTGGAATGGCCGCGCAGCGCGTTCATCCCGCCACCGCGGACGCCGATATTGCCCAGGATCAGCTGCAGCATCGCCATGCCGCGGATATTCTGGGCACCCTTGGAGTGCTGGGTCCAGCCAAGCGCGTACATCGACGTCATCGTCTTGTCGACGGCCGAGCACTCGCCGATCATGGCGCAGATATCCAGGAACTTGTCGCGCGGCGTGCCCGTGATGTTCTCCACGAATTCCGGCGTGTAGACATCGACATGCTGCTTGAGCATGTTCCAAACGCAGCGCGGGTCCTGCAGCGTGGGATCGGTCAGCGCAAAGCCGTCCTCGCCCATCTGATAGTCCCAGCTTTCCTTGTTGAAATCGCGCTTTTCCTCGTCATAGCCGGTGAAAAGCCCGTCGGACCAGCCAAAGTCCTCGCGCACCAGATAGGACGCGTTGGTATAGTTGCGGACATAGTCCCACTGGACCTTGTCGTTCTCCATGCACCAGCGGATCACCCCCATCAGGAAGGCGATGTCGCTGCCCGGACGGATCGGCGCGTAATAATCCGCCACCGATGCGGTGCGGGTATAGCGCGGGTCGACCACGATCAGCTTGGCGCCGCGATGCGCCTTGGCCTCGGTCACCCATTTGAAGCCGCAAGGATGTGCCTCGGCCGCGTTTCCGCCCATGACGATCGCCAGGTCGGTGTTCTTGATATCAGTCCATGGATTGGTCATCGCTCCACGTCCAAACGTCGGGCCCAAACTGGACACCGTCGGGCCGTGTCAGACGCGAGCCTGATTATCGAATCCCACAATCCCCATGGACCGGACCGTCTTGTAGGTCAGCCATGCGGTTTCGTTTGTCGTGGCCGAAGCCGCCAGGAACCCCGTCGTCGTCCAGCGGTTGACGGGGGTGCCGTCATCGTTGGTCGCGATGAAGTTCGCGTCCCGATCGTCCTTGAGGGCGCGGGCGATCTTGTCCAGCGCGGCCTCCCAGGTGATCTCCTCGAACTGGTCGGATCCCGGACGGCGCAGGCGCGGCTGCGTCAGGCGCGTGGGCGCAAGGACGAAGTCCTTCAGCGCCGCACCCTTGGGGCACAGCGTTCCGCGGTTCGTCGGGTGATCGGCATCGCCCTCGATGTGCATCAGCTCGGCGGTCTCGCCGGCCTTCACGTCGCCGCGCGAATACATGATGATGCCGCAGGCGACCGAGCAATAGGGGCAGGTGTTGCGTGTTTCCGTGGTCGTGGCCAGCTTGAACGCGCGCACATGCGCGGCTTCTGCTGCCTCGGCCCCGCCGAAGCCCATGGCTCCAAGCGACGTTGCCGCAACCCCCGCACCCGCTAGCCGTAAAAAGCCGCGACGCGAAAGGTCGATATTCATGGGACCCTCCCTCTGCCTGTCAAATTCGATAGGTACATCCCAATTGTCTGCCGCAGCCTCGTCCAAGTCAAGCCGCGAAGCCTTGCGTGCGACCGAACGGACGGTCTAGAACAGGGCATCAAGCCGATGCGCCGGGGGCGTTCGGGCCGCGTGGCTCCGCCGGAAACGGGGGCTTGGCACATCGGCGCGAGACCCCGTGATCGGCGGGGTCCGCCGATCCCAACCCATCACCCTGACCGGAGCCTTTTCATGCCCCTGATGTCGCGCCTGTTCGCCACCGTGCTGGCCACCGCCCTGCCGCTGTCCGCCGCAGCCCAGGAAACGCTGTATTTCTCGGCCATTCCCGACGAGGACGAGACCCGTCTGGTGGAACGCTTTACCGCCGTCGCCGAATACCTGTCGGAGGAACTGGACGTGCCGGTCGAGTTCGTGCCGGTGAAATCCTATCCCGCCGCCGTCACCGCCTTCCGCAACGACCAGGTCCAGCTGGCCTGGTTCGGCGGCCTGTCGGGCGTTCAGGCCCGCCTGCTGGTCGACGGTGCCCGCGCCATTGCGCAGGGCGACGAGGACACCACCTTCGTCAGCTATTTCATCGCCCATACCGACACCGGCCTGACCGAATCCGAAGCGTTCCCCGAGGCTGCGCGCGGCATGTCCTTCACCTTCGGCGCCAAGACCTCGACCTCTGGGCGGCTGATGCCGGAATTCGCGATCCGCGAGAACACCGGCGAGGCGCCGGAGGAATTCTTTGACCGCGTGGGCTTTTCGGGCGACCACAGCCAGACCCTGCGGCTGGTCGCGTCGGGTGCGTGGCAGGTCGGCGCGCTGAATTATACCGTGTACGATCAGGCAGTTGCGGATAACGCCCCCGAGGTCGAGACGGCCAAGGTCATCTGGAAGACACCGCCCTATCCCGACTACAACTGGACCATCCGCGGCGACGTCGATGCCCGGTGGGGCGAAGGGTTCGCCGACAAGGTTCAGGCCGCGTTGATCGGCATGAACGATCCGGACCTGCTGGCGGCCTTCCCGCGCAATGCCTTCATTCCCGCCGCGAACGAGGATTACGCCCCCATCGAACAGGTCGCCCGCGATCTGGACCTGCTGGAGTAACCCTTGCTGCTGCTGGACGGGGTCGATCTTGGCTATGGCGGCACGCCCGTCCTGGCCGGGGTGCGACTGCATGTCGCGCCGGGTGAACGGGTCGCCCTGCTGGGGCGCAGCGGTTCGGGCAAGTCGACCCTGCTCTCGGCCCTGCACGGGGCGGCGGCGGGGCGCGGCATGCGAATCGCGCTGGTCCCGCAGGACGCGGCGCTGGTCCCCCAGCTGTCGGCCCTGCGCAACGTCCTGATGGGGCGGCTGGACGATCACGGCGCGTGGCGCAACCTGCGCACGCTGATCCGTCCGGCGGCCCCCGACCGCGCCGCGGCCCTGGCCGATCTGGATCGCGTGGGCCTGACGCCAAACGCCGATGCCCGCGTGGAATCCCTGTCGGGCGGGCAGAAGCAGCGCGTGGCCCTGGCGCGCGCCCTGCATCGCGGCGGCGACCTGATCCTGGGGGACGAGCCGCTGTCGGCCGTCGATCCGCGCCAGGCGCAGGATCTGGCTGCGCTGCTGCGTGCGGCCTTTCCGACCGCGATCCTGGCGCTGCATGACGTGGCCGTCGCACGGGCCTTTGCGACGCGCGTCATCGGGCTGAAGCAGGGCGTCTTCCTGTTCGACCTGCCGGTGGAGCAACTGGACGCCTCGCGGATCGAGGCCCTTTATGGCTAGCCTGTCGCGCCTTGGCGTGGTGGCGGGGTTCCTGGCCGTGGCCGCCCTGTGCCTGCCGCTGGCCGATCTGACGGTCGCGGGCCACGACCCGTGGGCCGCGCTGGCCCGCATGGGCCGCGGCTTTCTGGCCCCCGATTTCAGCGCCATCGAACAGATCGCCCGTGCCGTCGCGCTGACCGTGGCCTTTGCCGTGGCCGGCGTGACCTTGGGCGGGGTCGCGGGGCTGATCATGGCGCCCTTCTATCGGCTGCGGGCGGTGCGCGGCTTCGCCATCGCGCTGCGGTCGGTCCATGAGCTGTTCTGGGCGCTGCTGCTGCTGCAGGTCTTCGGGATCAGCGTCTGGTCAGGGGTGCTGGCCATCGCGCTGCCCTATGCCGGGATCTTCGCCAAGGTCTTGTCCGAGATCCTGGACGAGTCCGACCGCCGCCCCGACCGCTGGCTGGGCCCGTCGGTCGATCCGCTGACGCGCTTCCTGTGGGCGCGCGCGCCGCTGGCTTTGCCGCAGATGGCGACCTATGCGCTGTATCGGCTGGAATGCGGGCTGCGGTCGTCGGCGGTGCTGGGCTTCATCGGCTTGCCGACGCTTGGGTTTCAGCTGGACACGTTTTTCCGGCAGGGCGAATACGGCGCGGCGGGGGCGGTCATGGCGATCTATATCGCGCTGATCGCGACGGTCCGGTTGTGGATGCGGCCCCGGCTGCTGCTGGGCTGGCTGATCTTTGCGGCGGTGATGCTGGCCACCGTGCGCACGCCGCCGATGGGGCAGGGCGCGCTGTGGCGGTTCCTGTCCCAGGACATCATCCCCGCGCCCCTGCGCCAGGGCGATCCCGCGGCGCTGCTGCCGTGGCTGTGGGACCTGACCACCGCGGCGATCCTGCCGGGGCTGGTCGCGACGCTGATCGTCGCGCAGCTGGCGCTGGTGTTGGCGGGAGCCGTGGCCTTTGTCGCGCAGGCGCTGATCGTGCCGCGCGTGACGGGGCGCATCGGCGCCGCACTTGGGCATCTGGTGCTGGTGATCCTGCGGTCGTTCCCCGAATACATGCTGGCCTATCTGTTCCTGCAGGTCTGGGGGCCGTCCATGCTGCCCACGATCCTGGCGCTTGGCCTGCACAACGGGGCAATCATCGGGCATCTGCTGGGCCGTCAGGCGACCGGCATGACGCTGCGCGCGGACGCACCCCGCGGCCTGACCCTGTGGGGATGGGAGATCGTGCCCCGCCTGTTCGGCCCCTTCGTCGCCCTCTGCCTGTACCGGTGGGAGATCATCATCCGGGAATCCGCGATCATGGGGATCCTGGGCATCGCCACCCTGGGGTTCTACCTGGACGACGCCATCGGAGAGCTGCGCATGGACCGAGCAGTCGTCATCCTGGCCGCGACCGGGCTGGTCACGGTCGGCATCGACGCGCTGTCGCGCGCCATCCGTGCCCGCCTTGGGGCGGGCGATCTGCGGGTCGGGGACGCGCGGCCGGGGGCGGTCCCCGGCCAGGCGACCAACTGCTAGGCGGCCATCTGCGGCTGGCGCACGGCGCAGGCAAAGGCCAGGAACTTGCCGTCGTCGTTGGACACCAGATCACCCATCGGACGGGGCGTCCAGCCAAGGCGCGACGCCATGCGCAGGAACGCGGGCGGCCCCAGGAACAGGCAATCGGTGGCGCCGACATCGTGCAGGTATTCGTTCGACGCCTCCAGGATCGCCTCGGCCAGGCCCGGCACGGGCAGGGCGGCAAAGCGGGTCAACTCCCACGCCTGCGGATCGACGGGGGGTTCGTCATGGCACAGGTTGGTGGGCATGCCCGGCAGCAACCCGCGATGCGCGTCGCGGATCATGTAGGAATAGACCACTTTGCCGCCGCCGAACGAACAGTCGGTCCGTTTCAGCCGCGCCCCACCGATCGCGCGCCCATCGCGATGGGCGATCACATAGACGGTGTCAAAGGTGTCGTACTGCTCGAACTCGATGCCTTCGGCGTGGTGCAGGGGCCATGCCATGCGGTCCACGAAGATCTGCTTGCGCAGCTGGAAGAAGCTGGCGACCAGGTCGAACTGGGCCATGTCGCGCGGCAGGCGGACCGTGGCGATCTGCACGTCGGTCATTGTCTGTGTCATGTCACGCATTCCTATTGCCGATACCCGTCCGGAAGCTTGGCCAGTCCCAGGAACTGGCGTCCGCCGGTCACCTTGTTGGGCAGCCACAGGCCCCAGCTGGTCACCTCGACCGCAAGTACG
>NZ_BBPH01000167.1 GCF_000787695.1 Paracoccus sp. PAMC 22219 | reverse complement strand
CGCGCGGCGGTTGATCTCGTCGCTGATGCGGGGGGCGGTGCGGGCCAGGACCGCGATCTGGGCGTGGACGCCGTGCCGGGTCAGCAGCTGCGTCAGCGCGCCGCCCGGATCGGAGCGTTCCGGCCCGCTGCTGCGCGGGTCGATGCAGGTCACCTCGACCATCTGGGCGGCCCGCAGCAGGGGCAGGGCGCGGCGGATCGCGGCCAGCGCTTCGGCCGACTGGTTCCAGGCGATCAGGATGCGGCGCGGCGCCGCCACCGGTTCGCAGCCCTGCGGCAGGACCAGCACGGGGCAGCATCCCTCGAACAGGGCGGCCTCGGTGACCAGTTCGGCGTCGCCGGGCTGGCCCTTGCCATAGGGGCTGGCCAGAATCGCCAGGTCCGCGAACCGCGCCCGCAGGCCGACCACCGACGCAATGCCCAGGGATTGGGTCACCGCGGCCTCGCAGGACCATCGCAGGTCGTGGGAGGCGGCCATGCGGTCGCGCACCTGCCGGTCCAGCGTGTTCGCGTCGGTCAGCGCGCTGTCGATCGCCTCTTGCCAGCCATAGGACGTGCCGCCGGGGAAAAAGTATCCGGCCTGGCTGTGGTCGATGCCCAGGCAGAGGATGTCCAGATGCGCATCATGCGCCGCCGCCAGCGACGCGGCATCGTCCAGTTGCGCCATCTGCGAAGGGTGGCTGAGTACTGTCAGGATCGTCTTGTAGGCCATGATCGCCTCCTGTTGCGGATAGGGCAATGTACCTGCGCGGGTCGGTCGGCGCCTTGATCCCGATCAACCTGCGCGTCTGATGCGGATCCGTTCGTTGGAACGCCGGGATGACGCGCCGGGGTCCAATTCCCCCGGACTGCTGTCACCTCCGGCGCGGTGACCAACCGGGCGGAGGCGGCTGCACGATGACGGGAGCACTTCATAGGGGGACCATGTCCCGCACGAAGCGGCGCACAATGCTGGATCGTCGGCAGACGTCCACAACCGGACACGCCCAAAGCAGCGTTTGCGGAGGTAGCAGCCTCAAGCCGCGCTTGGGACGACACGCGGTTCGTGCAGGGATCAAGGTGGGCTTGCTGGGGAAGTGATGGCTAAGGTTGGCGAACCGCGGCGGGTGGGCCAGACCGCCGATGCAGGGGCCAAGATCGTCCCATCGGGTTTTGCGCCAATGCGGGCGAAGCAGATGCACCAGTCCGCGGCGGGATAAGCGGTCCAGCCGCGGACGCCGTTCCTATTCGATCAGTTCGCCGTGCAGCGAGTTGCGCTGGCTGCCGATGATGCGCACGGGGCGCAGGTCGCCGACCTGGGCGCGGTCGGTATCGACGAAGACGGAATGCAGATAGTCGGACTTGCCGATCATCTGCCCGGCCTCGCGCCCCGCCTTTTCGAACAGCACGGTGACGGTGCGGCCGATCATGCCCTCCTGGACGGCGTGCTGCTGACGGGTCAGCAGGGCCTGCAATTCCTGAAGGCGTGCGTCGGCCACGGCGGCGTCGACCTCGGGGCGGTCGAAGGCTGGGGTGCCGGGACGCGGCGAATACTTGAAGCTGTAGGCCATGCCGTATCCCACCCGCTCGATCAGGCGCAGGGTGTCGGCGTGGTCCTGATCCGTCTCTCCGGGGAAACCGACAATGAAATCGCTGGTCAGCAGGATGTCGGGACGTGCCGCGCGGATGCGGTCGATCAGGCGCAGGTACTGGTCCGCGGTGTGCTTGCGGTTCATCGCCTTGAGGATGCGGTCGCTGCCCGACTGCACCGGGAGGTGCAGATAGGGCATCAACTGCGGCACGTCGCGATGTGCCTCGATCAGATCGTCGGCCATGTCATTGGGATGGCTGGTCGTGTAGCGGATGCGCTGCAGCCCTTCGATGTCGCCCAGGGCGCGGATCAGGGCGCCAAAGCCGCCCGGCCCCCCGTGCCAGCCGTTGACGTTCTGGCCCAGCAGGGTGATCTCGCGCACGCCGCGTTCGACCAGATCGCGGGCCTCGGCCAGGATGCGTTCCGCGGGGCGACTGACCTCGGCCCCGCGGGTATAGGGCACCACGCAAAAGGCGCAGAACTTGTCGCAACCCTCCTGCACGGTCAGAAAGGCCGCGGGCGCGCGCCGGGTGGCGCGGGGGGCGGGCAGGTGGTCGAACTTGTCTTCCTCGGGGAAGTCGGTGTCGATGGCGGGCGCCTCGCCGCGCACCATGGCGGGCAGGCGGTGATAGGTCTGCGGCCCCACGACCAGATCGACCAGCGGCATCCGGCGGATGATCTCGGCCCCCTCGGCCTGGGCCACGCAGCCCGCGACGCCGATCTTGAGATCAGGGCGCGCCGCCTTCAGCGGCTTCAGGCGGCCCAGGTCGCTGTACAGCTTTTCGGCCGCCTTCTCGCGGATGTGGCAGGTGTTCAGCAGGACCATGTCGGCATCCGCCTGATCTTCGGTCAGGACATAGCCTTCGGCGCCCATGGCCTCGGCCATGCGCTGGCTGTCATAGACGTTCATCTGGCAACCATAGGTCTTGATGAACAGTTTCTTCGCGGCCGGGATGTGGGCGGTCATGTCATGCTTGTTCCTGAAGGTCGCGCAGCGATACAGGAAACGCAGGCTTTTGGAAAGGCACGGGATGGAGAGCGACCTGACCGACATTCGCAACATCGGCCCCGCCACTGCGCGGTCGCTGATCGCGGCGGGCATCGCGGACGCGGCGGCGCTGCGGGAGATGGGGGCGGATGCGGCCTATCGCGCGCTGATGGATGCCGGGGAGCGGCCGCATTTCATCGGCTATTACGTGCTGCACATGGCGCTGCAGGGGCGGCCCTGGAACGACTGCAAGGGGGCAGAGAAAACCGCGCTGCGGGCGCGGTTCGACGCGCTGGTGGGCGACCGCCGCCCCCTGTCGGCATTGGAGGCGGCGCTGGACCAGATCGGTCTGCGCCGCCCGTGACCTGTCGGCCCGTGACCTATTGGCCCGCGGGCTTCGTCTCGAACATCAGGCCCTTGGCGCTGCGGTCGGGAAAGCCCGCCCAATAGCTGTGGGCATCGTCGGGTGTGCCCGCGTCATCGACCGACCAGACGCCGTCCGCCGAATCCGGAACCAGGTCCAGGAACGCGGCGCGGTCCTCTGCCTTCAGGTGCTGGTCCAGGAAGGCGGTCGTGAAATGCTGCAGGATGTTGTTCATCCGGACGCTGTCCCAGACCGCATCGGCATAGTGGTCGAAGGGCGCGCGGCCCAGGCTTTCCGACATGGCCCAGGCCTCGGCCGGGGCGGGGATGGGGGCGGCGGCATTGTGGTTGGCATGCTCGAAGGTCAGCAGGTGCCGGGACGTGCCCGTCGTCTGGTCATAGATCTGGCGAATCGCGTCATAGATCGACACGTCGTCGTCGCTGCCAGACACCAGCAGCAGCGGCTTGGTGATGCCGGCTAGCCCTTCGGCGTCCCAGAAATCGTGCTGGCGGCCCCAGGGGGCGATGGCCACCACCGCCTTGACGCGCGGATCGACCAGGCTCGCATGATCGTCGCTGCCGGCGGCAAGGCGGTCCAGCAGGCCCGCGGGCGGGACCATGCGTTCGGGTTCGGTGCGCGCCACCGCATCGGGCGACAGCCCCGCGCCGCCAAAGATCAGCGCGCCATAACCGCCCATGGAATAGCCAACGATGGCTGCGTTGTCGGCATCGGTAATCGCGCCGACCTCGTCCTCCAGCCCGGCCATGCTGTCCAGCAGGAAGCGCTGGTCGACCGCCCGGTTCACCAGCGTCGAGGCGAACGCGCCCTGATCGTCATAGGTGCTGTCGGGATGGTCGGCGGCGACCACGACATAGCCCTTGGAGGCGAGGTTCTCGGCCAGGTGGCTCATCAGATAGCGGTTGCCGGGATAGCCGTGCGACAGGATCACCAGCGGGAATGTCCCGTCCGCAGGGGCCGCGTCGCGGGCCGCGCTGCCGGTCAGTGTGGTGGGCGTGGCCCCGTCGCGCAGGATCGTGTCATAGGTCGTGCCGGGTTCGGTGGCGTCCGCCGCGGGGTACCAGATCTCTGTCTGCAGGGTGCGGTCAGCGGTGGGGGTGCCGCCCTGTTCGGTCGCCGCGATCACGTCGATGCGGTCGGGATCGGTGAAGCTGGCGGCGCGCACGCCGACCGGGTGGGTCCCGCGCGCGGCCAGTTCCGGCGCGTCGGGGCGGATCAGGTCGATGCGGTTTTCGGACAGGGCGGGGGCGGCGCAGGCCAGGGTGGCGGCAGCGGCCAGCATCAGGTGTCTCATGGGGGCTCCTCCGGCGGTTCGGGCGAACTGTGCCCCGGTTGCATGATCTGCACAAGCGTCCCCCATTGAACGCCGCCCGGTGCCCGGCTAGCCTGCCCCCAAGATCCGGCAAGGAGACCGACCATGACCACCCCGCAAAGCTGGGAAGCACGCGCCGACGAATATTCGCTGTACGGATTCACCGACCTGCCAAGCGTGCACAAGCGCGGCGCGGTCGTCCTGACCCATGGCGAGGGCCCCTATGTCGTCGACGTGAACGGCAATCGCTATCTGGACGCCAATTCGGGCCTGTGGAACATGGTCGCGGGGTTCGACCACAAGGGCCTGGCCCAGGCCGCCAAGGACCAGTACGACCGCTTTCCGGGCTATCACGCGTTCTTCGGGCGGATGTCCGACCAGACGGTGATGCTGTCCGAAAAGCTGATCGAGGTGTCGCCGTTTTCGCGCGGCAAGGTGTTCTATACGAACTCGGGGTCCGAGGCGAACGACACCATGGTCAAGATGCTGTGGTTCATGCATGCATCCGAAGGAAACCCGCAGAAGCGCAAGATCCTGACGCGCTGGAACGCCTATCACGGTGTGACGGTGGTGTCGGCCAGCATGACCGGCAAGCCCTATAACGAGGTCTTCGGCCTGCCGCTGCCGGGCTTCATCCACCTGACCTGCCCGCATTACTGGCGGTTCGGAGAGGCCGGAGAGACCGAGGCGGAGTTCACCCAACGCCTGGCGCGCGAGTTGGACGAGACGATCCAGCGCGAGGGGGCCGACACCATCGCAGGGTTCTTTGCAGAACCGGTGCAGGGCGCGGGCGGGGTCATTCCGCCCTCCGAGGGGTATTTCCAGGCGATCCTGCCGGTTCTGAAAAAGCACGGCATCCCGATGATCGCGGATGAGGTCATCACCGGGTTCGGACGCACGGGGAACACCTGGGGTTCGATCACCTATGATTTCGTGCCGGATGCGATCATCAGCTCCAAGAACCTGACGGCGGGGCTGTTCCCGATGGGCGCGGTGATCCTGGGGCCCGAACTGACCAACCGCCTTCAGGCCGCCATCGACAAGATCGAGGAGTTCCCGCACGGCTTCACCGCATCCGGGCACCCGGTCGGCTGCGCGATCGCGCTGAAGGCCATCGACGTGGTGATGAACGAGGGGCTGGCGCAGAACGTCATCGACCTGGCCCCGCGCTTCGAGGACGGGCTGCGGCAATTGGCGAAGAACCCCAATATCGGCGAATATCGCGGCGTGGGCTTCATGTGGGCGCTGGAGGCGGTGCGCGACAAGGCGACCAAGACGCCCTTCGAGGGGCATCTGTCGGTCAGCGAGCGGATCGCGAACACCTGCACCGACATGGGTCTGATCTGTCGCCCCCTGGGGCAGTCGATCGTGCTGTGCCCGCCCTTCATCATGACACCCGCCCAGATGGACGAGATGTTCGAGAAGCTGGACAAGGCGCTTGGCAAGGTCTTTGCCGAGCTGGCCTGAGCGATCCCCGGCGTGATGCCGGGGACGCGTTCCGAAAAGGATGCCCGATGATTCCCGCGCGCTATGCCCCGATCCTGTTCGGGTTCTTCCTGTCGGGGCTGATGTCCTCGCTGGTGTCGGGGATCGCCACGTTCCGCGCGGTCGGCATGACCGAAGGGGTGGGGGGATTGTGGCTGGGGAACTGGCTGTCCAGTTGGGCGGTGGCCTTTCCGGCGGTGCTGGTCGTGGCGCCGCTGGCCCGGCGTCTGGTGGGGCGGCTGACGCGGGGGTGACGACGACCCTGTCAGAGGTTCCGCGCCGCGTCGGGGTGGCCTGCGGGTCGTAAGAACCTGTCCGAAGTATCGCGCGCCGCGATCACGGCCGCGGTCATGGGGCTATGCTATCGCGACAGTCGCATCGGTTGGCCTTGGGTGACCTGCGGTCCGTCCGCGGTCATGCGGATGGCGACCGCGCCGCTGCGGCGCAGGCGTTTCGGGTCCAGGAGCAGGCAGGGTGGGGTGCCGTCGATGGTGACGGGTTCGGACGCGACCACGATCCGGTCGGGGCGGCAGGCGGCGGCGGCGCGGTCGCCCGAACCCTTGCCGGTCAGGTGCCAGACCTGCCAGCCGCCGGGCAGGTCTGCCTGCCGGTCGCGGCGGTCGCCGGACCATGCTGGGCGGGCGGCGGCGTCTTCCTGTAAGGCCATGTCGCCATCCTCCTGCAGCCAAGTGGAGACGACGAACGCCCCGCCCGAGGGCTTCGAGATGGCGCGGCCCTGCGGGGTCATCAGGCCCACGGCCTCGCCCTCTGGCGCCACCAGCAGCAGCGGGCGGCGGGCGGTCAGCCACAGCGCGGCGGCGGCCACCAGCAGCGCCATCGCGACGGCGAACCCTGCTTGCGTCAGTGCGCCGCGCCGACCCGCGGGGCGCCAGCACAGGATGCCCAGCACCGCGCCGAACCCCATCAGCGGCACGACGGCTGCGGGCGGCTTGGCCACCCCGGTCACCGCGCCGCCAAGGTCGGCCACGAACCGCGCGACCCACAGCATCCATTCGGTGCCGATGCCCATGACCCACAGGGCAGGCGCCTCCAGCCCGACCAGGGCCAGGATGGCGCCGATCACGCCCGCGGGCATCACCAGCGTGCCCATGACCGGCACGGCCAGCAGGTTCGCCAGCAGCCCGTATTGCGCCATGCGGTTGAAATGCGCCGCGGCGATGGGCGATGTCGCCACGGCGGCGATCAGCGATGACACGATCAGCATCGCCAACGGGCGCAGCCACCAGGGCAGGCGCGGTGACACCCGCGCCCATGGGCCATAGACCAGGATCAGGGCGACGGTGGCGGCAAAGCTCATCTGGAAGCCGGCGCTGACGACGGCTTCGGGGGAGTAGATCAGCACGATGGTCGCGGCCAGGGCGACGGTGCGCAGCGAAATCGCGCGCCTGTCGGCGATGATCGCGCCCAGCATCACGGCGACCATGATGAACGACCGTTCCGTCGCGACGCCGCCGCCGGACAGCCACAGATAGGCCGCCGCCGCCGCCAGCGCGATGCCCGCCGCCCATTTGTGCATCGGCCGCGCCAGGCCGATCCCGGCGCCCTGCACGCCCACCAGGACCATGCGCACCGCGCCATAGACGAAGGCCGCCAGCATCCCCATGTGCAGCCCCGAGATCGAGATGATGTGGTAGAGGTTCGAGGCGCGCATCACCTCGTTCGTGTCCTCGGAGATGCCCGATCGGTCGCCGGTCATCAGGGCGGATGCCACGGCCCCGGCCTGTCCGCCGATGCGGTCCTGAATGGCGGCGCTGATCGCCATGCGCGCCCGGTGCGCCCACCAGACGCCCCCCTGCGGCGGGGCCACCGCCATGATCGGCGTGCGCGAATAGCCGACGGCGCCCAGGCTGTCGAACCACGCGAACATCCGGAAATCGAAGCTGCCCGGGGATGAGGGCGCGGGGGGCGGGCCCAGATGCCCGGTCAGCATCACCCGCTGGCCCAAGGGCGGCAGCGCGTCGTCGCCCATCAGCGACAGGCGCACCCTGGCGGGCGTGCGGTCGGGCGAGAGGTCGTGCAGCACGACCCCGTCCAGCGTCAGGCGCATCCGGTCGCGGCCCGAGCGGTCGATCTGGATCACCCGCCCCTCGACCGGGCCATAATAGCGCCATTCCAGCACCGGGGCCGCCACATGCGCGGCGCGGAACGCCACCAAGCCGGTGCCGATCGTCACGAAACACAGCGCCAGCGCGCCCAGATGGACGGCATCGGCCTGTGGGCAGGTGATCCGGCCGCGGTCGGCCCAGTGGGGCGCTACGCGCGCCACCGTCAGGGTCAGCGCCAGCAGGCAGACCAGCACCGTCCATTGCGCGGCGCTGAACAGCATCGGTCGCAGGAACCACAGCCCGATCCCCGCCGACAGGCAGACCGGCACCCAGGGAAACAGGCCCGCGCGCAGGGCCGCGGCGGGGCGCGGCGCGGCCACGGACCGGGCGGCGGCCTGGGGCAGGGGGGTCGCGACCGCACCCGATTGGGGCAACATCCTTGTCCTTTCGCGACCCGGTGACTATCACTTGGCCGCAAGATGGCACGGGGATGCTTACCAAAGCGTTAACGCCGGGCCGCGCCAAAACCTGCCGAAGGCCGTCATGACCCAGATCGTTACCCGTTTCGCCCCCTCTCCCACCGGATATCTGCATGTGGGCGGTGCCCGGACGGCGCTGTTCAACTGGCTGTTCGCGCGGGGCCGGGGCGGCAAGTTCCTGCTGCGGATCGAGGATACCGACCGCGCCCGGTCCACCCCCGAGGCGACCGAGGCGATCCTGAAAGGCCTGACCTGGCTGGGCCTGGACTGGGACGGCGAACCGGTCAGCCAGTTCGAGCGCAAGGACCGCCATGCCGAGGTTGCGCGCCAGATGTTGGACCAGGGTGCGGCCTACAAGTGCTTTTCCACCACGGACGAGATCGCGGCCTGGCGCGAGGAGAACCCGCGCCAGCCCTTCCTCAGCCCGTGGCGGGACGCGACCGACCTGCCCGACGCGCCCTATGCGATCCGCCTGAAGGCGCCACGCACGGGCGAGACGGTGATCGACGATCAGGTGCAGGGCGCGGTGCGCGTGGCCAACGACCAGCTGGACGACATGGTGCTGCTGCGCAGCGACGGGACGCCCACTTATATGCTGGCCGTGGTGGTGGACGATCACGACATGGGCGTGACCCATGTGATCCGCGGTGACGACCACCTGACCAACACCGCGCGCCAGATCCAGATCATCGACGCGATGGGCTGGCCGCGCCCGACCTATGCCCATATCCCGCTGATCCACGGAGAGGACGGCAAGAAGCTGTCCAAGCGTCATGGCGCGGTGGGCCTGCACGAATTCGCGGCGCTTGGCTATCCGCCGGCGGCGATGCGCAACTATCTGGCGCGGCTTGGTTGGAGCCATGGCGACGACGAGCTGTTCGACGACGCGCAGGCCCGCGACTGGTTCGGGCTGGAGGGGATCGGACGCGCGCCCGCGCGGCTGGATTTCAAGAAGCTGGAACATGTCAGCGGGCACCATATCGGTCAAATGCCTGACGATCAGGTGCTGGCCGCGCTGCAGGATTACCTGACGGAAACCGGCGCGCCGGTGCTGACCGACACGCAGCGCAGCCGCATCCTGGGGGCGATGGGCGCGTTGAAGGAAAAGGCGAAAACCCTGCCGGCGCTGCTGGATCAGGCGCGGTTCGCGATGATCGAACGCCCTGTTGCGGTTGAGGAAAAGGCCGCGCGCAACCTGGATACGGTATCCCGTGGTATGCTGAAATCATTGACTGCTGCGGTGCAGAATGCTAGCTGGACCCGAGACGATCTGGAGGAGGCGGCCCAACAGGTTGCCACGGAAAACGGTGTCGGACTGGGCAAGATCGCGGCACCGCTGCGCGCCGCCCTGGCCGGAACGAGCGCCACCCCCAGTGTGTTCGACATGATGACTGCGCTTGGCCGCGACGAAACGCTGGCCCGGCTGCAGGACCAGACCGATTTGGCAGGCTGAAGCCTGCCCTCACATGCCAGGGCTGTCTGACGGGTTTACGCGACGGACCGCCCGGCCTTAGCCGGAAGGACGCCTTCGCATGGCCGACAAGACCGCTAAACTGCACCTGAACGGACAGGACTACGACCTGCCCATCCTGTCGCCCACCAAGGGGCCGGACGTTCTGGACATCCGCAAGCTGTACGGACAGGCGGACGTGTTCACCTATGACCCCGGCTTCACCTCGACCGCCAGCTGCGATTCGACGATCACCTTCATTGATGGCGACAAGGGAGAGCTGTGGTATCGGGGCTATCCGATCGAGCAGCTGGCCGAGAAATCCTGCTATCTGGAGGTCTGCTATCTGCTGCTGTACGGCGAGCTGCCCTCGCCCACGCAGATGGAGGATTTCCGCGCCCGCGTCACGCGCCACACGATGGTGCACGAGCAGATGCACAACTTCTTCCGCGGCTTTCGCCGTGACGCGCATCCGATGGCGACGATGGTCGGCGTCGTGGGGGCCATGTCGGCCTTCTATCACGATTCGACCGACGTGAACGACGAATGGCAGCGCGAGGTCGCGGCCATCCGCCTGATCGCCAAGCTGCCGACGATCGCGGCGATGGCCTATAAATATTCGATCGGCCAGCCCTTCGTCTATCCGCAGAACGACCTGGATTACGCGTCGAACTTCCTGAACATGTGCTTCTCGGTCCCGGCCGAGAAATACGAGGTGAACCCGGCCTTGGCGCGCGCCATGGACCGTATCTTTACCCTGCATGCGGATCACGAACAGAACGCCTCGACCTCGACCGTGCGTCTGGCGGGATCGTCGGGTGCGAACCCCTTCGCCTGCATCGCAGCGGGCATCGCCTGCCTGTGGGGCCCCGCCCATGGCGGTGCGAACCAGGCCTGCCTGGAGATGCTGCGCGAGATCGGGACCGTGGACCGGATCCCGGAATACATCGCCAAGGCGAAGGACAAGTCCGACCCGTTCAAGCTGATGGGCTTTGGCCACCGGGTCTACAAGAACTTCGATCCGCGCGCGACGGTCATGAAGGAATCGGCCGACGAGGTCCTGGAGCTGCTGGGCATCGGCGACAACCCGGTCCTGCAGGTGGCCAAGGAGCTGGAGAAGATCGCGCTGGAGGACGAGTACTTCATCGAGAAGAAGCTGTATCCCAACGTCGATTTCTATTCGGGCATCATCCTGGAGGCGATGGGCTTCCCCACGTCGATGTTCACGCCGATCTTTGCGCTGTCGCGCACGGTGGGTTGGATCGCGCAGTGGAAAGAGATGATCGGCGATCCGCAGAACAAGATCGGCCGCCCGCGCCAGCTGTATGTCGGCAGTGACCGCCGCGATTACGTGGACCTCAAGGCGCGCTGAGCGTCCTGTCAGGTCAGGCATCGGGGTCCCTTCGGGGGCCCCTTTTTCGTGGTTGCGCGGGGGGACGCGCGGTGGCAAGGGATCGGGTATGAGCGAGATCGAACAGACAGGCGCGGCCCAGCTGGCGCTGGTGACGGGGGCCTCTCGGGGGCTTGGGGCGGCGCTGGCCGAAGGGCTGGCGGCGCAGGGGTATCACGTGCTGGCGGTCGCCCGCACCGTGGGCGCGCTGGAGGAGCTGGACGACCGCATCCGCGCGGCGGGCGTCCAGGCCGACGTTGGCGCCGATGGACGTGACCCGAGCCCGAGG
>NZ_BBPH01000168.1 GCF_000787695.1 Paracoccus sp. PAMC 22219 | reverse complement strand
TCTCTGATCATCCGCGCGAACCGCACCGGAGGCACGCTGATGACCGTCGACCATCATCTGCAGGTCCGCGACCTGTCGGCAGGCTATGGCGACCGCGCCATCCTGCAGGGGCTGGACCTGGACCTGATGCCGGGGCGCATCACCGCCATCGTGGGCGCCAATGCCTGCGGGAAATCGACGTTGCTGCGGGTGATGTCGCGCCTGCTGCGGCCGGGGCGCGGGCAGGTCACGCTGGACGGCACCGCGATCCACCGCATGCCCACGCGCGCCCTGGCCCGGACCTTGGGCCTGCTGCCGCAATCGCCCATCGCGCCAGAAGGTATCACCGTGGCCGACCTGGTCAGCCGGGGCCGCCATCCGCATCACGGGCTGATATCGCGGTGGGGGCCGCGCGACGATCAGGCCGTGGCCGACGCGCTGCAGGCCACGCGCACGACCGATCTGGCCGACCGCGCCGTGGACGAGTTGTCGGGCGGTCAGCGCCAGCGCGTCTGGATCGCCATGGCGCTGGCGCAGCAGACCGACCTGCTGCTGCTGGACGAGCCGACGACCTTTCTGGACGTCGCCCACCAGATAGAGCTGCTGGACCTGCTGTGCGACCTGACGCCCGGCGCGGCATCACCATCGTGATGGTGCTGCACGACCTGAACCTGGCCGCGCGCTATGCCGACCGGCTGGTGGCCATGGCGGGGGGGCGCGTGCATGGGCAGGGGGCGCCCGAAGACGTGCTGACCCAGGATACGATTCAACAGGTCTTTGGCTTGGCCAGCCGGATCATCACCGACCCTGTGTCGGGGCGGCCGATGATGCTGCCGGTGGGCCGCCATCGGATCGCCCCTAATAACTGAGTGAAAGTGTCACCTTTCTGCAACGGGCGCATGCGATGCACCCGTTGCAGGCTTGCCTCACGAAAAGGTCAGGCCTAAGCCGACAGTAATCCGACAAATTACATAAGGCTTTCGCCATGACCCCGAAGAACGCCTGCCGCGACCGTGCGGCGCTGCTGTCCTGCTGTGCGGTGATCGCCCTGATGCCCGTCGCGGCCAGCGCGCAGGACGAGACGGCGACGCGCCTGTCGCCCGTCATCCGCCTGCCCGAGATCACGCTCTATGCCATCAGCGGCGACGACGACGCCAATTCCATCGTGGCGCGGGAACTGGCCGTGGGTGGCAAGGTGGCGACCAGCATCCTGGACACGCCCGCCTCCGTATCGGTCATCACCCAGGCCGAGATAGAGCGCCGCGATGCCCGCACGCTGGAGGATGTGCTGCAGTATTCCGCCGGCACGATCACCGATTACTACGGCACCGACGACCGCAACGATTATTTCCAGATCCGCGGGTTCGACGCCTCGACCTATCGCGACGGGATCACGCTTGGCGGCCTGCGCGGCATCCGCGAGGAGCCGCTGGCCTATGAACGGGTCGAGGTCATCCGCGGCGCAAACTCGACCCTGTTCGGGCCTGCCGATCCGGGCGGCTCGACCAACTTCGTGACCAAGCGCCCGCGCGCGGAACGGTTCTCCGAGGTGTTCGGCACGGTCGGGTCGGACAACCGCACGGAATACGGGTTCGATTTCGGCGACGTGCTGACCCCGGATGCGACCCTGTCCTGGCGCCTGACCGGCAAGCTGCAGGACAGCGACCGCGAATACGATTTTTCGCGCGATGACGAGACGTTCCTGATGGGCGGCCTGACCTGGCAGCCCAGTGACGTCACCTCGGTCAGCCTGATCGTCGATTATCTGGACCGCGACGCGACGCCCAACAGCGGCGGCTATCCCCGCGGCGGCAGCTATGACCGCAGCCTGTTCCTGGGAGAGCCGGACTTCAACTATCTCAACGTCGAACGCACGACCGTGAACGTGATCGCCGAACATGATTTCGGCGAAGGGCTGACCCTGCGGTCGAACCTGCGCCACAGCGACACGACCGACGATTACGGCTATGTCTATGTCTCGGGCGATGACGGGGTGTTTCCGGTCGGTCGCACCTATATCGCCAGCGCAGGCACGGCCGAGGAATGGGCTGGCGATGTCATCCTGCAATACGACCGCGATCTGGGGCGCATCGACAGCAGTACCCTCGTCGGTGTCGAGTATCGTTCGGTGACATCAACCGAGGACTCGGCCTTTGCCGGCGCCGATCCGATCGACCCCCGCGATCCGGACTATTCCGGTGCGCCGGAGATTCTATCGCCCTATGTTGGCCAGAACCGCGACAGCCGCACGCGCGCCGTGTTCGTGCAGCAGAACCTGTCGCTGGACGACCGCTTCATCGCGACGGTGGGCGCACGTCACGACCGGCTGAACCTGTCGGTGGACAACTGGTTGATGGGCACATCCGACAGTGACGACTATGCCGAAACCTCGGTCCGGGGGGCGCTGACCTGGAAGGTCACGCCGGAAATATCGGCCTATGCCAGCTATGCCGAATCCGTGGCGCCGCCCGATCTGGGCACTGAGCCCGAACGTGGCGACCAGTACGAGCTTGGAGTGAAGTACGAACCGACCGGCTTTGACGGTCTGCTCAGCGCCGCGATCTATGATCTGACCAAGACCAATGTCTCTGTCATGAACTTGGACACGGGCATTTCCGAACTGGTCGGAGAGACCCGTGTCAAGGGTGTGGACCTCGAGGCAAAGGCACAGCTGACGCCTGATATCAGCCTGATCGCATCCTATTCCTATGCTGACTCCAAGGTGCTTGGTTCGGATCCCCTGTCCGATCCGCTGCGCCCCGGAGAGACGATTGGGGTTACGGGCAATGCTGTCGGCACTGTCCCACGACATGCCGCCTCGGTCTGGATCGACTACACGTTGGCTGGTGCAGGATCACGAGGCGACATGACATTCGGATTGGGCGCCCGTTATGTCGGAACATACTTCTACGTGACGCAAAACAATACCGGTCGTTCCGACGCCACGATCCTGCTGGACGCCGCCTACAGCTATGACGTGACCGACAGGACCGAATTGGCACTGAACGTCCATAACCTGGCCGACGAACAGCACGTCGTCGGTCGGGGGTCCGCCGATTTCTACAACCCCGGTCGGTCTGTGTCCGCCACGCTGCGCCACCGCTGGTAGGGCGGGCACGCCCCTCGCGGTCCGGGGGGCGGCGCAGCAAAATGGGCGGCAAGGGGATCGTTCCCTGCCGCCCGTCGCCTGTCCGCGGTCGACCTTATTCGGCCAGCGCGGCTTCATAGCGCTCGGACACGGCGCCCCAGTTCACGACGTCCCACCAGCTTTCAAGATACTCGGCCCGGCGGTTGTTGTAGGTCAGGTAATAGGCGTGTTCCCACACGTCGTTGCCCAGCAGCGGCGTGCCCTGCGTCTCGGCCACGTCCATCAGGGGGTTGTCCTGGTTCGGTGTCGACGTGATCTCCAGCTGGTCCTGGTCATTCACGATCAGCCAGACCCAGCCCGATCCGAACTGGCCCGCGCCTGCCTCCTGAAAGGCGGTGCGGAACTCCTCCTGCGATCCGAAGACGGTGTCGATCGCCTCGGTCAGCGCGGGCGACATCTCTCCGACCTCATCTGCAGGGGCCATCGATTCCCAGAAGAACGTGTGGTTCCAGTGGCCGCCCGCATTGTTGCGGATCGCCGCCGGATAGGTGCCGGCATTGGCGACCAGCTCCTCGATCGCCAGGCCGGCGGGGGCGGCGCCCTCGGCGATGGCGGCGTTGAGGTTGGTCACATAGCTTTGGTGATGCTTGCCGTGGTGCAGGTCCATCGTCTCGGCGGTGATGACCGGGTCCAGCGCGTCGGCGGCATAGGGCAGGTCCGGCAGCGAGAACTCTCCCTCGGTCTGTGCAAGGGCCATGGCGGGGGTGGCGCAAAGGGCCATGATCGCAAGGGTCTGTTTCATCGGGTTCTCCTGTTGGTGTCGTGGCACAACCGCAGCATGCGCCCGATGTTCCCTGCCAACGCCGATGTCATGGATGCACACGGCTCCGTGATCGGCGCTTGTGGGTCGCCGCGTTTCGTCCCACGGTGGCGGCGACACCACGAAAGGGGCATCGGATGATCACCGGGGATGCGACAAGCCAGCTGGCCGCCCTGCGCGCGGGCACCATCGATGCGCAACACCTGATGGCGCTGACGCTGGACCGGATCGAGACCGCGAACCCGGCCATCAACGCCATCGTCGCCCTGCGCGACCGCGACACCCTGCTGGCCGAGGCGGCGCGCGCGCCCGCCGGTCCGCTGCAGGGGTTGCCGATGGCGGTCAAGGACCTGGCGGACACGGCGGGGATCACGACCACCTATGGATCGCCCGCGTTCCGCGACCACGTGCCGGTGGCCGACAGCCCGATGGTCGCGCGCCTGCGCCGGGCGGGGGCGGTGATCATCGGCAAGACCAACACGCCGGAATTCGGGCTGGGGTCGCACAGCTTCAACCCGGTCTATGGCGTCACGCGCAACCCCTATGACCTGTCGCGGTCGGCGGGCGGGTCCAGCGGCGGCGCGGGGGCGGCGCTGGCCGCGCGCATGGTGGCGCTGGCGGACGGGTCGGACATGATGGGGTCGCTGCGCAACCCGGCGGGCTGGAACAACGTCTTCGGGTTCCGCCCCAGCTATGGCCTGGTCGCGCCGTCGGGCCCCGGTGATCTGTTCCTGTCGCAATTGTCGACCGAAGGGCCGATGGCGCGGTCGATCCGCGATCTGGAGCTGTTGCTGGCGGTGCAGTCCGCGCATGACCCGATGCACCCGCATTCCAGCGGCCCCTATTGCCCCGCGCCGCCGGGCGGCAGGCTGCGCATCGGCTGGCTGGGCGATTGGGGCGGCGCCTACGCGATGGAACCGGGCGTCCTGGACCTATGCCAGGACGCCGTGCAGGTGCTGGCCGATCTGGGACATGACGTGATGCCCATGGCGCCGCCCTTTTCCGCCGCCGCCCTGTGGGAGGCGTGGACGACGCTGCGCAGCTGGACCATCGCGGGCAGCCTTGGTCCGCTGCTGCACAGCGCCCCCGATCAGGTCAAACCCGCCTGCGGTGGGAGATAGAGCGCGGGCTGGCCCTGTCCGCGGCCGACCTGCGGCGCGCCAGCGCGATCCGGTCGGACTGGTTCCGCCACACGGCAGGGATGGAGGTGGACATCCTGGCGCTTCCGTCGGCCCAGCTGTTTGCGTTCGACGCGGATTGGCACTGGCCGCAGGCCATCGCGGGGCGGCAGATGGACAGCTATCACCGCTGGATGGAGGTGGTGGTGCCCGCGTCGCTGACCGGGCTGCCGGCGCTGTGCGTGCCGGCGGGGTTCGGGCCGTCCGGCACGCCGATGGGGTTGCAGCTGATCGGCCATCGCGGGCGCGATGCCAGCGTGCTGAACCTGGGCCGCGCCTATGAGGGCGCGACATCCTGGATCGACCGCCAGCCCGCGCCTGACGGGTCAGTCCTGCGTCAGGCCGTCGAAATCGGCGTCCAGCCGGTCCAGCGCCGCATCGACATGGCCGCGCCGTGCCGCGATCCAGCCCGCATGGTTGTCCAGCCGCGCGCGTGCGGTGCCGATCATGCGGGTCATCTCGTCGGGTTGCGGGCCGCCCGATGTTGCGCGGGCAGCGATGATCGCGGCGGGGTCCAGGGTCTGGCGGAACTGTTCCTCGGTTAGGGGCATGTCGGCCGGGGCGTCGGTGCCCGCGACGGCCGCGGCATAGATGCGCTGCGCCTCGGCATAGGGAAAGTCCAGCGGTCCCAGCCCGTTCTGGCGTGCATGGGTCACAATCTCGGACGCGACATCGTGGCCTTCGCGAAAGGGCAGGCCGTGGTCGCGCATCAGCCGGTCGGCGATCTCCTGCGAGGCGGTCCAGTCGCTGTTCAGCTCCTCCAGCGCGCGATCCTGGTCGATGACCAGCGCCTTGAGCACCGCGTCCAGCCGCGACAGGGTGGCGATGCCCGCATCGACCATCGCGGCATTGTCGGCGACATCCTTGGGGTCGGGCATGCCGGGGGTGATGTTGTGCGTCTGCAGGATCGGCCCCATCGCCAGCGCGATCGCCTGCGACGCATCGCTGCGGGTGTTGTTCAACAGGCCGGGATTGCGCTTTTGCGGCATGGCCGAGGAGACATAGGTGTTCTCTCCGCCCTCCTCCAGCAGCATCCAGGGGCGGGTTTGGGCGTATTGGGTCATGATGTCCTCGACCAGATTGCCGCTGTGCAGCGCGACCGAGGTGACGATGCCCGCCACCTCGACCGGATGGTCCATCGACGAGATCTGCGACGCATCATAGGCGTTTTCCACCAGCGCCGGAAAGCCCAGATAGTCCGCCATGCGCTGCCGGTTCAGCGGCCAGCCGGTGCCGTTCAGGACCGTGGTGCCCATCGCGCTGCGGTCGATCCGGGCATGGGCCTCGCGGATGCGCTGCGCGTCGCGGTCCAGACCCGCGGCGTGGCCCAGCAGGTAATGCCCCAGGCTGTTGGGCTGGGCCGCGACCCCGTTGGTGTAATTCGGCACGATGGTGCCCGCATGGCGTTCAGCCAGATCGACCATCGTGGTCGTGGTCAGGTGCAGCTGGTCGGCCATTTCCAGCATCTTGTCGCGCAGCATCGCGGCGCGGAACGTGGCGTGCATGTCCTGGCTGGACCGCCCGGCATGCAGCAGCGTGACCGCCGGCCCGCCCGCATCGATCAGCAGCGGCTCGAAGCTGATGACGGTGCGGGGGCGTTCGCCGTCGGGCGCGTCGCCCGCGGTGATGACCTGCGTCAGGGCGTCGGCGATGCCGGGGGCCAGGTCGGGGTCCAGCAGCCCCTCCTGGCTGTTGATGACCAGGCTGGCCTTGTTCATCTGGCCCAGCCAGAAGAACTCGTCGCGCGGCGGCCCGTCCTGGGCGGCGGTGTCCTGGGCGGCGGCGGCCTGGGCGTGAAACAGCGTTCCCGCCAGCAGGATCGCGGCGATGCGGCGTGTCGGGTGACATGTCATGATGGTCTCCTCCCCGTGTTCAGGGGGTCAGGATAGGGCCTGCGGGTCACAGGCCAACCCCTGGCCCGCTGCGGCCTTCGCCGCTGGCGGATTGCAGCCTGTGCAAGTTGCCGCAGGGGTGTCCAAGCGTCCTTGCCAAGGGAAACCTATTCTGCAACCTTCCCAAAGCGCGGCCTTGGGGAGAGGGCCGCCTGTCATTCACGGAAACGATGAACCGGACCGCCGACCCGGCGGGTGGCCTGTCCACACGCCTGCGGTCCGACACGAGGGAGAGAGAAGACCATGGCTAGACTGTTGACATCGGTGGCGATCTTGGGCGCCACGGCCACCGCCGCGATGGCCCAGGTATCGGATGACGTCGTCAAGATCGGCATCCTGAACGACCAGTCGGGCGTCTATGCCGATTTCGGCGGCACCTATTCCTATCAGGCCGCCCTGATGGCGGTCGAGGATTTCGGCGGCACCGTGCTGGACATGCCGATCGAGGTCGTGACCGCCGACCACCAGAACAAGCCCGACGTGGCATCCAACATCGCGCGGCAATGGTACGACACCGAACAGGTCGACGCGATCATGGAGCTGACCACGTCGTCGGTGGCGCTGGCCGTGCAGGCGCTGTCCGCCGAGGCCGACAAGATCACCATGACCACCGGTGCCGCCACCACCGAACTGACCGGGGCGCAATGCACCGCCAACGGGTTCCACTGGGCCTATGACACCCATGCGCTGGCCGTCGGCACCGGCGGCGCGCTGGTCGAGCAGGGCGGCGACAGCTGGTTCTTCCTGACCGCGGATTACGCCTTCGGCTATTCGCTGGAGGAGCAGACTGGCGCCTATGTCACCGCCAATGGCGGCGAGGTGCTGGGATCGGTTCGCCATCCGCTGTCCAGCAACGACTTCTCGTCCTTCCTGCTGCAGGCGCAGGCGTCGGGCGCTAAGGTCATCGGCCTGGCCAATGCCGGTCTGGACACCCAGAACGCCATCAAGTCGGCGGCCGAATTCGGCATCGTTCAGGGCGGCCAGCGTCTGGCGGCGCTGCTGTTCACCCTGGCCGAGGTCCACGGTCTGGGCGCCGAGGCGGCACAGGGCCTGACCCTGACGGAATCCTTCTACTGGAACCGCACCGACGAGAGCCGTGAGTTCGCGCAGCGCTTCTTCGAGCGGACGCAGGCGATGCCGAACATGGTCCATGCCGGCACCTATTCCGCCGTCACCCAGTACCTGAAGGCCATCCAGGCCGCCGGAACGGACGCAACCGCCGCCGTGTCCGAACTGCTGCACACGCTGCCGGTCGATGACGTCTTCTCTCAGGGCGGCACGGTGGGTGCGAACGGACGCCTGATCACCGACGTCTATCTGCTGGAGGTCAAGGCGCCTGCCGACATCACTACGGACTGGGACTATTTCAACGTGCTGGCCACCATCCCCGGATCCGAGGCGTTCATCGACCCGGCCGAAAGCGGCTGCGCGCTGGTCGCGGCGAACTAGGGCGCGGACGGACCCATGACAGCAACGCCTGTGCAACAGGACCAGCCGCGGGTGGTGTTATCCGCCCGCGGCCTTGGCAAGGATTTCGCCGGCTTCACCGCCGTCAACAATGTCGATCTGGACGTCGAACATGGCCGCATCCATGCGCTGATCGGCCCGAACGGGGCGGGCAAGACCACCGTCTTCAACCTGCTGACCAAGTTCCTGACGCCCACCCGCGGGTCCATCACCCTGCTGGGCCAGGACATCACCGCCAAGAAGCCCGCCGAGGTGGCGCGGCTTGGGCTGGTGCGGTCGTTCCAGATCTCGGCCGTGTTCCCGCATCTGACGGTGCTGGAGAACCTGCGCGTCGCGCTGCAACGGCCCAACGGGCTGGCGACGCAGTTCTGGCGGTCGCTGTCGTCGTTGGACCGGCTGAACCCGCGCGCCGACGAACTGATCGCGCAGTTGGGCCTGACGGAGTATCGCGACACCCGCGCGATGGACCTGTCCTATGGCCGCAAGCGCGTGCTGGAGATCGCGACCACGCTGGCGCTGGACCCAAAGGTCCTGCTGCTGGACGAGCCGATGGCCGGCATGGGCCTGGAGGACGTGCGCACCGTCGCCGACATCATCCGCGACGTGGCCCGCGACCGGGCCGTCCTGATGGTCGAACACAACCTGTTGGTCGTGGCCGACATCTGCGACCGCGTCACCGTGCTGCAGCGCGGAGAGATCCTGGCCAGCGGCGATTACGCCACCGTGTCCACCGATCCCCGCGTGCGCACCGCCTATATGGGAACCGACGCATGAGCGCGCTTCTGAATGTCGCCGGGCTGAACGCCTGGTACGGCGAAAGCCACATCCTGCATGGCGTCGACCTGCACGTGAACGAAGGCGAGATGATCTGCATCCTGGGCCGCAACGGCATGGGCAAGACCACCACGCTGCGGTCGATCATGGGCATCCTGAGGAAACGCACGGGCACCATCACCTTCGCCGGCAGCGACATGATGACCATGCCGTTGCACAAGACCGCCCGCGCCGGTCTGGGCTTCGTCCCCGAGGAACGCGGCATCTTCGCCAGCCTGTCGGTGCAGGAGAACCTGATGCTGCCCCCGGTCGTGGCCAAGGGCGGCATGTCGGTCGACGAGATCTATGCCCTGTTCCCGAACCTGCACGAACGCAGGAACAGCCCCGGCACGAAACTGTCGGGCGGCGAACAGCAGATGCTGGCCATGGCCCGCATCCTGCGCACCGGCGCACGCTGCCTGCTGCTGGACGAGCCGACCGAGGGGCTGGCCCCCGTCATCATCCAGAACATCGGCACCGTGCTGGGCGAGTTGAAGAAACGCGGCATGACCGTGGTGTTGGTCGAACAGAACTTCCGGTTCGCCAGCAAGGTCGCCGACCGGTTCTATCTGATGGATCACGGACAGATGGTGGCCGAATTCCCGGTGGGCGATCTGCCCGCCAACATGGATATGCTCAATCGCGAACTGGGGGTCTGACATGACGATGATATTCGGCGTGCCGATGGCTGCCCTGATGGGGCAATTGCTGATCGGCCTGATCAATGGATCATTCTATGCGCTGCTGTCGCTTGGCCTTGCGGTGATCTTTGGCCTGCTGCGGGTGATCAACTTCGCGCATGGCGCGCAATACATGCTGGGCGCGTTCGTGGCCCTGCTGCTGCTGACCTGGACCGGCGTGAACTACTGGATCGCGCTGATCCTGGCGCCGCTGATCGTGGGTACGTTCGGTGCGCTGGTCGAACGCACCATGCTGTCGCGGCTGTACAAGCTGGACCACCTGTATGGTCTGCTGTTCACCTTCGGCCTGGCCCTGACGATCGAGGGGACGTTTCGGTATTTCTTCGGATCATCGGGTCAGCCCTATCCGACGCCGCCGGCGCTGGCGGGGGGCGTGAACCTGGGCTTCATGTTCCTGCCGATCTATCGGGGCTGGGTGATCGTGGCGTCGCTGGCGGTCTGCATCGCCGTGTGGCTGCTGATCGAGAAGACCAAGCTGGGATCATACCTGCGCGCGGCCACGGAAAACCCGGTGCTGGTGCAAAGCTTTGGCGTCAACGTGCCGCTGCTGCTGACGCTGACCTATGCGTTGGGCGCGTCGCTGGCGGCATTCGCGGGCGTGCTGGCTGCGCCCATCTATCAGGTGTCGCCGCTGATGGGCACGAACATCATCATCGTGGTGTTCGCCGTCGTCGTGGTCGGCGGCATGGGGTCCATCCTGGGCGCCATCGTCACCGGCTATCTGCTGGGCATCGCCGAGGGGCTGACCAAGGTCTTCTACCCCGAGGCGTCGAACACCGTGATCTTCGTCATCATGGCGATCGTGCTGATCCTGCGACCCGCGGGCCTGTTCGGAAAGGACGTGTAAGATGAGCCATTCCGACGCAACTGCCGCCCCCGCGCCTGCCGCCGTGCAGGGCGCCACCCGGATCAAGGCCGTGATCCTGCTGGCCATGCTGGGGTTCCTGCTGCTGGTGCCGATGTTCCTGTACCCGATCTTCCTGATGAAGATCCTGTGCTTTGCGCTGTTCGCGGCGGGGTTCAACCTGTTGCTGGGCTATACCGGCCTTCTGTCCTTCGGGCACGCGGCCTTCTTCGGGGGCGGGGCCTATTTCACCGCCCACGCGGTCAAGGTCTGGGGCCTGTCCCCGGAACTGGGCATCCTGGTCGGGGTGATCGGGGCCGCGGGACTGGGCCTGATCATGGGGCTGATCGCCATCCGTCGTCAGGGCATCTATTTCGCCATGATCACGCTGGCCCTGTCGCAGATGTTCTTCTTCTTCTGCCTGCAGGCGGCCTTCACGAACGGCGAGGACGGCATCCAGTCCGTCCCGCGCGGCATCTTTCTGGGCGTGCTGGACCTGTCGAACCAGATCAACATGTACTACTTCGTGCTGGGCGTGTTCCTGCTGGGCATTCTGGCGATCTGGCGGATCATCAATTCGCCCTTCGGGATGATCCTGAAAAGCATCCGCGAGAACGAGGCGCGGGCCACGTCGCTTGGCTATACCGTCGCGCGCTACAAGCTGGCGGCGTTCGTGATGTCGGCGGCGATCGCCGGTCTGGCGGGCAGCGTGAAAAGCCTGGTGTTCCAGTTCGCGACCCTGACCGACGTCGCATGGCAGATGTCCGGAGAGGTCATCCTGATGACCCTGCTGGGCGGCATCGGAACGCTGATCGGGCCGGTCATCGGGGCCGGGCTGGTGGTGACGCTGCAGAACTATCTGGCGACCTCGCCGCTGCCGGTGACAGTCATCACGGGGGTCGTGTTCATGGTCTGCGTGCTGCTGTTCCGGCGCGGTCTGGTGGGCGAGTTCTATGCCTCGCGGATCGGCCGCAGGCTGGGGTTCAAGTCCGACAGCTGATCCCGACCACGGCCCGTCCCGTCCGCGGGGCGGGCCCTTACAGGTGCAGCTGCTCTCCGGTGACGGCGGTCAGCCGTGCCGCGGCCTCGGCCACCGCCGCCCCGATGGCGGTCACCTGCCGCCCGCCGATCCGATGGGCCGGCGCATTGATCGACAGGCCGGCCACCGCCCGCCCCGACAGATCGACGATGGGCGCGGCCACGCAGCGCATCCCCGCCATCCGCCCCTGATCGTCAAAGGCAAAGCCCCGCCTGCGGATGCGCGCCAGATCGCGGCAAAGCCCCTCGGGCGCGGTCCTCGCATTGACCGCCAGCATCGCCCGGCCGATCCCCGACGCGTGCAGACACGCGCGCGTTCCGGGCGGAAAGGCCACGCGGATCGGCTGGTCGCTCTCGACCTGCGCCACGAACAGCACGCCGTCATCGCTGAGGATGCCCAGGTTGGCCGTCTCTCCGGTCCGCGCGACCAGGGCCTGCAGGATCGGGCGCGCCCGCGCGATCAGCCCAGATCGGCGCAGAAAGGCCGCGCCAAGGCGAAAGCTGGACGGCCCGACCGCCCAGCACTGCGTCGCATCACAGCGTTCGACCATGCCGCGCAGGGCCAGCGTCTGCAGGATGCGATGGGTGGCGGACGCGGGCAGACCGGTCCGCTGCGCGACCTCGCTCAGCGTCAGGCCCGGATGCAGCGACAGCAGATCCAGCATGTCCAGCGCGCGATCCAGCGCCTGCACCGTCAGGGGGCGGTCAGGACCATCGTTGCAGGGGCGGCCACGGCGGCGGGTCGGGTCGGCCATTGCGGTCTTTCCTTGTTCGCCGGGGCTGTGGGACCGCAGGCGTAGCATCCGAGTCGCACGTGATGGAAAATCCGTCCAGAAATATTATCTGATGCTGCGCGGTGCTCGACGGGCCGACCTGCGTCCTGCCAGACGCGGCCACCGAGAATTATGCAAGGCAATCAAAGCGCACCGGCGCAATCCCCCGAACCGGCCACGGCGATTATCAACTGCTGCTGTAAAGTCCTTGCCAGAGGGCCTAGTGCTGGAAGAGCGGGCGCAGTTCGCGGACCGCGTGGTCGGCGAACATGCGCACCTTGGGGTCCTGCAGGCGGCGATGCGGGGCCAGGCAGCCGAATTGCGCGGGCAGCGGGCGGTTTGCGGGCAGAACCTCGACCAGGCGACCATCGGTCAGGTCCTGCGTCACCTCGTACAGCGGGCGGTTGGCGATGCCGTGCCCGGCCAGCGCCCAATCGCGCAGCACGTCGCCGTCGTCGGTGTCGAACCGGCCCTGAACCATCATCTTGCGCGGTCCGTCCGACGTCTGCAGCGTCCAGTAATATTCCGGACTGCGCGGATAGCGCAGCAGCAGGCAGTTGTGCCCGGCCAGGTCGTCCGGCCGCAGCGGCGTGCCCGCAGCGTCCAGATAGGCCTGCGATGCGACCAGCACCCGCGGGCATTCCGCGATCTTGCGCCATTTCAGCGCGGAATCGGTGGGCTCTCCCAGAAAGAAGGCCAGGTCAATGGCATCCTCGACGATGTTGACGTTGCGGTCCGACAGGCGCAGGCGAATCTCGATCCCCGGATTTTCGGCGCAGAACGGAGGGATCAGCGGGGCCACCAGCCGCCGCCCCAGGCCCAAGGGCGCGGTCAGGCGGATCACGCCCTGCGGCTTGCCCGAAAAGCTGCCGATCAGGGCCTCGGCCTCGTCCAGGGTCTCGATCACGCGGCGGGCGTGGTCATAGAAGGCGCGGCCGATCTCCGTCGTGGTCAGCTTGCGGGTGGTGCGGTTCAGCAGGCGCAGGCCAAAGCGGTTCTCCAGGTCCTTGATCCGGTTCGACGCGACCGCCGGCGACAGGCGCAGGTCTCGCCCCCCCGCGGTGATCGAGCCCAGTTCGACCACGCGCACGAACACCCGCAAGCTTTCAAGATAGGACATCGCCTTGGCCCGCTTTCAATGGAACGTGTAAAGTCTTCTATGTCGCGGATGATTCCGCAACCGAAACCGTCGCGCTAGCGTGATCCGGGCGGCGACCCTCCCCGTGCGCGATGCGCATTGGGGGTGGCCGTCCCCGACCCGCCTGCTAAGCATTGCCCGTCCGCGTCGCCGACCCCCGGGTCGTTCCTGTGCGGCCGGGCACCCGGATAACAGCCAAGGAATTCCGATGCAGACCCTGACCCGACTCGACCTTGACGACGCCCGCATCCTGATGGCCGGTGCCGAGGCCCATGCCCGGACGATCGGCGTCCCGATGTGCATCGCCATCACCGACGAAGCCGGCCAGCTGATCGCGTTTCAGCGGATGGAGGGTGGCAAGGTCACCTCGACCACCATCGCCATCGACAAGGCGTTCACCGCGGCCGCGGCCAAGAAGGCGACCCACGAATACGGGACGTCCAGCCAGCCGGGCGCGCCGGCCTATGGCATCGCGTCGGCCATCGGCGGGCGTCTGATGGTGGTGGGCGGCGGCCTGCCGGTCCTGTGGGAGGGAGAGGTCGTGGGCGGCATCGGCGTGTCCTCGGGGACGCCGGCCCAGGACCAGGCGGTGGCCCAAGCCGGGATCGACGACTGGATCGCGCGTCAGGCGAAATGATCGCGGCTCCGCGCGCCCCCGTGACGGGCGCGCGGGTCTAGATCTGGACCTGGATCGCGATCCCGCGTTCGACCGCCAGATCGACGGCGGCCGATGCGACCGCCAGGTCCTGCAGGCCCACGCCCGTGCCGTCGAACAGGGTGATCTGATCGTCCGACACCCGGCCCGGACGATCCCCGTTGATGGCCGCGCCGATCTGCGTGATGTCGCCTTCCGCGATCAGGCCCTGTGCCACGGCGTGCTGCGCCTCTCCGATGGTGACGGATTGCGCGACCTCGTCGGTAAAGACCGAGGCCTTGGCCAGCAGGGCGGCCTCGACCTCCTGCTTGCCTTTCGTGTCGGTGCCCATGCAGGCCAGATGCGTGCCGGGCCGGACCTGCGCGGCCTGCAGGATCGGCGCGAAGGACGAGGTGATCGTGATGATCACGTCCGCCTGCGCGCCCAGCTGATCCAGGTCGACTGCCTGGAACGGGATGCCGCGTTCGCCGGCGACCTTGGCCAGCCGGTCCAGATCGGCGGGGTTCAGGTTCCATCCGACGACCTTGTCGAAGTCCCGCTGATCCAGCGCCGCGCGCAGCTGGAAGGTCGACTGATGCCCCGCCCCGATCATGCCCAGCACCCGCGCGTCAGGCCGCGCCAGATGCCGGATCGACACCGCCGATGCCGCAGCCGTCCGCAGCGCCGTCAACAGGTTGCCGCCAACCACGGCGCGGCACCGCCCTGTATCGGCGTCGAACAGGAAGATCGTCGATTGGTGGTTCGTCAGGCCCTTGTCGGCGTTCCGCGGCCAGAACCCGCCCGATTTCAGCCCAAGCGCCAGCGATTCCCGGTCGAACCCCGACTTGAACCCGTACAGCGCGTCGGCATGGCCGATCGCCTCGCGGATGACGGGAAAGTTGTATGCCGTGTCGCGCGCCATCGCGGCGAAGACCTGTTCGACCGCCGCAAAGCAGTCCTGGGCCGAAATCAGGTCCGCGATCAGATGTTCCGGGACGATCAGCAGGGGGGATTGCGTCTGCATCAATAGGCCTTTCCGCGGGCGGAGACGGGCCAGACAACCTCGACCTTGCCACCCCTGACGCCGACATACCAGTCGTGGACGTTGCAGGTCGGGTCGCAATGGCCGGGGATCAGGCGCAGCTTGTCGTTGACGGCCAGAACGCCGTTCGGGTCCTCGACCACGCCATGTTCGTCGGAACACTTGATGTATTTCACATCCGTGCGACCGTGGATGACGGGCAGACCGCTGTCCACCGATTGCGCCTTGAGGCCAGCATCGACCACGGCCAGATGCGGCTTGGCGTGGCTCATGACGCTGGTCAGGATGAACAGCGCGTTTTCCCATTCGCCCTGGTCGATGCGTATGCCGTCCCGGTCCAGGATGCGCCCGTAATCGGCGTCCATGAAGGCATAGCTGCCGCATTGCAGCTCGTTGAAGACGCCCGAATTCGACTCGAAGTAATAGGACCCCGTGCCCCCGCCCGACACCAGTTCGGGTTTCAGGCCGATTGCGGTCAGCGCCTCGACCGCCTTGCGGACCTGGGCGATGGCCGCGTCCAGCTTGGCCTTGCGGTCGTCAAAGCTGTCCATGTGCTGCATGGCGCCCTGATAGCCCTGGATACCGGTGAATTTCAGACCGGGCGCGGCGTCGATGGCCTGGGCGATTTGGACGACCGCATCGGTCGTCTTGACCCCGCAGCGGCCCGCGCCGCAGTCGATCTCGACAAAGCATTCCAGCGTGGTGCCGTGGCGCTGCGCACCCGCCGACAGTTCGGCCACGTTGGCGATGTCGTCGACACAGACGATGATCCGGCTGCCCCGCAGCGGCAGGCGGGCCAGGCGGTCGATCTTGGCCGGGTTCCGGACCTGGTTCGACACCAGCACGTCGCGGATGCCGCCGCGGACGAACACCTCGGCCTCGGACACCTTCTGGCAGCAGACGCCGACCGCGCCGCCCAAACGCTCCTGCAGCTTCAGCACATCGACCGACTTGTGCATCTTGCCATGCGCCCGGTGGCGCATGCCATGGGCGCGGGCGTAATCGCCCATCTTGCGGATGTTGCGTTCCAGCGCGTCCAGATCGAGGATCAGGCAGGGGGTCTGGATGTCGGCCTCGTCCATCCCCGGCAGGGCGGGAATGTCGTATCCGACCTCGAGGCCTGCGAATTCTGCATGGGCGTTCATTGGGCATCTCCGTTGGTCCAGGGCAGCCGGTCCAGATCGACATTGCCGCCCGTGATGATGACGCCGATGCGCTGGCCGGCAAAGACGTCGCGGTTCTTCAGGATGGCCGCCAGCGGCACCGCGCTGGAGGGTTCGGCCACGATCTTCAGCCGCTTCCAGATCAGCTGCATCGCGGCGATGATCTCGTCCTCGGACGCGGTCAGGATGTCGGTGACGTGGGTGCGGACGAAATGCCAGGTCATGTCCTTGAGCGGCACCTTGAGCCCGTCGGCCACCGTCACCGGCGCGTCGTCGGCGATGATGTGCCCCGCGCGAAAGCTGCGCGCCGCATCGTCGGCCTGTTCGGGTTCTGCGGCATAGATGCGCGTGGCGGGGGCCAGCGCCGACAGGGTCAGGCAGGTGCCCGACACCATGCCGCCGCCGCCGATGGGGGCGATGACCGCGTCCAGATCGGGGATCTGCTCCAGCATCTCGGCCGAACAGGTGGCCTGACCGGCGATCACCCGCGGGTCGTTGTAGGGGTGGACGAATTCGGCCCCCGTGTCCGCCACGACCTGCGCGAACACCGCCTCGCGCGAGGTGGTCGAGGGTTCGCATTCCACGACGCGGGCACCATAGCCCCGCACCGCGTCCTTTTTCGCCTGCGGTGCGGTGCGGGGCATGACGACGGTGCACGGAATGCCCCGGCGCCCCGCGGCATAGGACAGGCAGGTGCCGTGATTGCCGCTGGAATGGGTGGCGACGCCGCGCGCGGCCTGGGCGTCCGACAGGCCGAACACCGCGTTGCTGGCGCCGCGCGCCTTGAAGGCGCCGGCCTTCTGCAGGTTTTCGCATTTGAAGAACAGCTGTGCGCCGGTCAGGTCGTTCAGCATCCGGCTGGTCAGGACGGGGGTGACGTGGACATGCGGGCGGATACGGTCGCGCGCCGCCAGCATGTCGTCCAGGGTCGGGATCGTGTCCATCACGCCGCCTGCCTGCAGGCCTGGCCCGCGCTGTGCCGGTAATGCGCTTGGGCGGCGGCGACGCCGGAGCCCAAGGTGACGGGCAGGCCAAGATCGACCATCACCATTTCCGCCGTGGCCAGCCCCGACAGGGCCATCACGTCGGTCAGCATCCCCAGATGCCCGATGCGAAAAACCTTGCCCGCGACATCGCCCAAGCCCGTGCCGAAGGCCACGCCATAGGTATTCAGCGCATGGCTGACGATGCGGTTGGCATCGAACCCGTCCGGCGTGCGGATCGCGCTGACGCTGTCCGAGTACAGCGCCGGGCGTGCCGCACACAGGGTCAGGCCCCATGCGGTGACGGCCTGGCGGACGCCTTCGGCGATGCGGTGGTGACGGGCAAACACGTTCTCCAACCCTTCGTCCAGCAGCATGTCGGTGGCGACCTTCAGCCCGTTCAGCAGGCCGACCGGCGGGGTATAGGGAAACCCGTTGGCGGCATAGCCGCGCGCCATGTCGCGGACATCGAAGAAGGTGCGGGGCAGCCCGGCGCCATCCAGCGCCGCCATGGCTTTCGGCGAAAATCCAACGATCGCCAGGCCGGGGGGCAGCATGAAGCCCTTTTGCGACCCGGTGACGGCGACGTCTACGCCCCATTCGTCCATCCGGAAGTCATAGCAGGCGATCGAACTGACCCCGTCCACGAACAGCATCGCGGGATGGCCTGCCCGGTCCAGCGCGCGGCGGACGGCGGCGATGTCGGACCGGACGCCGGTCGCGGTCTCGTTATGGGTGGCCAGGACGGCCTTGATCCGATGCGCGGTGTCGGCGGTCAGGATCTCCTCGAACCGGTCGGTGGGGATGCCCTCGCCCCAGGGCTGGTCCACGACCTGAACGTCCAGCCGATGCCGCTGGCACATGTCGATCCAGCGGTGGCTGAACATCCCGTTGCGGGTGGCCAGCACCGCATCGCCCGCCGACAGGGTGTTGGTGATCGCCGTCTCCCACCCGCCGGTGCCGGTCGAGGGAAAGAAGAAGACCTGCGCCTGCGTCGATTTCAGGACCTTTTTGACCCCCTCCAGCGCAGGGTGCAGGATCTTGCCGAACATCGGGCTGCGATGGTCGATGGTGGGCATGTCGACGGCCTTGCGAAGCACCTCGGGGATGTTCGTCGGGCCGGGAATGAAGATCGGGTTCTGGGTGCTCACGGTCGGCTCCTCCTTGATGCGACAAGGTGTAGCACGGGCGGAGAAACCGGTAAATTTTTTTGAAATGGTTTTCCGCGATATGGATTTAATACAGGTTTCGCAGCGAAATTATGGCCGCGGTATTTTTTCATTGTTGGAAATCGGCTTTCATGAAAATAATTTTATGTGGCCGAACATAGGGAAGGGGTGATTCCGATGCAGCAACCTGTGCGCAAGCGGGGCCGTCCCAGGGGCGGCAAGGCCGATCAGCCCGCGGCCAGCATCCAGGCCCTGGACCGCGGGCTGGACGTGCTGGAAGCTTTGGCCGCGCATGAGGGGATCACCCTGACCGGGCTGTCGACGCATCTGGACCAGTCGCCCGCCACCATGCACCGCGTGCTGGCCACCCTGGAACACCGCCGCTATGTCGAGAACAATCCCGACCGGCAGGAGTGGTTCATCGGCCCCGAGGCATTCCGCCTTGGATCGGCCTTCCTGCGCCGCACCAACATCGCCGAACGCAGCAGGGCGGTGATGCGCGACCTGATGGCCCAGGCCGGAGAGACGGCCAACCTGGGGATCGAACGCGACGGCGACGTGCTGTTCGTCAGCCAGGTCGAGACGCACCAGACGATCCGCGCGTTCTTCCCACCCGGCACCCGGTCGCCGCTGCACGCGTCGGGCATCGGCAAGGCGCTGCTGGCGGCGTTCGATCCGACGCGGCTGGCGGTGGTCATGCGCGTTGCGCCCTTCACGCGGTTCACCGACAAGACCATCGCCGATGCCGACGCGCTGCACGCCGAGATCGCCCTGATCCGCCGCCGCGGCTTTGCCGTCGACGACGAGGAGCGCACCTTGGGCATGCGCTGCGTCGCGGCCTCCATCGTGAACAGCTATGGCGAGGCCGTGGCGGGGGTGTCGGTGTCGGGGCCCACCAACCGCATGACCGATGCGGCGGTCGATCGCATCGGCGGCATGGTCGCCACGGCGGCGGCGCAGATCTCGGCCAATCTGGGGTCGGGGCAGGGCGGTCCGGGTGGCCGAATCCCGTTGACACCCTGAGGGGCTCTGCGCCACAAGGGCGCCGCTACGGTTCCGGCATACGCGCCGGATCAAAAGGGAACGCCGGTGCCAATCCGGGGCTGCCCCCGCAACTGTAAGCGGAGAGCGATGGTCGATCACGCCACTGGAGCGATCCGGGAAGGCCGACCAGAGCATCGACCCGCAAGCCAGGAGACCTGCCGCAGCACTCACCCATTTCCGGCGCGGGGCGTGCCAGGAAAGCGGCTGATCCGCAGTGGTGACAGTCACCGTCCTGCCGCGACCCATCGGGCCCGCGTGCCGGACATTTCTGTTTGCCGCAGGCCGTGCCTGCCCTGAAAGGTCCGTGCCGATGCGCCGTCCGATCTGTCTTCTGGCGATGCTCGCCACCCTTCCCGTAACCGCCGCCGCGCAGGATGGCTCGCCCGGCGAACCCATCCTGCTGGACGGGATCGTGCTGACCGCGGGGATCACGCCCGTGGCCCAAGATGGCTATGCCCGTGCCCACACCGTCCTGACCGCGACCGAGATCGAGATCGTGGCATCACCACCGTCCAGGACGCCCTGCGCGCGCTGCCCGGCGTGTCGGTCAGCGGCAGCGGCGCCAGCGCGGCGCAGGTTCGCATCCGCGGGGCCGAGGCGAACCACACCCTGATCCTGATCGACGGGATCGAGGCTGCGGGTGGTGCCGACGAATACGTCCTGACCGGGCTGGAGACCGCCGACATCGAACGGATCGAGGTGCTGCGCGGGCCGCAATCGGTCTTTTACGGATCGAACGCGTCGGCGGGCGTGATCAACATCATCACCCGCGATGCGCCCCCGGGCCTGTCCTATGGCGGCGCGGTCGAGGTTGGGAATGGCGGCGCGGCCTCGGTCCATGTCAGCCGTCGCGGGGAACGGGGCGGGCTGCGGCTGTCGCTGTCGGCGCGCGACGATCTGGGCTATGACCAGTCGGGCGATGGCGGCGGCAAGGACGGGATCAACCGCAAGACCGCCGTCCTGTCCGGCGACATCCTGGCCACCGACGATCTGCGCCTTGGGGTGGTGCTGCGCCAGTCCGACGAAGACTATGGCTTCGACGCCGAGAATTTTGCCGCGACCGATGCCGACAGCTATCTGGTCGACGCCGACCTGTATGGCCGCCGCGAGGAGTTCCAGGGTGGGGTCTGGGCGGAATACACCGCGCTTGACGGCCGGCTGGTCCATCGCCTGGACTATCAGCACAGCATCACCAAGCAGAACCAGGACAACAGCCCGATCTCGCGCGGTCAGACCGAAAAGCTGAAATATCGCGCAAGCCTGGGGTTGGACGGGTCGGCCGCGGATGCCTCGCATCTGCTGAACCTGCTGGCGGAACACCAGCGCGACCGCAACTCGACCGCGCCGGGGTTGGAGCGTGAGATGTCGTCGGTCGCCTTGGAATACCGGGCGATGCTGGCCAGCGGGCTGGACGTCCAGGCCGGCCTGCGCCACGACGCGAACAAGGTCTTTGCCGATTTCACCAGCTGGAACCTGGGCCTGTCCTGGCAGATGCCGGACCGTCCGTTCCGCCTGCACGCATCCGCCGGGACTGGGCTGGTGAACCCGTCCTATTTCGAGCTGTATGCCGATGCGGATTTCTTCGGCACGGTCTATCGAGGCAATCCCGGCCTGCGCCCGGAAAAGAACAGCGGTTTCGATCTGGGGGTCGAGGCGCAGCTGCCGGGCGGTCGCGGCACCGTCGACGTGACCTATTTCAACGAGACGCTGGAGGACGAGATCACCGACTATCTGGTGGGCGTCGAGGACGGGGTCGCGTTCTATTCCTATCGCAACCAGTCGGGCAAAAGCCCCCGCCACGGGGTCGAGGTCGCGGCCCGCATCCTGGCGACCGACGATCTGACCTTGGGCGCCAGCTATACCTATCTGGACGCGGAAAACCCCGATGGCAGCGTCAAGACCCGCCGCCCCCGGCACGAGGCCGGCCTGACCGCGACGCTGGCGGTTCTGGACGGGCGCGGGTCCGTCACGGGCGATCTGCGCCACGTGGCGGGCACCTTCGACACCCAGTTCTGGGGCGGGTTCGAGACGCGCGAGCTGCCGTCCTATACCGTGGTTAACCTTGCCGCGGGCTATGACTTGACGCCGAACGTGCGTGCCACGGCGCGGGTGGTGAACCTGTTCGACCGCGACTATTTCGATGTCTGGGGCTATGCGAACCAAGGGCGGACCGGCACCATCGGCCTGCAGGCGCGCTGGTGATCCGCTGGCTGATCGGGCTGGCGCTGATCGCCGCCCCCGCATGGGCCGACGCGCCCGCGCGGGTGGTGTCGATCAACCTGTGCACCGATCAGCTGGCCATGCTGGTGGCCGCGCCCGGACAGCTGGCCTCGGTCAGCTATCTGGCGCAGGACCCGGTGTCCTCGGCCATGGCCCCGGAGGCCGAGGCCTTTCGCACCAATCGGGGCCAGGCCGAGGATATCCTGGCCCTGCAGCCCGATCTGGTCCTGGCGGGGACCTATTCCTCTCCGGCGACGCTGAACATGCTGGACAGGCTGGGCCTGCGGGTCGCCACCTTCGACATGGGCGCGGATCTGGACAGCATTCGCGCCAACCTGCGCCGGATGGGCGACGTGCTGGGCCAACGTGACCGCGCCGACCGGATCGTGGCGCAGTTCGACCGCGACCTGGCGGCGCTGCAGGCGAACCCGCGCCCCGAACGCCGCGCGGCGCTGTATGGTGCGAACGGCTACAGCTCGGGTCAGGACAGCTTGGCCGGGGCGATCCTGGCGGCGGCGGGCCTGACGAACGTGGCGGCCGATCTGGGCCTGCCGCAGGGCGGTTTCGTCCCGCTGGAGGATCTGGTGATGGCGGACCCCGACCTGATCGTGACCGGCCAACGCCAGCCCCGCGCATCGCGCGCCGAGGAGGTGATGGACCATCCCGTCCTGCGCGCCATCACGCCGGGGCGGCAGGTGGTGACCACGCCCGACCGGGACTGGGCCTGCGGCACGCCCCATGTCCTGCGCGCCGTGGCGCAGCTTCGGCAGGCCGCGCCATGAGGCTGACGGCCGCGCTTGGCGCGCTGGTGGGCGTGCTGTTCGTGACATCCTTGCTGATCGGGTCAACCTGGCAACCGCCCAGGCCCGCGCTGGCGGCGCTGTTCGGGCGGGGCGATCCGCTGTTGGTGCTGGTCATGCAGGAACTGCGCCTGCCCCGCGCCATCCTGGGCGCGGCGGTGGGCGCATCGCTTGGGCTGGCGGGGGCTGCGATGCAGGGGTTCCTGCGCAATCCGCTGGCGGAACCCGGCCTGATCGGCACGTCGGGCACCGCGGCGCTTGGGGCGGTGCTGGCGATCCAGACCGGGCTTGCCGCGCCTTCCCCTTGGGCCTGCCGCTGGCGGCGCTGTCGGGTGCGGCGCTGTCGGTCGGGCTGGTCATGGGGCTGGCGGGGCCGCGCGGCGGCGCGCTGGCGCTGATCCTGGCGGGGATCGCGATATCGGCCTGGCGGGGGCCGCGACGTCGCTGGTCCTGAACCTGTCGCCCAACCCCTTTGCCGCGAACGAGATTGTCTTCTGGATGATGGGGTCGCTGGTCGACCGCTCCATGCTGCATGTCCGCATCGCGGTGCCGGTGATGATCGCCGGGGCGCTGATCCTGTGGCCCGCGGCCCGCGCTGCGCGCCCTCAGCCTGGGAGAGGACGCCGCCGCCAGCATGGGCGTCAGCCTGCGCGCGCTGCGGCTGCGGCTGGTGCTGGGCACGGCGGCGCTGGTCGGCGGGGCCACGGCGGTGGCGGGAACCGTTGGGTTCGTGGGGCTGGTCGTGCCGCATCTGCTCCGCCGTGCGGTGGGCGGCGATCCGGGGCGGCTGGCTGGGGGCATCGGCGCTTGGCGGGGCGGCGATGGTGCTGGCGGCCGACATCGCGGTGCGGGTCATCCTGCCGGGGCGCGATCTCAAGCTGGGCGTGCTGACCGCGCTGATCGGC
>NZ_BBPH01000169.1 GCF_000787695.1 Paracoccus sp. PAMC 22219 | reverse complement strand
CGGCGGCGGCCGGGGCTGAGTAGTGAGTAAATCGTTTCTGGAAACGGCAATGCGTTAGCGCTTCGCATTTGATAACCACCAGCGCTACACAGCCGTCTTCCAAGGAAAGCGCGGCACTTAGGCTGGACCTGTCATCAAGCACCTTCGGTAAGTCGTGAGTTGTCACAGTACCCTATAGAGGGACTGGCTTTGAGAGACCTATGATCATCTTATGGGGTAGTGGAGCTCGATCGAACGAACTGCATCAACTGCGCGCGGCTAACAGGCTTTGAAAAAAACGCTATGCCGCTCGGACTATATGTGTCCAGAAAATCGTCCTGCGTATATCCGGACATCAGCGCAATCCGGACATCAGGTCGCATAATCGAGATGGAGCGGGCAAGCTCTACGCCATTTTCTCCGGGCATGACCACGTCGCTGATAACGATATCAAGATCAGCTTCTCTCATGATGATGTCCCGAGCTTCACCCCCATTGCTGGCGATAAGCGTCGAACACCCGAGGGAGTTGAGCATTCTCGCGATAACCTGCGATACAGCCGGCGTATCGTCGACCACCAGGGCCTTGAGCTTTCTGATGCGCTCCAAGGAGCTTTCAGGATCTCGGGTATCTGGATCGCGTGTATCGACTGGCGACACCGCAAAGAACATGGCAACGGTCGTGCCCTCACCGACCGCACTGGAGAGCGTAACAAAGCCCCCTATCTGCTCTAAATAGCCGCGGACACGTGACAAACCCAAGCCTGATCCTTGGCCTACACTGCGGGTCGTGAAGAAGGGTTCGAAGACATGCTGGCGAAGCTGGTCCGGAATTCCGCAGCCGGTGTCTTCTACCGCAAGTCGCACCCATGTCTGAGATCCTTCTCCGTTAGGATTGGAATGCTGGCTGGCATCCAGTCTGATCCGTATCGTGCCATTCCCAATGATGGATTCACGGGCGTTGATCACCACATTGAGCAAGCAACTTTCGGCCATCGCCGTGTCGATCAGAACAGGTGGCAAGGCCTCCGAGATGATGATTTCCAACGTGATGCGAGATGGTATTGCACGCTGGACGAGTGGTACCAGTGAACGCATGAAGGTGCCGAGATCGGCGGTCTGCGGTTTCAGCCGGGATTTGCCTGCGAATGCCAATAGACTGTCATTTAGGGCCTTGCCGCGCATGACGGCATCACGCGCCTCCCCGACCAAGATCGCTGCTTCCTGTTTATTGTCAGTAAGTTCAAGCAGTTCGATGTTCCCCAAAATGACGGCCAGTAGATTATTGAAGTCGTGGCTGACCCCTCCCGCCATCTGACCGATCAACGCAAGTCTCTCGCTGCGGTGACGCTCCTCATTCATGCGACGTCTTTCGGTCACATCATCCATAATGATGACCGCGTGCGCGCAGTGATTGTTGGTTCCGGTCAATGGAACGGCGACACCGTCGAAGATCTGCTCGTGTCCAAACCTGTCAAGAATGAGCTCGAATTCACACAGATCCAAGCTGACAAGAGAGTTCTGGATCGCACTCAGCTCAGGAGAGAACGTCGCGTTCCTAGTAATCCTGCCAAATTCCTGCCCGACTAAGAAATGATGACCTGTCTTCCAGAGGGTCGAGACGGCTTTGTTGGCATACGTAATAAGCCAAGAGGTAATATCGTCGGTGTGACGCTCAAGCAGGATTGCTCCCGAGTTCATGGCATCAATAGCTGTCCTGAATAACCGGAGATCGCGCTGCTCCCCCACCTCTTGCGTTACGTCGCTAAAGTGAACGGCGATACCAGTCTGCGCCGGATGAACGGAGATGTCGAACCAAGCCTCCAAAGGTTGGAAATATGTCTGGATGGATTGCGACGTACCCGTGTCCTTGACGCGGGGATATGTCTCTTCGATGATCGAACCGCGCGTGCCTGGAAACTCGTCCCAGATGGAGCATCCTACGATATCTTCGGCGTTCCGGCGCATGAGTTGCTCAGAGGCCGCGTTAACGAAGCTGAAACGCCATTCGCTATCTAGCAGAAAAAAACCATCTGGCATCGTGCGCAAAACGAACGCCAGTTCCGCTTGCGCACGCTCCTGATCGTCAACGGCACGACGCTCTCGCGTGATATCCTGAAATGCGCCCTGAAGTGCGACAACCCGCCCTTCGTTGACCAAGGCCTCACCGATAGTCCGGGCCCAGAACATTCTGCCGGTGACAGAACGGCACTGGACATCCAGATTCCAAGGCGCACCCTCACTCAGACATCGCTGAACCGCCTTTGAAACGCGCTCACGACTGCTGCCGACATAGAAAGATAGCGCCACCTCAAGTGTCAGCTCCGTATCTTCAGAAAGAGCAAACAGCTCGTAGAGAAGTGGCGTCCATTCCACGACATCCTCATCAAGCCGATAACTCCAGGCACCGGTCCGGCTTGCAGCGCAAGCGCCCCGAAGAAGACGAAGTTCATCACGATGATCCATGGAGTTCCTACTGAGCCATCGGCATTATTATAATCAATTCTATCAATAATTTATTACAATTCAGGGTCCTCGGCGGCACCGCAGCCACCTTAGATCTAAAGCAGTGATCTGAACCAGAAGATCCAGATCATGCATCCTGATCAAGGAGAAGATCAATTGATTTCACCCTCGGGTTGATGGAAGGCGTCAATTTGTCTAACCTTATGGGAGCTGGTGCCTTGCCGCCAGTGCCGCGTCACGGACATCCGCGTTCGGAACAGCCACCAAACAAGGGACTTATGACGATCATAGACCGAGAGAGAAACATGGACACAGGCGTAAATGAAGCACCCTCGCTTGGTATGCTCTGCGGACGTCCGAATGTCCGATAGTGGCGGATCGGAAAAAGACGTCGGCCATGCGCCCAGGCATAAGGCAACAAGCGACCCATCGAAACCACTGA
>NZ_BBPH01000170.1 GCF_000787695.1 Paracoccus sp. PAMC 22219 | reverse complement strand
GGCGCTGGCCGATCTGGACCGCGGGTTCGTGCTGCACCCGGCGCTGATGGACATCGCGACGGGCTGGGCCATGGACCTGATCCCCGGCTATGACCGGGCGCAGCTGTGGGTGCCGTTGTCCTATCGCGCGCTGACCATGCACGCGCCGCTGCCCGCCGCCGTCGCCAGCCTTGTGACGCTGGCCAATGCGTCGGACGGCTATGCCAGCTTCGACGTGACGCTGACCGATCCGCAGGGCCGCATCCTGGTCGAGGTCGAGGGGTTGACCCTGCGCCGCCTGGACGCCGCCCCCGCGGTGCGCCTGGCCGCGCGCGGACCCGACATGGCCCAGCCCGCACGGCCCGGTCAGGAACGACTGGCACGCATGGTCGCGCAGGGCATTCCGCCCGCACGCGGACCCGCGCTGCTGGAACTGGCGCTGCAGGCGGGCTTGCCGCAGATCGCCATCTCCAGCATGGACCTGCCGCAGCTGATCGCGCAGGAGACCCGCAGCAGCCGTGCCCGCGCCACCGGCGCCAGCACCAGCTTTGAGCGTCCGGACCTGGACAGCGACTATGTCGAGCCGCGGACCGACCTGGAACGCAGCATCGCGGGCTTCTTCCGCGACCTGCTGGGCGTGCAGCAGGTGGGCGTCGATGACGGGTTCTTTGACTTGGGCGGCCATTCGCTGATCGCGGTGCGGCTGTTCGCGATGATCCGCAAAGCTTATGCGGTGGACCTGCCGCTGGCGACGCTGTTCGAGGCCCCGAACGTCGCGGCCTTGGCCGCCCTGATCGAGGCGCGGATCGGTCCGCGCTCCGACAGCGCCCAGGGACAGGTCGTGGCCATGACGCCGGCGCAGACGACCAGCTTTACCCATCTGGTGCCGATGAGCCAGGGCGCCGCCGGGGGCGGCACGCCGCTGTTCATCGTCGCGGGCATGTTCGGAAACGTGCTGAACCTGCGGGCGCTGGCGCAGCGCCTGTCCCCCGACCGCCCGGTCTGGGGCCTGCAGGCCCGCGGCCTGTTCGGCGACGCCGCCCCGCACAAGACCTTGGCCGAGGCCGCCACCAGCTGCATCGAGGAGATCCGCCAGATCCAGCCGCAGGGCCCCTATCTGGTCGCGGGCTTTTCCGGCGGCGGCCTGACCGCGCTGGAGATCGCGCGCCAGCTGCAGGCCGGCGGCGAGCCCGTGGCGCGGCTGGTCATGCTGGACACACCCGTGCCCATGCGCCCGACCCTGACGCGCAAGGACCGCCTGATGATCCGTGCCGCCGAGATCCGCCGCGAGGGGCCGGGTTTCTTGTCCCGCTGGCTGCGAGAGCGGATGGCCTATGAACGCACGCGCCGCCAGCAGGTGCCGCAGGCCGATTCCGCGGGCTTCCACAACGCCGCGATCCACGCGGCCTTCCTGGGTGCGCTGCCGCAGTTCGACATGCAGGTCTGGGACGGTCCGGTGACGCTGTACCGGCCGCGGCTGGACCGGCAGTTCAAGGTGTCGGGCGGGATGCATGTCAGCACCGCGCGGGAATACGTGTTCGAGGACAACCTGTGGTCGCCCTGGATGCCGGACCTGACGGTCGTCGAGGTGCCGGGCGATCACGATTCGATGGTGCTGGAACCCTGCGTGCGGGTCCTGGCCGACCGGATGCGCAAGGACCTGGCACAGGGCGACAAGGCGATGACCCGGAGGGCCGCAGAATGAGCGTGGGAGCGGTGCATGTCATCATCCTGAACTGGCGCAGCGCCCAGATGTCGCTGCGTGCCGCAGAGGCCGCAGTCACCGCGATGGACGGGATCGAGGGCGTCATCTCCCTGGTCGACAACGATTCCGGCGACGGCAGCTTTGAGGACATGAGCAGGCAGGCGGCCGACCGCGGCTGGACCGAGGGCAACCGGCTGCGGGTGCTGCAATCGGGTCATAACGGCGGCTTTGGGGCGGGCAACAACGCGGCGCTGCGCGTGCCGACGGACCGGCCCTGTGACCTGGTGCTGATCGTGAATTCGGACGCGTTCCTGGAGCGGGATACGATCGCGCGGATGCGGGCGCACATGCTGGCGCATCCGTCCATCGGCCTGCTGGGATGCCGGGTCGTGGGCGAACACGGCAACCACCACACCACCCATTTCCGCTTTCCCACCGCGGCCAGCGAATTGGAGGACGCGGCACGGACCGGACCGATCTCGCGCCTTCTGGCGCGCCATGTCGTGACCGTGCCGATGCCGCCGGTCGCCGCCCCGGTGGACTGGGCCGCAGGCGCCGCCCTGATGATCCGCCGGGACGTCCTGGATGCCATCGGCGGCTTTGACGAGGCGTATTTCCTGTATTTCGAGGAAACCGATTTGTGCCTGCGCGCCGCCAAGGCGGGCTGGCCGACGCATTACCTGCCCGACGCCCGTGTGATGCATATCGGGTCGGTCAGCACCGGCATGAAGGAATGGTCCCTGCCGCCGGACTATTGGTTCGCCTCGCGCGAACATTATTTCCGCAAGAACCACGGGCGCGTCTATGCGGTCGCGGCGGTGCTGGCCCATCTGGCGGGCCTGACCGTGCGGCGCCTGCGCGCGATCCGCCGCGAAGACCAGACCATGCCAAAGGGGCAGGCGCGCGCGCTGATCCGCCACGCGCTGGCCCCAAGCCGACCCCGACAGATTTTCCGACCCGGAGACAGACCGTGACCCAGCTTGAATTCGCACTGATCGGCAACGCCTCGCTTGCGCTGGAGGCGGCGCGGATCCTGACGGGGCGCGGTCACGTGCTGCGCTCGTTCACGGTCGAGGATCCGGCCCTGGCCGCGGCGGCGCGGGCGCAGGGCCTGCCGGTGGGTCCGGTGGCGGAATGCGACTATATCCTCAGCGTGGCGAACCTGACGGTCATTCCGGCGCAGACGTTGGCCTTGGCGCGCCGCGGGGCGGTCAATTTCCACGACGGCCCGCTGCCCGAACGGGCGGGGCTGAACGCCCCGATCTGGGCGCTGCTGGACGGGGCCGACAGCCACGCGATCACCTGGCACCGCATCGGCGGCGGCGTGGACGAAGGTCCGGTCCTGCTGCGCGTGCCCGTCCAGATCGCGCCCGACGACACCGCGCTGACCCTGAACGCCCGCTGCTGGGAGGCCGCGCTGAGCAGCCTGCCCGACCTGATCGACATGCTGGAACGCGGCGACGACCAAGGCACCGTGCAACCCCATGCGCCACTGAAACGCCACATGCGGATCGACCGCCCCGCGGGTGCCGCGACGCTGGACCTGGCGCAGGATGCGGACAGCTTGGCGCGGCTGGTTCGCGCGCTGGATCACGGCCCCTACTGGAACCCGATGCTGCGCCCGCGGCTGCGCACCGCGCGGGGCATTCTGCTGGTGGACGGGGCGGAACCCGTTCCGGGCACCCCGACGGCCCAGCCCGGACAGGTGACGCAGGTCGGCGAACATGACATGGTGGTCGCAACGGGACAGGGCGGCGCGCTGCGCCTGTCCGACCTGCATGGCACGGACGGGCAGCCTGCGGCGCATGGCCTTTCCGTGGGCGACCGCCTGCCGACCGGTCCCGCCGATCCGGCCGTGGATGCGGCCATCCGCGACGCCGCCCGTGATGAGCCGTTCTGGCGCAAGCGCATGGCGCGCCTTGCCCCGGTGGTGGTTCCCGAAGCCGCACTGTCGGACGCCCCGGCGGATTGGCAGGCGGACGGCCTGACCCTGCCCCGCCCGCTGCCCGCCGCCACGGTCCTGGCCGCGCTGGTGGGTGCGTTGGTGCGGATGACGGATCGTCCGCCTTTGACATCGGGCTGGCGCCGCATCTGCCGGACGGCGTGCGCGACCACATGCTGGGCTTTCGCCCGCTGCCCGTCGATGCCGATGACCAGACGCTGAACGCGCTGGCCGCGACGCTGGACCGCGACCGCCGCGCGCTGCTGGACCGCGCACCGGTGCTGGCCGACCTGATCGCCCGCGCGCCGGAACTGGGGCGTCCAGGGACCCCCGGTCTGATCCTGGCCTCAGGGCCGCAGGATGCGCCGACCGGTGCCGCGATCTGCGTGGCGCTAAAGGAGGGTGACCAGTCTCGTGTGCAGGTCTGGTGGGACCGCGCGCGCCTGTCGCAGGCCGCATGGCGCGCCATCGCCAACGTGACCGAGGCTCTGGCCGCCGCCGATCCGTCCCTGCCGCTGGACAAGGCCCCGACCCTGTCGGCCGCACACACGGCGACCGTGGCTCGCGACGACCGCGATGCGGGTCCCGACGCGCCCGCGACGATCCAGGACGCCTTTGCCGCACAGGTCGCGCGGCGCCCCGATGCCGACGCGCTGATCTTTCGCGGAGAGCGGCTGAGCTATGCCCAACTGGACCAGCGCGCGACCCATCTGGCGCGACAGCTGGCCGCGATGGGCGTCGGGCCGGGCGTGCCCGTGGGCCTGTTCGCCCCGCGCGGGCTGGGTCTGGTCGTCGGCGCGCTGGCGATCCTCAAGGCAGGTGGCGCCTATGTGCCGCTGGACCCCGACTATCCGGCGGACCGGCTGCAGCATTACATCGCCGACAGCGGCGCGCCCGTGGTCGTCGTCGACCCGGCGATCCTGTCGCGCCTGCCGGCACATCAGGCCCGCGTGCTGCCGCTGGACGCCAAGGGCCCCGAGGCTGATCCGCAGCCCGCGTCGGGCCAGGATCTGGCCTATCTGATCTATACCTCCGGCTCGACCGGGACGCCCAAGGGGGTGATGGTCGAGCACCGCAACGTGGTGAACTTCTTTGCCGGGATGGACCGGTCGCTGGCCTCGCCCGAACCGGGCACGTGGCTGGCGGTGACCAGCCTGTCATTCGACATTTCCGTGCTGGAGATCTTCTGGACGCTGACCCGCGGCTGGAAGGTCGTGATCGCGGGCGACCTGCTGGGCGGTGCCGCCGCCGAACCCGCGACCGGCAGCCGTCAGGGCATGCAGATGTCGCTGTACTACTGGGGCAACGACGACGGGGCGGGCCCCAAGAAATACGAACTGCTGCTGGAGGGCGCGAAATTCGCCGACCGCCACGGTTTTGTCGCCGTCTGGACGCCAGAGCGGCACTTTCACGCCTTTGGCGGCCCCTATCCGAACCCCTCGGTCACCGGGGCGGCGGTGGCGGCGGTCACGCAGAACATCGCGGTGCGCGCGGGGTCCTGCGTCGGTCCCCTGCACCACCCGGCCCGCATCGCCGAGGAATGGGCGGTCATCGACAACCTGACCAACGGGCGCAGTGGCATTGCCGTCGCATCGGGCTGGCAGCCCGACGATTTCGTGCTGCGCCCGCAGAACACGCCCCCCGCGAACAAGCCTGCGATGCTGCAGACCATCGACCAGGTCCGCAGGCTGTGGCGCGGCGAGGCGGTGGAGTTTCCGCGCGCCGACGGCACCCCCTTTGCCGTCGTGACCCAGCCCCGCCCCGTGTCGGCCGAACTGCCGATCTGGGTGACCACGGCCGGCAACCCCGAAACCTGGCGCGAGGCCGGACGGCTTGGCGCGAACGTCCTGACCCATCTTCTGGGCCAGAGCATGGACGACATCGCCGCCCGCATCCCGGAATATCACGCGGCCCTGCGCGGCGCGGGCCATGATCCGGCCGATTTCACCGTCACGCTGATGCTGCACAGCTATCTGGCCGACACGCGCGAGGCCGCGATGGAGACCGCACGCGAGCCGATGAAGGATTACCTTCGCGCGGCCGCCGCGCTGGTCAAGCAATATGCCTGGGCCTTCCCGGCCTTCAAGAAGCCCGCGGGCGTCACCGACGCGATGTCGCTGGACCTGTCGAACCTGGACCCGGACGAGATGGAGGGCATCCTGGATTTCGCCTTCCTGCGCTATTTCAACGACAGCGGCCTGTTCGGGACAGTGGACGATGCCGAGGCGCGGATCGCGGCCCTGCGCAAGATCGGCGTGACCGAGATCGCCTGCCTGATCGACTATGGCATCGCGCCGTCGATGGTTCTGGACAGCCTGCGGCACCTGGCAGTGCTGCATGACCGCGTGAACCCGGTCACGACCGAGGCCGCCGATTACGGCATCGCGGCCCAGATCACGCGCCACAAGGTTTCGCATCTGCAGGCCACCCCGTCGATGGCGCGCCTGCTGCTGGAGGACGCGCCGTCCCGCGCCGCGATGGCGGGGTTGAAGACCATCGCCCTGGGCGGAGAGGCCCTCAGCCAAGGGTTGCTGGCCGATCTGCGTCGCAACGGCTCGGCCCGCGTCCTGAACATGTACGGCCCGACCGAGACGACGATCTGGTCTGCGGTCGCCGATCTGGGCACGCAGGCCGACGATGTCTGGCTGGGCGATCCCATCGCCGCCACCAGCCTGCACCTGCGCGACCCGCAGGGAGAGGCCGTGGCCGACGGCGTCGCGGGCGAATTGTGGATCGGCGGGGCGGGCGTCACGCGCGGCTACTGGAACCGCCAGGCGCAGACGGATGCGGCCTTCCCGCAGACCGCGCAGGGACGGCTGTACCGCACCGGCGATCTGTGCCGGCGCGACAGCACCGGGCGCCTTCGGTTCCTGGGCCGCATCGACCAGCAGGTCAAGCTGCGCGGCTATCGCATCGAACTGGGAGAGATCGAGACCCGGCTGGCCCGGCTGCCCGGCGTTCGCGATGTCGCCGTCGTGGCCAAGGGTCAGGGGCCGGGCGACCGGCAGCTGATCGGTTACGCCACCGGAGACGCGCTGGACGGGGCGGCCCTGCGCGCGGCGCTGTCGCGTGAGCTGCCCGATTTTATGGTGCCGCTGCAGATCCACGTTCTGCCCGAGATGCCGCTGACGCCGAACCGCAAGATCGACCGCAAGGCCTTGGCGGCAGCCGACGCCGCGCCCCCGGTCCGCGTCGCACCGCCACCGCCGCCTCCGGTCGCCAAAGTCGCGCCCGTCGCCGCCCCGGCGCCCGAGGTTAAGGACCTGCAGTCACGGATCGGCCAGATCATGGCGCGCATCCTGGGCCTGCCCGAGGTCCGCGAGGACGACAACTTCTTCCAGCTGGGCGGGCATTCGCTGCTGGCGGTGCAGTTGCATCGGACCATCCGGGACGAACTGGCGGTGACACGCAGCTCTATCACGGACATCTTCCGGTTCCCGGTGCTGCGCGATCTTGCGGCGCATCTGGGCGGCACGCGCGCCACGGCCGCGGCCCCCGCCCCGGTGGTCGCCGCCCCCGTGCCCACGCCGGATGCGCGCCAACCGGAACCGGCAGCTGCGGGCGACATGATGGCCGCGCGCCGCGCGCTCCGCGCGCGCATGCGCCCCACGGGTCAAAGCTGACCCGCAACGCGTCGGCCGGGCAACCGGCCGGCGGGCTACTTATATTCGATCAGCGTTCCCCGGCGATTGCGCAGCCGGTTCAGATGGAACTGAACCGCGCCCATCGCCTCCGGGAACTTGCCCAGCAGCGTATAGACGGCTCGCTTGCGACCCAAGCGCCGCGACAGGCGCACGGCCTGCAGCGGATAGACCAGCAACAATGCCAGCATCACGGGATGCACCAGCAACGCGCCCAGAACGGCCACGACCGGCAGGATCAGGCCCCAGATCAGCGCGCGCCGGGTTTCGGCAACCCAATGCCGTTCGGGCGGCGCGCCGTGCAGGGCTGCGCCTTCCGCAAAGGCGTGTCCCGCGCGCTTGCTGCGCCGCCACCATTGGCCGAACCGGGTGATGTCGGCGTCGTGCAGCGTCATCTCGACCGGCAGCCTGCGGATGCGCCACCCGGCGGCGCGCAGGCGGACGCACATCTCTGGCTCCTCTCCGGCGATCAGCGATTCGCGAAAACCGCCGACGGCGCGGATCGCATCGTGGCGAATCAGCATGTCGCCCCCGACGGCACGGGCGTCCCCCACCGGTGTGTCCCATTCCAGATCGCACAGCCAGTTATAGACGGTCCGGTCGGGGAACAGCTCTCTTCGCCGCCCCGCGACAACCGCCAGTTGGGGATCGCCCTGCAAGGCCGGGACGGCCGCCGGCAGCCATTCCGGCTGCAACATGCAATCGCCATCGATGAACTGAATGAATTCCGTCGGATCGGCGGCGATGGCCCTCAACCCGGCGTTGCGCGCACGGGCTGCGGTGAATGGCAGCTTCATGTCCAGGTGCACGACCTGGACGCTCATGCCCTGCGCGAATTCCGCACTGCCGTCGGTCGATCCCGAATCGACGTAGACAATCCGGGACAGCTGCTGCGACAAGGCGCGCAGGCAGGCTTGCAGGCGCGCCCCCTCGTTTCGTCCGATGACGATCGCGGTGACGGGATAGTGCGGGTAGGATGTGTCGGAATGTGCGGACAAGTCGATCTGCTTCATGCAATGTGCCTGACGATATGATACGAAACGGCGTCAAGACGAAAGAAAGAAGTTGAGAATGGACGGTACCAGCGCGCGCAGGCATGACCATCTGAAGGCGTGGTCGGAATTGCCGCAGATCGAGATGCCGCAGAAGGCCGCACTGCGTGCATTGATCGCGGACGATCTCGGGTCCGAACGCAGCAGGTCGTACGACCTTTTGCGAACGCGGATGCTGCCCGAGGTGACGGACCGCGGCTGGTCGCGCATCGGCGTCAGCCAGGCCAAGCCGGGCCTGGCATCGTCGCTGACCGCGTTGAACCTGGCCCTGTCCGAGGCGCGTCGCCCGGACCGCCATGTCCTGCTGATCGACCTAGATATCTTCCATCAACCCATTCTGGCCCGGTTCGGTCAGGCCGGCGCACCGACCGGGCCGCTGTTCCGGGTCCGCACCATCACGCCACAGCTTGCCTTTGCGACCGTGCAGGCCGCCCCGGATTCCGCCGCGATCACGCTGCTGTCGCCGCAGTTCCAGCAGGCCCTGACGGATATCATCACCAGAATGGCCGCCGACGTGACCATCCTGCACCTGCCGCCCTGTCTGTCCGACGATGCCGGGCTGGCGGCGCTGCCGCTGGTCGACACCGTCCTGCTGGCCATCGACGGGCGCCGCGACACCGCGGCCGATCTGCGCCGCTGCGAGTCGCATGTCACCCGCCATTGCCCCGTGCTGGGCCTTTTTCTTCATAACGCCGAGGCTTGAATGGGACCGATTGTCGGAACACGCGAATTCATCGGAATGCTGACGCGTCGGGGTCCGGTGATGGCCGCGCTGCTGGTCGTCTGCGTGCTGGTCGCACTGGCGCAGGCGCTGGCCCTGCCCCGTGCATATGAATCCATCGCGGTGCTGCAGGTTCAGCCCACCGTCCTCAGCGGCGGCGTTGACAGCGGCGACACGGCGACCCGCCTGCGCACGATCGAACAGCGGATCATGGCGCGCAGCAACGTGCTGGACATGATCGACCGCTTTGCCATGTATGACGACACGCCGCTGAGCGAGGATGAAAAGGTTGCGCAGTTTCGTCAGGACGTGCGCATCAACTTCGTTTCGGGCGTCACCGCAGCCGCAGGCTCGACGGAGGAGGTTTCGGCCATCCAGGTGACCGCGCAGACCGGCACCGCCGCCAATTCCGCAAATCTGGCGAACGATATCATCGACCAGATCCAGACCGGCAACCTGAGAGAGCGCGACCAGCGGCTGAATGAACTGATCGGCACCCTGGAAACCCAGGACGAGCGCGCGGTCGAGGCGATTGCCAGCGTCGAGGCCGATCTGGCCGCCTTCCGGGCAGAGAATGTCGACCGGATGCCCGAGAACCTTGAATTCCTGGCCGCCGAACAGACCCGCCTTGAGGGTCAGCGCACCGAGCTGATCCGCACCTTGCAGGCACTGGAACGCGAACGTCTCGGGCTGGAGATCGGGACGTCCGAAGTGGGCCGCCAGGAACCCTTGGCACAGCAGTTGCGCATCCTTGAGGTGGATCTGGCCCAGGCCCGGCGCACGCTGGCCCCAGACCACCCCGAGGTGCTGCGCTTGCAGACGCAGATCGATGCGCTGCGCGATGGCGGCGACCAGCAGTTGCCGGTCGGACAAAGCCGCCAGATCGACCTGATCCGGCAGCAGGAGGAGTCGCTGCAGCTGGAACTGCAAGCCATCGACCGCCGACTGCCGCTGATCGCGTCGCACGTGGCCGGCATCCCGCAGGTGTCGGAAATGTTGTCAGATTACACGCGCCGGCTTGCCGCGTTGGAAATCCCGCGCATGGCGATTGCCGAGCGGTTGTCCCGCGCCCGTCTGGACCAGAGCCTTGTGACCAGCGATTATGGCCAGCAGATGATCCTGCTGGAAAGCGCGACCGAGGCGGAATATCCGCTCAGTTCCGGGCGGCGCCGAGTGGCGATGCTGGGTGTCATCATGGGGCTGGGACTGGCACTGATGTCCGGTTTCCTGCTGGAGGTCCGGCGTCCCGTCCTGCGCACCCAAGCGATGGTGACGAAATACCTGGGCGTTGCCCCCATCGCCGCAATTCCGTACCGGCCGACGGCACGGGAACAGGTGATGGAGCGCGTCCGCAGTGCCACCAGCATCGTCATCCTGTTGGCGGGCGTCGTGGCGGCAGTTGTGATGTTCCTGAACCGCTAGGTTTTCGCGCGCATCGTCCTTTCGGATCGATGCGCGCGCTTGCCATGAGGCGATCAGATGAAGTCGAACACGCCGTGCAGCAGGACCGAATCCCCGCCACCGAAGTTCAGCAGGGTCCCGTCCCGAACCTCGGTCGCGGAGTAGCTCCGCCCGCCCAGGTCCAGCACGTCGCGGCCCGTCTCGAACCCATAAACGCGATCGGCATCGTCGCCGGCGCGGAAGATCAGCACATCGCGATCGCCGTCTCCGTTGTAGCCGTCACCGATCCAGATGTCGTCATCACCCTGACCGCCCCGGATCGTGTCCTTGCCCATCGATCCGTCCAGCGTGTCGTCACCACGGCTGCCCAGCAGCCGGTCGTGACCCCACCGGGTGTTGAAGTTCACGCCGGCACCGGTGTCAGAAACACGCGCTTGCGATGCATTGATGGTGTCATTGCCCGAATGCGTCCAGCCAAGCTCAAAATTGACGAAGCGCAGGCTGGCATCTCCGCCGATGCTGGTGTTGGCATTGCCCGAAAACGCACCGTTCGACAGCACGCGGTCGACGGTGACGGA
>NZ_BBPH01000171.1 GCF_000787695.1 Paracoccus sp. PAMC 22219 | reverse complement strand
GATTTTGAATACACGCTCAGGTTGAATATATAATTCCTATTCAACCCTAGAAAACATGTCGGCATTCCGCCAATCATGCCTGATGTTACGCGGGCGCAAACCGGATTGTCCCGGATGCGCCCGCATACATTGTCGGTGGGTTCAGGAACGCGCCTTGACGACCTGCAGCAGGGGCATGACGTCGGACATGTCGGGGCCGTGGGCCTGGCCGGTGACGGCCTTGCGCAGCGGCATGAACAGGCCCTTGCCCTTGCGGCCGGTGGCCTCCTTGACCGCGGTCGTCCATTCGCCCCAGGTCGCGTCGGTGAACGGACCCGCAGGCAACAGGGTCATGGCCTGGGCGATGAACGCGGCATCCTCGGGGTCGATCTGCGGCTCGGCGCCTTCGCTGAAGATGCGCCACCAGTCGGCCAGATCGTCCAGGCGGGTGATGTTCTGCGAGGCCACGCGCCAGAACCGTTCGGCCTGATCGTCAGGCACGCCCAAGGCCGCGATGCGGTCGGCGACGGCGGCAAGGGGCAGCGCCTGGTTGCGTTCGCGGGTCAGCGGCCACAGATCCTCGGCATCGAACTTGGTGGGCGACGCGCCGAACTGGCCCAGATCGAACGCCTGCGCCAGATCGTCCAGCGATGCCAGTGCGACCGGCACGCCCGATCCCAACCGCGCCATCAGCGCGATCAGCGCCTCGGGGGCGACGCCCGCCTCGCGCAGGTCCTTGAGCGACAGCGCGCCGATGCGCTTGGACAGCTCCTCGCCCTTGGCGCCGGTCAGAAGGCTGTGATGGGCGAAGGCGGGGGGCGTGCCGCCGATGGCCTGGATGATCTGGATCTGGGTCGCGGTGTTGGTCACGTGGTCGGACCCGCGCACGATATGGGTCACGCCCATGTCGGTGTCGTCCACGCTGCTGGCAAAGGTGTAGAGCACCTGACCGTCGGCGCGGATCAGCACCGGGTCGCTGACCGACGCCGCGTCGATCGAGATGTCGCCCAGGATACCGTCGGTCCATTCGATCCGGTTCTGGTCGAGCAGGAAGCGCCAGTATCCCTCGCGCCCCTCGGCCCGCAGGCGATCCTTGTCGGCATCCGACAGCGACAGGCCGGTGCGGTCATAGACCGGCGGCTTGCCCATGTTCAAAAGCTTCTTGCGCTTCAGGTCCAGTTCGACCGGGGTCTCGAAGACCTCATACAGGCGACCCGACGCGCGCAGCGCATCGGCCTCGGCGCGATAGCGGTCCATGCGCAGCGACTGACGCTCCACCCGGTCCCAGTGCAGGCCCAGCCATTCCAGGTCGCGCTGGATGCCGTCGACATATTCCTGCTTGCTGCGTTCCTGGTCGGTGTCGTCCAGGCGCAGGATGAAGGTGCCGCCGGCCTTGCGGGCGATCAGATAGTTGAACAGCGCGGTGCGCAGGTTGCCGACGTGGATGTGGCCGGTGGGCGAGGGCGCGAAACGGGTGATGGTCATGGGGCGTCTCCTGTTGCTGTTGCTCTTTCACAGCCGGGCATTTTTGTCCATATCGGGGGGACCATGCAGGAGGCGCTGGAATGAGTGACTGGAACGGCCGCACGGCCCCCGACGCGGCCGAGATCGAGGCCATGGCCCGGCACGCCATGACCACCCTGCCCCCCGAATTCCGCGAAGCCGCGGCCCAGGTCGCCATCCGCGTCGCCGAATTCGCCCCCGAGGACGTGCTGGACGAATTGCAGATCGACGACCCGTTCGACCTGACCGGCATCTATGACGGCATTCCGGTGACCGAAAAATCGATCAGCGACCAGCCGGGCGGGCCGGACATCATCTGGCTGTACCGCCGCCCGATCATGGACGAATGGGCGTCGCGCGGCGACGTGTCCCTGGGCGACCTGGTCGTGCACATCGTCACGCACGAGATGGCGCATCATTTCGGCTGGTCCGACGACGACATCGCCACCATCGACCAGTGGTGGGAATGAGATGAGCGGTCAGGCCCCGATCCTGACCGTCACGCTGAACCCGGCGCTGGACCTGTCGACCGCCGCCGACAGCGTCGTGCCCGACCTCAAGCTGCGCTGCGACAAGCCGGTCGTCGATCCGGGCGGCGGCGGCATCAATGTCAGCAGGGCGATCAAGCTTATCGGCGGCCAGTCCACCGCGATGGTGGCCCTGGGCGGCGCCACCGGACAGCGCATGGCGGACATGCTGAAATCGGCGGGGCTCAAGGTGCTGCGCCTGACCGCGCCTGGGGAAACCCGCCAGTCGCTGGCCGTCACCGACCGCACGACGGGCGGCCAGTACCGCTTTGTGATGCCCGGACCGGAATGGCACATGACCCAGCTGGCCAGCACCATCGCCGCCATCGCCGAGGCCGCGCTGGCCGGGGGCTGGGTGGTCGTGTCGGGGTCGAACCCGCCCGGCATCGCGCCGGGGTTCGAACAGATGCTGACCGTCAGGCTCAAGGACGGGCGGGCGCGGCTACTGGTCGACACGTCCGGCGACGCGTTGCGGGCGCTGGCGGGATCGTCGATCCCCGTCGACGTGCTGCGCATGGACAGCCACGAGGCCGAGGGCTGGCGGGCCGCCCCCTGCCCCTGCGCAGCGACAGCGCCGATTTCGCGGCGGGCCTGGTGCGCAACGGTGCTGCGAAATCGGTGATCGTGGCGCGGGGCGCGGACGGATCGGTCATCGCCGGCCCCGACGGCGCCTGGCACGCCGAGGCCGCGCCGGTGCGCGTGGTCAGTGCCGTGGGCGCGGGCGACAGCTTTGTCGCGGGTTTCGTCTTGGCCGCCGCGCGCGACTGGCCCATGCACGAGGCGCTGGCCCTTGGTGCCGCCGCTGCGTCGGCCGCCGTCATGACCCCCGCGACCGAACTGTGCAACGCAGCCGACGTGCGCCATTTCTATTCGCAGCGCGTGGTGACGCGGCTGTAACAAAAGAGGCCGCCCGAACGGGGCGGCCCTGATCGTCGATGCGCGCAGGCTTCAGGCGGCTTCGGCTTCCTCGGCCTCGGCGGCCATGCGACGCTCGCTCTCCTCGCGCGACAGCGCGACAGAGGTGCGCACGCCCTTGGAGACGAATTCCATCAGGCCCTTGACCACTCGCTCGTTCGGGTCGATCCCGGCGCAGGACAGCACCTCGCGGCCATCGCGCGACCGCGCCCACCGGGCGATCTGCTCGGGGCCGTTTCCATATTTCTTGTCATCCGCAATGGCATCATCCAAGGCCGCCAGCACCACGGCTGCAAACAGCTTGCGGGCACGCTGGCCTTGTTCGAAATTGAAGGCCGAGCCGTCGACAAAATCGCGCATCTTGTTTTCGTCCATTCTCTTGCGGCCCCGTTCGGGTAACAGGGCCATGTGGGGAAAACTTGACGTTTCCCCTGTTTCTTGAATCCGTTTCTCTGACGGTGCCTGCTGCCTTAGCCTTTCGGCCCGCCGATTCGGTATCCCTTCACTCGCATGTCTGCCATGTCCTTACTGCATGCCGCGCAAATTGCGGGGAAAATCGTAACCCCATGGCGACACTGACGTGGCGATAGCCCTGTTGGCACCTTGACAACGCCGCAGTTCCGATCTGGTTGCCTGATGCCGCAGCCCTCGATATAGGGGGCCAAGATTGTCGTTCAACGGCTGGCATTGCCAGGACGGCCCGAAATTTCCGCAAACGCACGAGACCCATCCCATGCCCAAGATCAACGGCAATGAAATCCGCCCCGGCAACATCCTGGAACATGACGGGGGCCTGTGGGGCGCCGTCAAGGTCAACCACGTCAAGCCCGGCAAGGGCGGCGCCTTTGCCCAGGTCGAGCTGAAGAACCTGCGCGACGGCCGCAAGCTGAACGAGCGGTTCCGCTCGGAGGACAAGGTCGAGCGCGTCCGCCTGGACCAGAAGGACCAGCAGTTCCTGTACGAATCCGACGGCAAGCTGGTCTTCATGGACAGCGAGACGTTCGAGCAGACCGAGCTGGACGCCGACCTTCTGGGCGACCGCCGCCCCTTCCTGCAGGACGGCATGACCGCCACCATCGAATACTATGGCGAGGAGGCTCTGTCGGTCTCGATCCCGCAAAAGGTCACCTGCACCGTCGCCGAGACAGAGCCGGTCGTGAAGGGCCAGACGGCCGCCAACAGCTACAAGCCGGCGATCCTGGACAACGGCGTGCGCATCATGATCCCGCCCTTCGTGGGCGAGGGCGAGGCGATCGTCGTCAACACCGAGATGTTCGAATACAGCGAACGCGCCTGATCCATACCCCGACCCGACCACGCGCGCCCGCAGGCCCCTGCGGCGCGTCGCGTTCTCACCTTTGCGTGATCGCGAACAAGGGGCGTGGTACCGGACGCGGCTTCGCGGGAATGATCGCGCAGACCCCATAAGATGGAGATGCCCGTGACCGTCCTGTCCCGCCGCCACCTGATGCTGACCGCCGCGGGCGCCGCCGTCGCGATGCCCTTTCTGGGCCGCGGCCTGGTCTTCGCCCAGGAACCCGCCGCCGCCGCAATCCCGGCCTTTGTGCCGACCGTCCACACCCGCACGCTTGGCGGGACCACCGTCACCACCATCGCCGACGGGCATTTCGATTTCGCCAAGGATCTGGTCGTCAACCTGGACGACGCCGCCTATGGCGCGGCCCTGCGTGCCGCCTATCTGGACCCCGAACAGCCGATCCGCGTGCCGGTCAGCGTCCACCTGATCCGCCAGGGCGACCAGCTGACGCTGGTCGATGCGGGCGGCGGGTCGGCCTTTGGGCCCACCACGGGGCATCTGGCGGCATCGCTGGCGGCGTTGGGCGTGACGCCCGACCAGATCACCCGGATCGTGATGACGCACCTGCATCCCGACCATGCCGGCGGACTGGTGGGCGATGCGGGCGCGGTCTTTGCCAACGCCGCCCTGCACGTGAACGAGGACGAGCTGGCCTTCTGGACCGACGAGGCCACGGCCAGCGCCGCGCCCGCCGACTTCCAGCCCTTCTTCGCGCTGGCCCGCGGGGTGCGCGACGCCTATGGCGACCGCATCCAGACCTTTGCGGGTGAGGCCGACCTGGGCGGCGGCATCACCACGATGGCCCTGCCCGGCCACACGCCGGGCCACAGCGGCCTGCGCCTGTCGGATGGCGACGCGCAGATGATCATTCTGGGCGACGCCGCGGCGCTGGCCGCGCTGCAGTTCCGGCACCCGGATGCGGGCGTGGCCTTCGACACCGACGCAGGACAGGCCGCCACCACCCGGCGCAACCTGCTGCAGATGGTCACCGCCGACCGGATCGCGGTGGCGGGCACGCACCTGCCCTTCCCCGGCATCGGCCATGTGGAATCGCGCGGCGACGCCTTTGCGTGGGTTCCCGAAGACTGGTTCGCGACCCGCGCATGAACAACGCCCTGAACCTGACCGGCCGCCTGCTGATCGCGATGCTGTTCATCGGCGGCGCGGTCCAGAAGGTGGGAGAGCCGACCCAGGTGATCCGCATGATCGAAAGCCTGGGCCTGCCCGGTCAACTGGTCTGGCCGGTCGCGGCCTTCAACCTGGTCGCGGGGATCTGCTTGATGCTGGGTCCGCGCGTGCGGACCTGGGCGCTGCTGCTGGCCCTCTATTGCATCGGGACCAGCTGGTTTCACTGGCAGCTGCGCGCCGACCCGTGGCAGGTCACCATCGTGGTCAAGAACTGGGCCGTGGCCGGGGGCCTGCTGATCCTGGCGGCGCAGGGTCCGGGCCGGTGGGTCCGCTGGCGCTAGTCGAACAGCGACAGCTGGGCGGGACCGTCATCGGGGCCTTGGAACCCCGACAGGGTCACGCCCAGCAGCCGCGCGCCCCGCGGATCGGGCAGCACGCCCGCCGCCAGGTCGCGGGCGATGGACAGCAGTTCCACCTGTGACGCCACAGCGTGGCCCAAGCTGCGCGCCCGCGTGATCTGCTGGAAATCGGCGAACTTGACCTTCAGCGTCACGGTCCGCCCGCGCAGGTCGTGGCGCGCGACGGCGGCCCAGACCTTGGCGGCCAACGGCTCCAGCGCCTCCAGCGCGCCGTCCAGCGCCATGATGTCGACGGAATAGGTGTTCTCGGCCCCCACCGACTTGCGGATGCGGTTGGGGCTGACGCGCCGGTGGTCGATGCCGCGCGCGATGTTCCAATAGTAGCGCCCTGCCTTGCCGAACCGGCGCAGCAGGAAATCCAGGTCCTGCGCATGCAGGTCGGCCCCGGTGGCGATGCCCATCGCCTGCATCTTGGCCGCCGTGGCGGGGCCCACGCCGTGGAACTTGCCCACCGGCAGGGCCAGCACAAAGTCCGGCCCCCGGTCCGGCGTGATGACGCACAGCCCGTCGGGCTTGTTCTGGTCCGATGCCAGCTTGGCCAGGAACTTGTTGTAGCTGACGCCCGCGCTGGCGGTCAGCCCCGTCGCCTCGCGGATGCGGGCGCGGATCTGGGCCGCGATCTTGGTCGCGGTGCGGCCCTCCAGGTGGTCGGTCACGTCCAGATAGGCTTCGTCCAGCGACAGCGGTTCGACCAGGGGCGTATAGTCCAGGAAGATGTCGCGGATCTGCTGGCTGACCTGTTTGTAGACGTCGAACCGGTGGCGCACGAAGATCAGGTCCGGGCACAGCCGCGCCGCCGTCACCGAGGGCATGGCCGACCGTACCCCGAACACCCGCGCCTCATAGCTGGCGGCGGCCACGACGCCGCGGGCCGCCGATCCGCCCACGGCCACCGGCTTGCCGCGCAGTTCCGGGAAATCGCGCTGTTCGACCGAGGCGAAGAAGGCATCCATGTCGATATGGATGATCTTGCGCGTCTCGGGCGCGGGGTCGGTCACAGCGGGGAAAGCCGCGCCTCGCCGGCCTGCATGTCGGGGGCCACGCGGTCGTGGCGGACATGGGCGATGGCCTGCCCGCCCGACTGCGTAAACACGGTGCCCACCTCGCGCCCGTCGGCGGTGATGGGGGTGCCCGCGGGGACCGCGCCGTCGATGCGCAGCACGGCCAGACCCTTGCGCAGTTCGGTCTTGTGCTTCATCCGCGCGGTGACCTCCTGCCCGACATAGCAGCCCTTGCGGAAATCGACGCCGTGCAGGCGTTCGAACCCGGCCTCCAGGATATAGGTGTCGTTCGGGGTCAGCTCGACCAGGGTCTCGGGGATGCAATGCGCGACGCGGATGGCGTCCCAATCGGTGCCGTCATCGCCCGCCGCGCCATAATGACGCCAGCCAAGCGCCGGGTGGCGCGGGTCGGCCACGGCCCCGTCCGGCGCGGGACCGGTGCCGCGGGCCACGGGCATGTCCACCGCCTCCAGCACGACCTTGCTGCGCAGCTTGTACATCGACAGGCGGCGGATCAGATCGTCGGCCAGCCGCGCATCGACGTCGATCAGCAGCGCATCGCCATCGGGCACGATCAGGAAATCGGCCAGGTACTTGCCCTGCGGCGTCAGCATCGCGGCCCAGACGGGGGCACGGGCCACATCGTTGGTCACCAGCCCCTGCAGGAAGGGCACGCGGTCCTCGCCGGTCAGGCGGATGATCTGGCGGGTCATTCATGGTCTCCGAATTGCAGCGCGACAAGGCGGGCATAGGCGCCGCCCTTGGCCATCAACTGGTCATGGCTGCCCTGTTCCACAACCCGTCCCGATTCCATCACCACGATCTTGTCGGCATTGCGGATCGTCGACAGGCGGTGCGCGATGACCAGCGTGGTGCGCCCCGCAGACAGGTGGTCCAGCGCATCCTGGACCAGCCGTTCGCTGGCGGTGTCCAGCGCGCTGGTCGCCTCGTCCAGCAGCAGCACGGGCGCGTCGCGCAGCAGCGCGCGGGCGATCGCCACGCGCTGGCGCTGACCGCCCGACAGGGCCGATCCGCGCGGGCCGACGGGGCTGTCCAGCGTGCGCTGATCGTCCAGGAAGTTGCTGACATTGGCGGCCTTCAACGCGGCCTGCAGGTCGGCGTCCGACGCATCGGGGCGCCCCATCAGGATGTTGTCGCGCAGGCTTTCGTCGAACAGCGCCGATTCCTGCGCCACGGTCGAATACTGGTCGCGCAGCACGCCCAGATCGTAGTCGCTGACCGGCGCGCCGCCCAAGGTGACCAGCCCCCGGTCCGCGTCGACCATCCGCGTCAGCAGATTGAACACCGTCGATTTCCCCGCCCCCGACGGGCCGACCAGCGCGGTGGTGCGCCCGGCCTCGGCGGTGAAGGACAGCCCGTGGAGGACGACCTGCCCGTCATAGGACAGCCAGACGTCGTCCAGAACGATCTGGGTCGTGTCCGGGGGCGCGGTGCGGGGGCCGGACACCACGGTCGGGCGCGTGTCGAAGACGTGATAGATGCGTTCCAGGCTGGCGGCGGCGGTCTGCCAGACGCCCGCGATCCCGCCAAGGCGGCGCATCGGCTGGAATGCCAGCGCCAGCGCGGTGAAGAAGGCCATGAAATCGCCGACGCTGCGGTCGCCGTCCATCACCTGGTTGCCGCCCAACGCCAGCACCGCGACGAAACCGATGCCCGTGACCACGTCGGTCAGCGCCGGGATCACGCTGGAGGTCGCGGCGACCTTGGTCTCGGACGCCCGGATGCGGGCCACGATGGCCGCGAAACGGGCGGTCTGGTCGGCCTCGGCCCGGTTCAGCCGGATCGAGGCGATGCCGTGCAGCACCTCGTCCAGCCGGGTGGCGCGCAGGCCCGCGTTCACGCGGTTCTGGCGAACCTTGCGGCGGATGTATTTCTGCACCAGCGCGGCGGGCATGATCAGGATCGGCGCCCCCACCAGCGCCCCCAAGGTCCAGATCGGGTCGATGGTCAGCGCCACCCCGAACAGCATCACCAGGCTGATCGCGTCGCGCGTGGCTCCCGTGATCAGCGTCGCCCAGACCCCCTGGACGGCCATGGTGTCACCCTGGATCCGCTCGATCATGGCGCCGGGCGAATTGTCGCGGAAAAAGCGGCTGTCCAGCGTCAGGATATGCGCCAGCAGCTGTGTCTGCATGGTCGTCGACACCGCCAGAGAGATCGTCGTCAGCAACGCGCGACTGGCCACCAGCGTGACCGCGCGCAACAGGAAGATGCCAAAGATCGCGGCCCCCACCCACCAGATCGCGCCCGGCTGCTTGCCGATGAAGACCAGGTCGAACAGCGGCTTCAGCATCCAGCTGATCAGCGCCAGGGTCGATCCCTCCAGCGTCATCAGGAAAAAGGCCATCGCCATCTTGCCCCGATGCGGCCGCAGATAGTCGTCCCACAACCGCCGCAGCAGGCCCGGCACCTTGGACGCATCCGGGGCGGGCGGCACGGTCGCGCCGCGCGTCGCGGCGGCAATCAATCGGGAGGGGCTGTCCTGGCGCGGGTCCACGTGTCTGTCGGGCCTTTCGGTCGCGGGCGCGGGCGCCCTTTTCGATCACGCCCAGCCATACCCCTTTCCGACCTTGCGCCACAAGGCCACGCCCCGTTGACGCGGGCGGGGTGTGGCCCTACCGATCTTGCACGATGTGAAGGAACGCTTGCGATGAGCCTTGCCCCCGGACCCGACCTGATTGCAATTCCCGGCCCCTCTCCGGTGCCGGCGCGCGTGCTGAACGCGGCTCACCGGGCCTCGCCCGACATCTATGGCGATGATCTGGCGCAGGTGAACCTGCAGGTCATGGCCCAGCTGAAGCGGCTGGCGGGCACGCGGGCGCATCTGGCCCCCTATATCGGCAACGGCCATGCCGGGTGGGAGGCCGCATCCGCCAACATGTTCGCCCCCGGCGATCTGGCGCTGGTGCTGACCAGCGGCCATTTCGGTCGGTCCTGGGCCGAGATGACCGAGGGCCTGGGCGTCCAGGTCGAGCGGATGGATTTCGGCGCGCTGGCCCCTGATCCCGCACGCCTGGCCGCGCGCCTGGCCCAAGACCCGCAGGGCCGCATCCGCGCCGTGATGGTGTGTCAGACCGACACCGCCAGCGCGACCTTGGCCGATATCCGCGCGATCCGGGCCGCGATGGGCGATCACCCGGCGCTGCTGGTCGTCGATGCGATCGCGTCCCTTGGCTGCGCGCCGATGCGGATGGACGATTGGGGCGTCGACGTGCTGATCGCCGCCAGCCAGAAGGGCCTGATGTGCCCGCCCGGCACGGTCTTCGTATGGTTTTCCGACAAGGCGGCGGCGCGGGGCCGGACGTCGCTGACCTCTCCGTGGTGGGACTGGCACCTGCGGGCCGGGTCGGACGCGCTGTGGCGATGGTGGGGCGGCACGCCGCCGGTCCAACAGATCTTTGCCCTGTCCGAGGCGCTGACGATGATCCTGGACGAAGAGGGGCTGGAAGCCACTTGGACGCGGCACGATCGGCTGGCCCGCGCGACCTGGGCTGCGGTCGACGCCTGGTCGGTCGGCGGCGGCATCCGCCTGTCGGTGGCCGATCCCGGTGCCCGCTCCTGCTCGGTGACAGCGGTGACGCTGCCCGGCGCCGACGCGTTGCGGGCTTGGGTCACGCGCGAATGCGGGGTGACGCTTGGCGTGGGCCTGGGCGCGCCCGACCCGTCGGGCGCGCTGCGGATCGCGCATATGGGCCACACAAACGCGGGTGTCCTGATGGGCACGTTGGGCGCGATCGAGGCCGGGCTGACCGCCCTCGACATCCCGCACGGCCCCGGCGCACTAGAGGCGGCAGCGGGCAGCATCGCCCGTTCCGCAACGTGTGCGGGCGGCGGCCGGCACTGACGCGCCGGGCCGCCGAAGGCAGGCCCGGCGCCACCGAACGGTCCCCGCGGCGTCAGGTGCATCATACGCCAGGCAACCAAATGGCGTCGTGCAACTAAGGTGCACCGCCGGTGACTGCCGGAACGTTCTTGTCGCATGATCGCAGCTCGGCCCGCGATCAGCCCTTTGCTGTCAGACTTAGGCTGTTACTCACCCTCGGCAGCCGCAACGCGCGCCAGCGTCACCACGGTGTCACCATAGCTGCGCCGATCCAGCAACGTCACCGCCGCAGGCAGCAGGGGTGGGCGCGATTCCTCCCAGATGATCCAGCCACCGCCGCCGATCCAGCCGCCTTGCAGCGCAGAGGCCAGCGCGACCTCTCCACGGCCCTGTCCATAGGGCGGATCCAGGAAGACGACGTCGAACGCGGGGCCCGCGTGCAGTCCCAGCTTGGTCGCGTCGCGGCGTAGCAGGGTCGTCGCCGCCTGCGAACGGGCCTTGGCGACGTTCTGGCGCATCAGGGCATGCGCCCGGGCACCGTCATCGACCAAGGTCGCATGGGACGCGCCGCGCGACAGGGCCTCCAGCCCCAAGGCACCGGTCCCTGCGAAGAGGTCCAGCACCCGCGCCCCCGGCAGAGGGTTGCCGTGCGTGCCGTTGATCAGCAGGTTGAAGATCGCCTCGCGGACGCGGTCGGTGGTGGGACGCAGATGCGCGGCCGGATCGCCCTCGCCCAGGTCCGTCAGCTTCAAGCCGCGCAGCGTACCGCCGACGATCCTCATGATTGCGTCCCGCGGTGGCAGCTGGGGGCATCCTGCCCCCAGCACCCCCCTGGGCCGGCCTGCGAACAGAACCCGGTCATGCCAGAAGCGCCTTGAGGTCAGGCACGGTGGGGATCACCGCCGGATCGGGGCTGATCCCGCCCTCGATCAGCCGCTTGCCGATCATGTAGGCGCGGGCATCGTTCAGCGCATCGACGGCGATCAGGGCCCCCTGTCGGTAATACCAGACCGACGCGACATGATCGCCCTGCCCCGCGCGCCTCACGACCTGATCGTGCCCCGCGTTCAGCCCCGCGATCTGCAGCTTGGCGTCGAACTGGTCCGACCAGAACCAGGCCTTGGGCGCGTAATCGCGCACCAGTCCCATCATATTGTCCGCCACGCATTCCGCCATGTCGATCGCCCCGCCCACGCTTTCCAACCGCAGCCGCCCGCCCTGCCAGGGCGTGCTGGCGCAATCACCCGCGGCCCAGACCGACGGGTCGGACGTGCGGCCGTGTTGGTCGGTCGCGATGCCGTTGTCCAGATCCAGCCCCGCCGTGCCGGCCAGCCCGGTCTCCGGCAGCACGCCGATGCCCATGATCACCAGATCCGCGTCGATCTGCCGACCGTCGATCATCGCGACGCCGGTCGCGCGCTCCTCCCCGGTGATGCGGCTGATCCCCGTGCCCTCCAGAATCGTGACGCCATGCGCGCGGTGCAGCGCGCGGATCATATCCGACGTTTCGGCCGCCGCGACCCGGCCCAGGATGCGGGGCGCGGCCTCGATCAGCGTGACCTCCAGGCCCAGCTTGCGTGCGACCGCTGCCGCCTCCAACCCGATATAGCCGCCGCCGATGACCACCAGACGCCGGCCTTCGCGCATCTGCGGGGCCAGCGCGTCGACATCGGCCAGGCTGCGGATCACATATGTGCCGGGCAGGTCGCCGCCCATTGCCGCCGGCAGGCGGCGCGGCGCCGCCCCGGTCGTCAGCGCCAGCGCGTCATAGGGATAGCTGCCCCGGTCGGTCGTCAGCACCCGCCCGTGCGCGTCGATCGACAGCGCCGTCTCCGACAGGTGCAGCGCGATCCCCTGATCGCGCCACCATTCGGGCGCGCGCAACGTCAGGCGGTCCAGACCCATCTGCCCCAGCAGATAGGCCTTGGACAGGGGCGGGCGCTGATAGGGGGCGGCGGGCTCGTTCCCGATCACGGTCAGCGGCCCCTCGTGGCCCCTGGCCCGCAGCCGCGCGGCCATCGAGGCCGCCGCCTGCCCCCCTCCCACGATCACGATGCGCATCCGCCGCCTCTCTGGTCTGTTTGCCGGGGGCACCCTATAGTCGCCGCGAATCCGTTGCAATTCAGGAGAATGCGATGACCATCACCGCCGGAGACAAGCTGCCCCAGGGCCAATTGCTGCGCGTGGGCGAGGCCGGCCCCGAGACCGTCGACACCGCCGATCTGATGCAGGGCAAGGTCGCACTGTTCGGCCTGCCGGGCGCCTTCACCGGCACCTGCACGAACGCGCACATGCCCAGCTTCGTGCGCAGCGCCGACGCGTTCCGCGCCAAGGGCGTGTCGCGCATCGTCTGCATCACCGTAAACGACCCCTTCGTGACCAAGGCCTGGGCCGACCAGACCGGCGCGACCGAGGCCGGGATCGAGGTTCTGGCCGATGCCGACGGCAGCATGACCAAGGCCCTGGGCCTGGACTTCACCGCCCCGCCCGTCGGCTTCTTCGGCCGCTGCAAGCGCTTTGCGGCCTATGTCGAGGACGGCGTGGTGAAATCCATGGATGTCGAGGACAGCCCCGGCACCTGCACCGTCAGCGCCGGAGAGGCGCTGCTGGAAAAGGTCTGACACCGGACCGACAGCACGACACCGGGGGGTCCGGGGGGCTGGCCCCCCGGCGCCTCGCGGGACGCAAAGGCCCGGTCACGGCGACAGCTCGCCCTTTCGGAACGGGGTGAACTCGGCCAGCGCCTCGATCTCGGCGCCCATCGCATCACGTTCCTGATCCAGATAGTTTTCCAGCGCGCGCAAGAAGCCCGGATCGCGCACCCAGTGCAGCGAATGGATCGGCACCGGCTCGTATCCGCGGGCCAGCTTGTGGTCCCCCTGCGCCCCCGCCTCGACCCGGCCCAGTCCATGCGCGATCGCATGGTCGATCGCTGGTGATAGCACAGCTCGAAATGCAAAAACGCGTGGTCGGCCACGCAACCCCAGTAGCGGCCATAGACCGCATCCGGCCCCAGGAAATTCAGCGCCCCCGCGATCGGCTGGCCGTCGATTTCCGCCAGCACCAGCAGGATGTCGTCGCGCATCGTCTCCTGGATGCGGTCGAAGAACGCCCGCGTCAGATAGGGCTGGCCCCATTTCCGCGCGCCGGTATCCTGATAGAACTCCCAGAAGGCATCCCAGTGATGCGGCTTCAGATCGTCGCCGGACAGGTGGCGGATCGTGCCGCCGAACCCCTGCGCACGGGCCCGTTCCTTGCGCAGGTCCTTGCGCTTGCGCGAGGACAGCGCGCCCAGGAAATCATCATAGCTGCCATAGCCGCGGTTCAGCCAGTGATACTGCTGCGTCACGCGCGGCAGGAAACCCGCGGCCTCGCCCAGGTCGGCCTCGTGTTCGGTGCAGAAGGTGACATGCGCGCCCGACACCTCCAGCCGCTCGGCCACCTGCATCAGCCCTGCCAGCAGACCGGCCCGCGCCTCGTCGTCGCGGGCCAGCAGGCGGGCGCCGGTGGCGGGGGTAAAGGGCACCGCGCATTGCAGCTTGGGGTAATACCGCCCGCCCGCCCGCACATAGGCCTGCGCCCAGGCATGGTCGAAGATGTATTCGCCCTGGCTGTGCGATTTCGCATAAAGCGGCGCCGCGGCCACCATCTGACCGTCGCGTTCCAGCGTCAGGTGCAGCGGCTGCCAGCCCGATCCGGTGCCGACAGACCGCGACTGTTCCAGCGCGGACAGGAAGCGGTGCGTGGTGAAGGGATTGCCGTCGCCCAGACCGTCCCAGACCTGTGGGTCGATGGCGGCGATCGAGGGATGAGTCGTCAGGGTCATCATGTCGGTCATGCCCCGGAAGATAGGGTGCGGGGCGCGGCTTGTCAGGTCCCGCCGGTGTCGCGGGGCGCCGCAGGATGGCGCCCTTTGGGTATTTGGGCAACGAAGAGGCGTCAGGTCGCCGCCAGATAGCCTTCGAAGGTGATGTTCGTCGCGACGCGGCGGGCGGCGGCCTCCTCGTCTTGGCTGCGGATCGTCCAGGTCAGCACGGGAATGCCCTGCGCGCGCAGGGCATCGACGCGCGGATTGTCCAGGTCGTTCTTGTCATGCGACACGAAACACGCCCCCACCGCGTCAAAGTCGCGGATCTGGGCCAGTTCCTCGCGGCGGCCGGGGGGAACCTGCATCCAGTCGTCCTCGGGGAAGGCGCAGGTGGTCAGGCCCACCGGCACGTCCGGGGCCGCGGCGCGAAAGGCCGCGATCATGTGCGGGTTGAAGGACATCACCGCCACCGGACCGTCATAGCCCTGCAGCGCCTCGGCCACGCGGGTGGACAGGGTGCCGACACCGGGGCCGCAGGCGCCGTCTTGGTCCTTGATCTCGATCAGCAGGGGCACCTGCCCGGCAATCAGGTCCAGGAACTGCGCCAGTGTCGGCACGCCCTCGGTCGTGCCCAGCAGGCGCAGGCCCGCCAGCGCGTCCCCGTCCAGCGCCCCGACAAAGCCCGCGCGCGCGGTCAGACGCTCCAGCTGATAGTCGTGAAAGACCAGCGGTTCGCCGTTCGGGCCCGGCTGGATGTCACATTCGATACCGTATCCGGCCTCGATCGCCGCGCGGGCGGCGGCCAGGCTGTTTTCCGGCACGCCTGCGCTGTGCAACCCGCGATGGGTGATGGGCACCGTCAGGAAACGCGGGTCCAGCATCAGCGGACCTCGAAGACGGCTTCGATCTCGACCGCGACGCCGAACGGCAGCGAGGGCGCGGACACCGCGGCGCGGGCATGGCGCCCGGCCTCTCCGAAGACCTCGACCATCAGATCGGAACAGCCGTTGATGACCTTGGGCTGATCCGTGAAATCGGGTGTCGAATTGACAAAGCCGGTCAGCTTGACCACCCGCGTCACCCGGTCCAGGTTGCCGATCGCGGCCTTCAGCTGCGCGATCAAGGCCAGTCCACAGCGGCGGGCGGCGGCGGTGCCGTCCTCCAGGCTGGTCGTGTCGCCCAGCTTGCCGATGATCAGGCCGTTGTCATCCGCGCTGATCTGCCCCGAGATGAACACAAGGTTCCCGCTCTGCACGAAGGGGACATAGTTCGCCGCCGGCATGGGCGCTGCGGGAAGGGTGATGCCTTTGTCGGTCAGGGTCTGTTCGACGCTCATGGGGTCCTCGCTTGGTTGTGCCCGGACCCTAACGCGGGTCGCGTCAGGCGACCAGAGCCTCGGCGCGTTTCAGGTCCACGCTGACCAGCTGGCTGACGCCCTGTTCGACCATCGTCACGCCGAACAGCCGGTCCATCCGGCCCATCGTCACCGCATGGTGGGTGATGATCAGGAAGCGCGTGTCGGTCCGGCGCGTCATCTCGTCCAGAAGGTCGCAGAAGCGGCTGACATTGGCGTCGTCCAGCGGCGCGTCGACCTCGTCCAGCACGCAGATGGGCGCAGGGTTGGCCAGGAACACCGCGAATATCAGCGCCATCGCGGTCAACGTCTGTTCGCCCCCCGACAGCAGCGACAGCGTCGACAGGCGCTTGCCCGGAGGCTGGCACATGATCTCCAGCCCCGCATCCAGCGGGTCGTCCGATTCGACCAGGACCAGCCGCGCCTCTCCGCCGCCGAACAGCGTCGTGAACAGCGTCGCGAAATTGGCGTTCACCGTCTCGAACGCGGCCAGCAGGCGTTCGCGCCCCTCGCGGTTCAGGCTGCCGATGCCGGCGCGCAGCTTGCGGATCGCCTCCTCCAGGTCGGTCTTTTCCGCGGCCAGGGCGTCGCGTTCCTCCTCCAGCGCGCGCTTGTCCTCGTCGGCGCGCAGGTTGACGGCGCCAAGCGCGTCGCGGGCGGTGCGCAGGCGGGCGATCTGATCCTCCAGCGCGTCGGCGGGGGCGGTGTCGTCGATCTGGCCCAAGGTGGCGCGCAGCTGATCGGGGGTCTGGTCGGTCTCCTCGGCAATGCGGGCGCGGGCGGCGGTTTCCGCGTCGCGGGCGGCCTCGGCGCG